>NZ_QJUG01000327.1 GCF_003426775.1 Allorhizocola rhizosphaerae | reverse complement strand
GATCCGATCGGTACCGGCAAGACCCGATGGGCGGTGCGTTGGAAGCCAGTCCTCAACGCTTTCGCCATCACGTTCGGTGACCGGTTCCCGGCCGCCGAGAACTACTGAAGATCCGCCGGAAACACCGTTACTGAAACAGACCCGTCTCTAAAATGGATGGATCCACCTCAGACGTATGGCGGACAGATGTTTCGCACGAATGGGGACGAAGAACTTCCGGCTGCAGGGAGTAGTCCCGGCCAACACCTACCAGCCGTTGTGCCGTTGCTAGTGCCGTGTCCACGAACGTTCGCCGGGTTGGTTGATCAGTTCGACATGCCGGTCGGTTGCGGGACCGTGCGTGGGTGGCGCCGATGCTGTCGGGGTGACAGAGCCTGTTCGGGTACGGCGTCTGAGTGATCAGGAAGGCCAGCGTTTGCAGCGGATCGTGCGCCGCAGCACCGGGGCGGTGGTGCGTTACCGCCGTGCACTGGTTGTACTCGCCTCGGCGGGCGGCAACAGCGTGCCGGTCATCGCGCGCTTGGTGAAGGCTGATGAGGACCCGGGTGCGTGAAGTGATTCACCGGTTCAACCAGATGGGGATGTCCAGCCTGGGCCCTCGGTGGGCGGGTGGCCGTCCCTGCCGCATCAGTGGCGAGGATGAGGCGTTTATCGTCGCGACGGCCAACGCCCGCCCCATCAAGTTGGGGCTGCCGTTCACCCACTGGAGTCTGCGTAAGCTGGCTGATTCCTGGGCGCCAACCCGGACCAGATCGTGACTGTCGGTCGGGAGCGGCTGCGGCAGCTTCTGCACAACACGAAATCACTTTCCAGCGAACCAAAACGTGGAAAGAGTCGACCGACCCGCAGCGGGAGGCCAAGCTTTCCCGCATCGAGCACAGCATCGACCTCGATGGATGGGGCTTCGCGTTAGACGCGCCACGGCGGAAATGGAGGACGGCAGCCAGCATGACGACGATCCGAAGTCGCGAGCGGGCAAGCGGCCCATCAGCTTGCCGCAGGCGCTACGAGCCGACATCAAGCTCCACCTTGAGCGTTACGCGCAGCCTGGAGCGACTGGGCGGCTGTTTGTCGGGCCACAGGGCGGCATCCCGCGCCGGAGGAACTTCAACCGGGTGTGGAAGAAGGCGCTCAAAGATGCCGGAATCCCGAACGACATGGATCTCCACCTGCACGACCTCCGCTACACGGGTAGCACCTGGTCGGCTCGAAGCGGGGGACCCTGAAGGAGCTAATGGCCAGGATCGGGCACTCCAGCACACGAGCCGCCATGATCTACCAACACGCGACACGCGATCGCGACGAGGCCATCGCTGCCGCGCTGGACGAGCTGATCGAGGAGGCGAGAAACAAGATCAAAGACTGATCTGGCACGCGCATGATCCACGGATGGAAACACGGAACGCCCTGGATTTGAGGATCATGTCCCACCAGGGCGTTTTTCTTGATCAAAATTGGTGGAGCTGAGGGGACTCGAACCCCTGACCCCCACACTGCCAGTGTGGTGCGCTACCAGCTGCGCCACAGCCCCAAAAACCTGGTTTCGGCCCCCACCCCGGCGGAGGCACCTGCGAAATAGTACACGCCCCCCACTTGATCGCGAAATCAGGATACGTAGTGCGTGTCAGTTGAGGTGGGGGTCGGGTGGGAAGTGGGCGACAGCGGCGGTGAGGCCGCCTTGGCGGCGCAGGACGAGCTGCCAGAGGTCTTCCGGCTGGGCCAGGAAGGGATCACTGGGCAGGGCGCTGAAGACGAACCACGAGCCTTCCTCGATTTCCTTTTCGAGCTGCCCGGCCCCCCATCCGGCGTATCCGTGATAAACCCGGACATATTCCAGCCTTTCCGCCACGCGGGCCGGCTCCTGGCTCAGGTCCAGGGTGCCGATCTGCCCGATGATGCGGCTGAACCCGACGAAGCCTGCCACGCCCGGCTTTGCCCGCGCCACGCAGATGGCCGAGTCCGGCCCGACCGGCCCACCCTCGAACAGCACCTGCGGCCCGCTGACCAGAGGTTCCCAGCCCGGCAGCACCTCGGCAACACTGACGCCGGTGGGCCGGTTGAGGACCACTCCCAGCGCACCATCGGCCTCATGCGCGAGCATGAAGACCACGGTCCGCTCGAAGTGCGGGTCACGCAGGGTTGGCATGGCGACCAGCAGGTGCCCGGTATATGACTTCACCACACCTCGCCCCAGGTCTTTCGGCGTCATCCACGGATCTCGCGATGCCATGTCTCGCACCCTAGCGAATGCCACGCGAATTTCTATGACCCTTGCGCGGGCGAAACGGCCCAACCTCGCTGTGCCGCATATCCGGCCAGCCAGACGCCCAGCGCCCGCGAGCATTCGGCAACCGTCGATGTCCAGCTCTTGACGGCTTGGCCGTCCGCCGAGTCGCTCACGTGTTTGCAGGCTGTGACAGGTACCCCCAAAGATAGGGCAGCAGCCGCCACGGCATAGCCTTCCATGTCTACCAGGTCCGCCCGCTCGGCCAGCGCAGCCGCCTGTTGGGGATCCGACACAAAAACGTCCCCGGTGGCCAGCGCCAGCCCCGAGTCGGCCAGCCGCAGCGGCGCCCCGTAGGCGCGGCCGACCAGCGCCTGGATGCTGTCGCCGTCGAAATCGTGTTGAAGAATTAAGCCTATTTCGTTGGTACCACTCAAGCCCGCGCGCAACGCGCCCGCCGTCCCCAAGTTGATGATCTCGCACGGCCGCACCGGCCCGGACAGCGCCCACGTCACGGCGATCGCGGCGCACACCTTGCCCACACCCATCACCAGCACGGGAAGGTCGGTCCCCAGATAGGCGGCCTCTTCCGGCATCGCGACCACGACCAGGGGCCGGTCGGGCGCGAGCTCACCGATCAACTGCATGGGCGGGAGTGTAGTTGCGGCGGGCTGATAGGGGAGGAATCAGCCCGCCGCGGGTCTTCTCACGAAAGGGGTTACGAGAGGTGGGACTGCATCAACAGCACCGGCTGGCCCGTGATCGCGTCGAGGATGACCCGGTTGCCGATCGGCTTGGCCGTGCTGACCTGCACCGGGTGCAGCACGAGCTGCGCGGTGCACGCCATCTCCGGCCCCGGCGGGGTCACCGACCCTCCGATCACGACCACCTGATCAGACTCCCAAACCAGTCCTGTCATGTCCTTGTCGCAAGCCCCGACGCCGAGCCGGAACTCGATCACCGAGTCCTTGACTGCCACCAGGTCTTGCGCGCTTGCCAGCGCGGCGTCGCGGCTCCATTCCGGAATGGACGGTGTTGGCAGCGGTTTTGTCACTTCCGGGGACACCGCGACCCGCGCCACGGGGTTCTTGATGCCCTCGATGGTGAACTTCCAAACCGGTACCTGTGCCACTCCTCGGCTTGTTCTGACCGGCGCCGTCCCCGCCTCGGCCTTGGTCACGTCGAGCGACACACAGGTCGGACAGCCCGCGTCGCCCTGGTCGATCGCCTTGTACGCGTCGGCTGCGCTTACCGTTGGTACCTCCTGCTTGGTGCCGTCCGGGTAAACGATGGCCCCCGTGCCCGCCTGCGCGGGCAGTTGCGCCGAGGTGGTGAACCAGCCCGCCTGGAACGCCATCTTGGCCTCGCTGCTGGGGAAGCCGTCCTCGGGTGCGATGGTGAGATCCTGCACCGGGACGAATCCCTTGGTCCAGTCGTCACCGATTCCGCCGGCCTGCCAGGCCACCGCCACCTGGGCGGCTCGCTGGTCGAACGCGGACTTGTCGTTGTCGGGCGCCCCCGGACCGCCCGTATCCGGGGCCTTTGCACAACCTGTCGCGGTCGTGGCGGCGGCGACGAGAACAACAGCCAGGCACAGGAGACGTCTCATACGGGCTTGGACGCGGATCGAGCCTTTTAGGTTTCACCGCCGAGGTCGACGCCGTATGCCTGATAGAGGAGATCGGCGGCTCTCTGCCGGTATGCCGTCAGCCGCTGCACCAGGTCGTCGGCCGCACTTTCGTCGACCCTGCGGCTGTCGTGCACTTCCCGCGACAACACGTCGAACGCGGCGAGGATCGCCCGCCGGTCGGATTCGAGATCTGCCACCGTGTGGGCCAGCCGGGGCGCGTCGGCGATGACGTCCCGGATCTTCGGCGCGGGATCCAGCACGGTGGCCTTCAGTTCGTCCAGGGGTGGATACTTCACGATCACCTCCTGCGGTTGACGTCCTGCTACAGATGGTGGCGTGTGGTTCACCCGCTGTCTACCCATACAGCCAAAGTCAATCCGGGAAACGGACATCGGGCCCATAATCACATGCGGCTATTCACATGAATCACTGCACCCTCTATCCTCACGCGAACAGACAACCCCTGTGAGGAGTACGGATGAGGAAGTACTCGATTGTGCGTGGGCTCATGGCGCTGGCGCTCGCGGGCGGTGTGGCGCTGGCCATTCCCACCTCCGTGGCGGGCGTGCAGGTGCTCGCGCCACCCGACATCTCGCTCGCCAACATGCGGGCCCACCTGCAACAGTTCCAGACCATTGCCACAAACAACGGCGGGAACCGGCGCTCCAACACCAGCGGCTACACCGCATCGGTGAACTACGTCTACGACAGGCTGGTCGCGGCCGGGTACTCGGTCGTGAAGCAGAACTGCACGTCCGGCTGCACGAGCGGGTCCGGGCCCAACGTGATCGCCGACTGGCCGGGCGGCGACCCCGAGCAGGTCATCATGCTGGGCGCCCACCTCGACAGCGTGTCCGCCGGGCCTGGCGTCAACGACAACGGGTCGGGCTCGAGCATGCTGCTGGAGATTGCGCTCGTGCTCGCGGCCCAGAACCCGACGCTCACCAAGCACGTCCGCTTTGCCTGGTGGACCGACGAGGAGCAGGGCCTCAACGGGTCCGAGTTCTACGTGGCCCGGCTGAGCTCGGCCGACCGCACGCGCATCAGGGGGTACCTCAACTTTGACATGGTCGCGTCCACGAACGGCGGCTACTTCATCAACCGCATCACGAGCGCGCTCGGGCAGACCCTGAAGGCCTACTACGACTCGATCGGTGTGCAGACCGAGGAAAACACGGAAGGGGTCGGGCGGTCAGACGACGCGTCGTTCAACGCCGCCGGGATCCAGACCTCGGGCGTGGCGGCGGGAGCCTCCCGCGTGAAGACCGCCGCTCAAGTCGCCAAATGGGGTGGTACGCAGTCGGCCTTCGACCCGTGCTACCACCGCTCGTGCGACACGTTCCCGAGCAACATCAGCGACACCGTGCTCAACCGGGCCGCGGACGCCGCGGCCTACGCGTTGTGGACGCTCGCGGTGGGCACGCCCGCCGGCAACGACTTCTCGATCGCGGCGTCGCCCGTGTCCGGGTCGGTCAACCCTGGCTCGTCCATCACCACGACCATCAACACGACGGTCACGAACGGCGGCGCGCAACCGGTCACGCTGTCGGCGACCGGGCTGCCGAGCGGCGTGACGGCGACGTTCAGCCCGGCCTCGATCACCTCCGGTGGGTCGTCGACGCTCACGCTGAGCGCGGCCGCGAGCGGGTCGTCCCCCGGCACGTTCACCGTGACCGTTACCGGGACGGGGGCGGACGCGACGCGCAGCACATCGTTTGCGTTGACCGTCAACGGCGCGCCGGGTTGCAGCGGCACGAACGGCACGGACGTCACGATCCCGGATCTGTCCACCGTGGAGTCTTCGATCACGATCGCGGGTTGTAGTGGGAACGCCTCGGCCACATCGGCGGTCGAAGTGCACATCGTCCACACGTACAAGGGCGATTTGATTGTGAATCTTGTCGCGCCGGACGGCACCCTCTACCTGCTGCACAACCGAGCCGGAGGCAGCGCCGACAACATCGACCAGACGTTCAGCGTGAACCTGTCGTCGGAGGCGAGCAACGGCACATGGCGGCTGCGGGTACGCGACGCCGCGTCGGCCGACACGGGCTACATCAACAGCTGGACGCTTACTCTGTAACGGTTTGGCGGTGCTTGGAGAACCAACCGACCGCGAAATCCACGGCCGCGTGCTGGCGCATCAGCCGGCACGCGGCCGCACCGACCGGGCCCATCGCGACCGCGCCGGTGTCGTCGAAGTCCTCGCCAAGGCGTTCGAAATCGTGCTCGCTGATATCGACGTCCTCCCACCAGACCCACGCGCGCCGCCCATCCTCGAAGATCGCAGCGCCTTGTCGGAGCCGGGGCGGTGCGGGCAGGCGATACTCGGCCAGGTGAAGGGACGTGTTGCTGTCGTGCCCCACCCCGAGCAGCAGCACATCACCGTCGAGCCGAGAGACCGCGCCGAGCGGGGACGACTCGCCGAGCATGTCGTCAAGCCGGTGACCCGCAACGACTTCCTCCGCTGCCGGGCCAAGCGCGGCGAACGACACCTGCGGATGGGCGCTGCGGCGTGCGCCCGGCCAGGTCCGCACCGTCTCGGAGATCAGGCCCATCCAGCGGCTCGGGGTGACCGCCGGGTCGAAGGCGGGCATGTGCTCGCGGATCACCGGCCACCACGATTCGGGGACTGGCGGGTGCTGCCATGCGGCGGGGTCGGAGTTGTCGGGGGTGTGCGTGGGCACGACCAGGGTGCCGTCGGGGCCCAGCGCGTCCAGCAGCGCCTGGACCACGGCAACCGGGCCACCGCACACCCAGCCCAGCGATTTGAGCGACGAGTGCACCAGCAGCACCGACCCGGGCCGCACGCCCAGCGCCGCCAGCTCGGCCGCGAGGCTCCCCCGCGTCCACGGCGAACCCGCCAGTTCCGTCGTCGTATCCATAGTGCAGTCGATCAAACCACATCCGTCCAGCGTGGACTACGAATTTCCCGGCCAGACCGACGCAGTAGCATCGCTGCCCGTGAGCGGGATGCTGGAGTGCAGGGTGTGCGGTCACGGGCCTGCGGCGGACGTGGTGCTTCGGGCTCACCGTGGCTACATCGCGATGGTGCGAGTCGTGGCGGAGACCGGGCCCTACTGCCGCGACTGTGGGCTGGCCGTGTTTCGTGAGGTGACGGCCGAGACCATGCTGCACGGCTGGTGGAGCATCGTGTCGTGGGCGGTCGCGCCGGCCGTGATGCTGCTGAACCTGCGCGCCCGCCGGGCCGTGCGGCGCCTGCCCGAGCCGGCCCGCCTGTCGGAGCCTCATGGCCGCGTGCGTCTCGCCTCGGCCTCCCACCCGCCGCTGTCGGCCAGGCCCGATGACCCCCTCTCGCACC
>NZ_QJUG01000326.1 GCF_003426775.1 Allorhizocola rhizosphaerae | reverse complement strand
ACGCGACCCTGCGCGCCCGCCCTCGCGCCGATTCGACGAGTCTCGATGCCTCGCGCCGCGCCGAAGCGGCCCGCGCGGCGTTCGCCGTGCGCCGCGCCGGCCTCGCCCATACGGCCCGAGCTGCGACGCACGCATCCGTCGTCCTGGTCGATGACGTGATCACGACGGGCGTCACCCTGGCCGCGGCCGCCGACGTGTTGGCGCAGAACGGGATTCAGGTCGATGCATGCGTCGCGGTCGCCGCGACCCGCCGCCGCCACCCCGGCCGGGGTGTCCGCTTGATCACGTCCGGGCACTAACGGGCGAATCCCGCAAAAACAACCTTGGTACAAGGGGTGACGAGTTGGCGAAGACCAGCTAGCGTCTGAAGTCAACCACCAGTTGGGAGAGGGGGTTAGTGGCCGACAGAGCCCCCGGGGTGTGTGGCCCTGGCGGGTTACACGACTCTTAACAAATCTGTGTGGGAGGTCAGGCGTGGACATCGTCGTCAAGGGTCTTAACGTTGAAGTGCCGGATCATTACCGAGTGCACGTGGCAGAGAAGCTGCACAAAGTCGAGCGTTACGACCAGAAACTGATTCGCATTGACGTCGAACTATTCCATGAGCGCAATCCGCGCCAAAACGATCACTGCCAGCGAGTCGAGATCACGTGCTTCAGCCGGGGACCGGTGGTGCGCGCGGCCGCGACGGCGGCCGATTTCTACACCGCCCTCGACCTGGCGATCAGCAAGCTGGACGGCCAGCTGCGCAAGGTAGCCGACCGGCGCCGCGTGCACCGCGGGCGCCATGCGCCTATTTCCGTGGCCGAAGCGACCGCCAAACTCGCCCTGTTTGAGCCTCCGCTGGCCAAAACCGAGGCCGACGCCGAGCCCGAGCAAGCCGTGCGGACGCCCAATGGCGCCAACGGCCGGATCGACCTGTTCGCCGAGCCGGAGGACGGCCAGCCCTGGCGCATCGTGCGGGAGAAGGAATTCTCCGGTGAGCCGATGACCGTCGACGACGCGCTCTACCAGATGGAGCTCGTCGGGCACGACTTCTACCTGTTCCACGACAAGGACTCCGGGCGCCCCAGTGTGGTCTACCGCCGCAAGGCGTACGACTACGGCCTGCTCACCTTGGCGTGGTGAGCAGACCGCTTCGCTTGTCACATCACGGGTTTGAATAGCCCAGCGTGTACGTGCCGGATCCGCTGTAGGCGTGGACGCGGTACCGGTAGTACCCGGCTGTGCCCGAGTAGCTGACGGCTTCGGTGTTGCCCGGCGAGGTGGACGAGGTGACGGTGGCCCACGCGCTGCCGTTCCACCTCTGTAGGTACAGATCGAAGTCGGTGCCGCTCGGGCCGCACAGGTTGGCCCGGTGCGTGCCCGACGTCGACGAGTAGTAGTAGCTGCCGTTCGGCTGGTACTGGTTGCCGCCGCTGGACAGCGTGCCGCCCACGGAGAACTCGTGGCCGCTGCAGCCCGTCGGTGGTGTGGTCGGTGGAGTGCCGCCGCTGGTGAGCAGCTGCAGGCCGTAGACCTGCAGGATCTCGTTGACCGGCTGGAAGTACGTGGTGCCACCCACCGAGCAGTTGCCGGAGCCGCCGGAGGTCACGCCCTGCGCCTGGTTGCCCGCGATCAGTGAGCCGCCCGAGTCGCCCGGCTCGGCGCACACGTTGGTGCGGATGAGCCCGTTGACCGTGCCCTGCGGGTAGGTGACGGAGGCGTTGCGCGCCTGGATGGTGCCGCAGCGCCAGCCCGTCGTCGAGCCGGAGCGGCACACCGATGCGCCGATGGCGGCGTCGGTCGAACCGGCGACGGCCACGGTACCGCCCGAGTAGTTGTTGACCAGATCGCGCGGGGTGTTGCCGGAGGCCACCTGGACCCAGGCGTAGTCGTTGCCCGGGAAGCTGGAGCCGCGGAACGTCCCGCTCGGCTGCGAGGTGGTGGCGCCGGTGCTGCCGCAGTGCCCGGCGGTCACGAAGCCGCCGCTGACCGAGAAGCCGACCGAGCAACGGCTCCCGCTGCCGATGTAGTAGGCGTTGCCGCCGATGACGTCGATGAACGGGCGGGGGTCCTCATCGGACTGTTCAATCCGGACGGCGGTGGGATCGGCCCCGCTGCGCGCTACCCATGCCTTCGCGGTCTCGACGGCGGCCGGGCGCGCGAGCACGACCACGCTGTTGGTGGGCACGTCCACGTACCGGCTGGGCACGCCCGCGGGCGGGTTTTCCAGGCGCGCCAACGCCGTTTCGAGTTGCTCAAGGGTGTGGGTGACGACGCGGGGCTGGGCTCCGGCGGCTCGTACCTCTTCGGCAAGGGCGGCATCGGTCACGGCGACGGTATGCGTGGCGGCATCGCCGGACAGCCACGAGCCGGCGAACGACTGTCCCAGAGCCTTGCGCAGCTTGAGGTCCGCCTTGCTCGCCTTGGTTTCGTTGGCCAGGCGGACCCGGACACCGTCGGCGTCGAGCTTGAGGTCGCGCTCGAGCGCCTGGAAGACCTGAGGCGAGATGCCGGCAGCGGCGGCGGCCTCAGCGGTGGAATCGGGCCTGGGACCGGCCAACGCCGGTATGGTCAGGGCGGCGACCAGGCCCGCGGACGTTAAGATCACCGCGGTGGCGGTGATTGAACCTCGATTCATGCGGCGAAGGCTTCCATGCCCTCATCGCAATAGGTAGATATCGGTTACGTCATACCGCCGCGCGATGCCTGACGAACTGGACGTTGTCGGTCCGGGTGCCGTCGCGCAGCGGCAGAGCCGATTTGAAGACCGCTTCCCGCTCGAATCCGGCCCGCTCCAGCACCCGTTGCGAGGCCTTGTTTTCCGGGAAGGTACCGGCGACGAGCCGGCTGACCCCGACGGCCTCGAACGCCCAATCCGAGATCAACTTCACGGCACGGGTGGCGAAGCCCCGCCCGCGAAACTCCGGGCGCAGTCCGTAGCCGAGCATCGCCTGGCCGGTGAACGCCTCGCGGTAGTTAAGCGAGATGTCCCCGGCGAACGCGCCCGTCTCGGCGTCCTCGATGATGCAGTTGGCCATCTCGCCCGCGAGCCAGGCCGACTCGGCCGTGGCACACCGCTGCTCAAGCTTGGACATGTCGCCGATGAAGTTGCGCGCCACCTCCGGCAGCTCGTTAAGCTCACGGAAGTCTTTGCCGTCGGCCGGGCCCAGCGGGCGCAGCCGGACCACGCCGTCGGTCAGACAGCCGCCCGGGAAGTCGGGCAGCACGCGCTTGACCGGCCCCTCCGGGTCGTCGCTGAGCCGCGCGAACACCACCAGGTCTTGCCATAGACCGTCGGGGAGCGCGCCCGCCATGCGGCGCACGCCCTCGCGCGCGAACCCGGCCGCGAGGGCGACCCGCTGGCTGGCCGGATTTTCCCGGGCCGTGAGCAGCTCCAGGCGGTGCAGGCCACCCTCGAACGCCCAGCGGGCGACGACCCTCGTCACCCTGGTCGCCACGCCGCGCCGGCGTGCCCACGGCGCCACCCAGTACCCCACCTCGCCCTGCAACCGTCTTGATAGGACGCTGCCAAGGCCCGCGCCGCCCAGCATCTCGCCCGTGCTGTCGTTGGTCACGGCAAACGCGGCCCCGCCCGACTCCCACGCCGCGACCGAGCCCTCCTCGATCCACCAGCGAGCCGAATCCTCGGTGTATGGGTCGGGCATGTGCGGCAGGAACCGCCGGATCTCCGGGTCGTCCATCGCCGCCACCAAAAAGTCCACATCGGACGGCTCCCACGGGCGCAGCCGCAACCCCTCGCCCTCGATCGCCTTCACCGTGGATCACCTTTTAGCAGAGCCGCAACCCACGCGTCGCGGCGCTGCCCGCGCTGGGCGACCCCGGCGCGCTGGACGCCCTCCAGCTGAAAGCCCACCCGCCCGGCGACCTTGCGCGACCCGTCGTTGCCCACGTGCGCCCGCCACTCGATGCGCTCCAGCCCCAGGTGCTCGAAGCCGAACTCGCACGCCGCGCGCAGGGCGGTGGTCATGTAGCCCCGGCCACGGGCATGCGGCGCGGTAAGGAACCCGACATCGGCGACCTGCCGGTCGCGCGGGTCGATGCGAAGATCGAGCTGCCCGGCGTAGGCATCGGCGGCATCGGCGATCACCCAGCAGGCGCCGTCGCCACGCTCCCACCAACCCGGCGCGTAACCCTCGACAAACCCGACGGCGCGCGCACGGTCATAGTCGAGCGGCAGGGTCGTCCATGCGAGGGTTTCCGGGTCGGTGCAGGCGGTAAATATCGCCTCGACGTCGCCGGGCTCGGCGGGGCGGAGCATGATCTTTTCGCCGCGCTCGGTTGTGGCATGCAACACGGGCTGGGGCTGTGGCGTCATGAATTCACACTGCCACATTCCGCAAGCCATTTCGGGCGCCGTGGGCGCTACGATGGGTCCGGTTAACCGTCTAGGGGAGCGAACCCGTGTCGTTTTTTGAGAAGATCCTGCGTGCTGGCGAGGGGCGGATGCTGCGCCGGCTCGAAGCGATAGCGAAGGCCGTCAACTCCATCGAGGAGAACTACGTTGATCTGAGCGACGCCGAGCTGCGCGCGCTGACCGATCAATACCGGGCACGGCTCGCTGACGGGGAAACCCTCGACGACCTGCTCCCGGAGGCGTTCGCCACGGTCCGCGAGGCGTCCAAGCGCACGCTGCACAAGCGCCACTACGACGTGCAGATCATGGGTGGGGCCGCGTTGCATTTCGGCAACATCGCCGAGATGAAGACCGGTGAGGGCAAGACCCTGGTGTCGACGCTGCCGGCCTACCTCAACGCGCTGTCCGGCGACGGCGTGCACATCGTGACGGTCAACGATTATCTGGCCCAGCGCGACGCCGAGTGGATGGGCCGCATCCACCGCTTCCTGGGCCTGTCCGTGGGCGTGGTGCTGCCCAACCGGCCGTCGGTCGAGCACAAGAAGGCCTACGAGTGCGACATCACCTATGGCACCAACAACGAGTTCGGCTTCGACTACCTGCGCGACAACATGGCATGGTCGGGGGAGGACCAGGTGCAGCGGGGGCACAACTTCGCCATAGTTGATGAGGTTGACTCGATCCTGATCGACGAGGCGCGGACCCCGTTGATCATCTCCGGCCCCGCCGAGCAGTCGCAGAGGTGGTATACGGAATTTTCCAAGATCGTCGCCCGGATGGAGCGGGGCAAGGACGGCTCCGGAGACTATGAGGTCGACGAGTCCAAGCGCACGGTCGCGGTGTCCGAGCGCGGTGTCGCGAAGGTGGAGGACCGCCTCGGCATCGACAACCTGTACGAGTCGGTCAACACGCCGCTCGTTGGATACCTCAACAATGCGATCAAGGCCAAGGAGCTCTACAAGCGCGACAAGGACTACATCGTCTCCGACGGCGAGGTTTTGATCGTCGACGAGTTCACCGGCCGCATCCTGCACGGCCGGCGCTACAACGAGGGCATGCACCAGGCCATCGAGGCCAAAGAGGGCGTGGAGATCAAGCAGGAGAACCAGACCCTCGCGACGATCACCCTGCAGAACTACTTCCGCCTCTACAACAAGCTCTCCGGCATGACCGGCACGGCGCAGACCGAGGCCGCCGAGTTCAACAAGGTCTACAACGTCGGCGTGATCTCGATCCCGACCCACAGGCCGATGATCCGCATGGACAAGCCCGACGTGATCTACAAGACCGAGAAGGCCAAGTTCCAGGCCGTGGTCGAGGACATCGTCGAGCGGCACGCCAAGGGCCAGCCGGTCCTCGTCGGCACGGTCTCCGTGGAAAACTCCGAGATCCTGTCGCAGTTGCTGCGCCGCCGTGGCGTGCCGCACAACGTGCTCAACGCCAAGTTCCACGCGCGTGAGGCCGAGATCGTCGCCCAGGCCGGGCGCAAGGGCGGCGTCACCGTCGCGACCAACATGGCCGGTCGAGGCACCGACATCCTGCTCGGCGGCAACCCCGAGTTCCTGGCAAAGGCGGAGCTGCGCCAGCGCGGCATCACCGAGGAGGAGTTCGGCGAGGAGGCCTACGACAAAGAGGTGCAGGCCATCCTGCCCAAGTGGGAAGAGGCGTGCGCGGTCGAGGCCGAGGAGGTCGTGGCCGCCGGCGGGCTCTATGTGCTGGGCACCGAGCGGCACGAGTCGCGGCGCATCGACAACCAGCTGCGCGGCCGGTCGGGCCGGCAGGGCGACCCCGGCGAGTCCCGGTTCTATCTGTCCCTTCAGGACGATCTCATGCGGCGCTTCCGGTCGGGTGCGGTCGAGGCGGTGATGGACCGATTCAATATCCCCGAGGATGTACCAATCGAGTCCAAGATGGTCACCCGCCAGATCAAGAGCGCGCAGACGCAGATCGAGGCGCAAAACGCGGAGATCCGCAAAAACGTCCTCAAATACGACGAGGTGATGAACAAGCAGCGTCAGGTCGTCTACGCGGAGCGATCGCGCGTGCTGGCCGGTGAAGACCTGCACGACCAGATCGACCGGATGATCGATGACGTGGTGACCGCCTACGTGCATGGGGCCACCATCGAGACCGGCAAAAACTTCGCCGAAGACTGGGACCTCGACCAGCTTTGGACCAACTTGAAGCAGCTGTACCCGGTTGGCGTCACCATCGAGGAGCTCGAAGAGGAGACCGGCGGCACCCGGACAACGTTCGACGTGGACTTCCTGATCGAGCGGCTCAAGCAGGACGCGCACGAGGCGTACAAGCGGCGCGAGGAGTCCATGCCGCACCCGGAGGCCATGCGCATGGTCGAGCGGCAGATCCTGCTCGCGGTCATCGACCGCAAGTGGCGCGAGCACCTCTACGAGATGGACTATCTGCAGGAGGGCGTCGGCCTGCGGGCCTACGCACAGCGCGACCCGCTGGTGGAGTATCAGCGCGAGGGCTTCGACATGTTCGCCCAGATGATGGACGGCATCAAGGAGGAGGCCGTCGGCTTCCTGTTCAACGCCGAGGTCCAGATCGCCGATGCGCCCACCGGTCAGGCCGCCCCCGCGCAGGAGGGCGTGCCCCTGCCGGAGCGCGAATCGTCGGTCGAAGTGCAGGCCAAGGGCTTCGGGCAGCGTCAGCAGCCGCGTGCCCTGCAATACACGTCGCCCACCATCGATGGCGCGGCAGGCTCCGGCACGACACAGATCCAGCAGGCACCGGCGCTGGGCATCGGTGGCGGCGCTGGCGCAGGCGGCGGGACAGCGGCGTCGCAGGGCCGCAAGCCTTCACCGCGCGGGCGCGGCGGCGGCTCAGGCAACCGCGGCGGCGGCGCGGGCG
>NZ_QJUG01000325.1 GCF_003426775.1 Allorhizocola rhizosphaerae | reverse complement strand
CGCGCAGGAGGTCCTCGACCGCGCCGGCCGGCGTCGGCGGGCGCGCGTCGCCACGGCCGCGGGCGCGATGGTCCTCGTCATCCTGGGCGGCCTGGCCGGGATGCGGTTGGTGCGCCACGACGACTCACCGCCGCCCGTCCTGGGCTCGCCGACCCCGCCCGCTTCACCATCGCCGGACCCGATGCTCACGCTGGACTGGTCCCGCGTGACGATCAACCTGAACCACATCGTGCGGGACACCTGCCCCGAGGTGACCACCATATTCGCGCCCATCGAGCAGGATCTCGTGGCGGGGCCGGTCGATGGTTGGCCCAGGGCGCAGTTCCAGCCGTCGAAGATCGCGATCGGCGATCTGACCGGCGACGGGCGCGCCGAGGCGGCACTCACGGTGACCTGCTTGCCCGGTCCGGAGTCCGACGACATGGTGCCCGCGGTGCTGATCGTCGGCATCGAAGGCAACGAGCTATTGGGTCTGGCCTGGCTCGAACGGCCCAAGTCCATCGTCGCCAAGACGTGGATCGACAGTGGCGTGCTCTATGTGGACCAACGCCCGCACCCGTCGTCGCGGGCCTGGAAATACGAATTCGGCAAGGTGCCCGGCTGGCGCTTCCAGGGCTCCCAGCTCAGGCTCGTGGAACCCGCCCGGTATCCGGCGGTGACAGAGCTCGGCGTGGCCTCCGTGGAGGGCCAGACTCGCTGCGCGAATGTGGACCCGAAGCCCAGGGTCACGCCCTATCTGGTCGGCAAGTCCGGCGCGTACTACCAGATAGAAATGAGCGATATGCCCGAGCCGGTGTTCGCCGAGTTCGGCCGGACCGGCCGGCCATACATGGTGCTGCAGATCAGCTGCCAGTCCCCATTGCTGGTCGTTTTCGACCTGGTGGACGGCCAATGGCAGGCGGTCGCGACGGGCGTGCCCCGTCCCGTGATCTACCGGCACATGGAGGAATCGGCGAACGGGCTGATCGTGCGGACGGACCTCGGGGACAAGGCGACCGAGTACCAGCTGAGGGGAGACAAGCTGGTCGGGGTGACGGGGCCGCCCTCGTCCCAGCCGGACGGGGCGGCCCCGACGTCGTCGGTGCCGCGTCAGTAGCTGCAGCCCGAGGTGGGCAGGCTGGATGCGGCGGGCGGCGTGACTCCGTCGTACACCGCGAGCAGCCAGTTCTGCGGGCAGCGGCGGGTCGAGCCGGTACGGATGCCGAAGTGCAGGTGCGGGCCCGTGGAGTTGCCGGTGTTGCCCGTGCTGCCGATGCGCTGCCCGGCGGTCACCGTGGCCCCGTCGGCGACGGACCATGCGCTGAAGTGGCAATAGGTGTAGATGGCTCCATCGGTACCGGTCAAATTGATGCCCAGCCCGCAGAGGGTGTCATTGATCCGCACCACTGTCCCGGCGCGCACCGCATAGGCGGGCGTCCCGGTCGGCGTGGGCAGGTCGATGGCCGGGTAGTCGTGGTGCGGGTCGTCGTATTCGCTGCGCGGCAGGGTGCTCTTGGGGATCGGCAGCGAGTAGGTGGGCGTGGCCGAGGCCGTCGTGATCCGGACGGCGTCGGCGATGACATAGCCGGTGCCGCTGGTCCAGCGGCTCACGCCGACCACGTTGTAGTCGCCCGCGGCGAGGGAGAACGTGCCGATCCCGACCCATCGACCACCGTTGACCCGCTGGTTGACCCGTACGGTCTGGTTGCCACCCGCGGCGGCGACGACAAATGGGGTCGAGTCGTTGTAGCCGGCGTCGGCCGGGTACCAGATCTCGACCGAATAGTTCCCAGCGCTTGGGACGGCGAGTTTGAACCACGCCACATCGCTGGCGGTGGTGTTGGGCGGGGCGAAGCGGTAGTCCGCGCCGTAGCGCTGGGCCGACCACGTCGACGTGCCCCAGTTGGCACTGGAGACGAACCGGTCGGCATCGGCGTTGTCCACCGTGACCGTTGCCGCCTGTGCGGCCGTGACCGGGAATAACGACGTCGCCAGCACACCGCCTAACAAGAAGATCAAGAATCGCCTCATGGCAATTCCTTTCATCCTCGGGGGAAAGGTTGAAAGGATTTAACCAAACCGGGCGTCCATATCGATAGGGGTAGACGCCGAGTCACGTGACGCACACACTAGGGTCCGGCAAGCGGCATTCCCTACCTCCGACGTAGGCTTGCCTCGAAGACGCTTTTTAAAGGAGGTCGGACTACCGATGACCGTCCCCAAGCATGTCCAGCAGCTGGATCGGGTCGTCATCCGGTTCGCCGGCGATTCAGGTGATGGCATGCAGCTCACGGGCGACCGATTCACGTCGGAGACAGCCCAGCTCGGCAACGACATCTCCACCCTGCCAAACTTCCCGGCCGAGATCCGCGCCCCCGCAGGCACCCTGCCCGGCGTCTCGAGCTTCCAGGTGGCGTTCGCCGATTACGACATTCTTACCCCCGGCGACACCCCCAACGTGCTGGTGGCGATGAACCCCGCCGCGCTCAAGGCCAACCTGCCCGAGCTGCGCAAGGGCGCGACGATCATCGTCAACACCGACGAGTTCACCAAGCGCAATCTGCAGAAGGTGGGCTACCCGGGCAACCCGTTGGAGGACGACAGCCTCGCGGGCTACGACGTGCACCCGGTCGGCCTGACCAGCATGACGCTCAGGGCCCTCGAGGACCACCCGATCAGCAAGAAGGACGCCGAGCGCGCGAAGAACATGTTCGCCCTGGGGTTGCTGTCCTGGCTCTACTCGCGCCCCTACGAGTCGACGATGACGTTCCTGGAGCGCAAGTTCGCCGCCCGCCCCGAGCTGGTCGCCGCCAACAAGGCCGCGTTCTCCGCGGGCTGGAGCTTCGGCGAGACCACCGAGGGTTTCGCCGTGCGCTACGAGGTCAAGCCGGCCCAGATGAAACCGGGCCACTACCGCAACATCACCGGCAACACGGCCCTGGCCCTGGGTCTCGTGGCCGCCGGTGTCCGGTCCAAGCTGCCCGTCTTCCTTGGGGCATACCCGATCACGCCCGCCAGCGACATCCTTCACGAGCTCAGCAAGCACAAGAAGCTGGGCGTGACCACGATGCAGGCCGAGGACGAGATCGCGGCCATCGGCGCGGCCGTGGGCGCTGCCTACGGTGGGGCCCTCGGGGTCACCACCACCAGCGGTCCCGGTGTGGCGCTCAAGGGCGAGACCATCTCGCTCGCGGTCGCGCTGGAGCTCCCATTGGTGATCGTCGACGTGCAGCGGGCCGGGCCGTCCACGGGCATGCCGACCAAGACCGAGCAGGCCGACCTCAACATGGCCCTGTTCGGCCGACATGGCGAGGCACCGGTGGCCGTGATCGCCCCGCAGTCGCCCGCCGACTGCTTCTACGCGGCGATCGAGGCGAGCCGGATCGCGCTGACCTATCGCACGCCGGTGATCCTGCTGTCGGATGGATACATCGCCAACGGGTCCGAGCCGTGGCTCCTGCCCGAGGTGAGCGAGCTGCCCGACCTGCAGGTGTCCTTTGCGGACGGTCCCAACGGTGAGGACGGCAAGTTCTACCCTTACCTGCGCGACCCGCAGACGCTGGCCCGGCCGTGGGCGCCACCCGGTCTGGCCGGGCTCGAGCACCGCATCGGCGGCCTGGAAAAGGCCGACAAGACGGGCGACATCTCCTACGACCCGGCCAACCACGACTTCATGGTGCGCACGCGCGCGGCCCGCATCGAGGCCATCGACGTGCCCGACATCGAGGTCGATGACCCATCGGAGTCGGCCAATGTGCTGGTCCTGGGTTGGGGGTCGACCTACGGACCGATCGGGGCGGCCTGCCGGGCGCTGCGCCAGCGCGGGCTCAACATCGCGCAGGCGCATGTCCGCCACCTGAGCCCGCTGCCGGCCAACCTGGGTGACGTGCTGCGCTCGTACGACAAAGTCGTGCTGCCGGAGATGAACCTGGGTCAGCTCGCCCATGTGCTCCGAGCGCGATACCTCATAGATGTCGTCTCTTATAACCAGGTCCGCGGGATGCCCTTCACGTCCGCGCAACTGGAGTCCATGCTCGAGGAAGTGATCAAGAATGCCTAGCGCGCCGTTGCAGTTGTCGGCCAAGGACTTCAAATCCGACCAGGAGGTCCGCTGGTGCCCCGGCTGCGGTGACTACGCGATCCTCGCCGCGATGCAGGGCTTCCTTCCCGAGCTCGGGGTGCCGCGGGAGCGCATCGTGTTCGTGTCCGGCATCGGCTGCTCGTCGCGCTTCCCGTACTACCTCAACACCTATGGGATGCACTCGATCCACGGGCGCGCGCCCGCGATCGCGACCGGGCTGTCGGTTTCGCGGCCGGACCTGCAGGTCTGGGTGGTCACGGGCGATGGCGACGCGCTGTCCATCGGCGGCAACCATCTGATCCACGCCCTGCGCCGCAACGTGAACCTGAAGATTTTGTTGTTCAACAACAAGATTTACGGCCTGACCAAGGGTCAATACTCGCCCACGTCCGAGGTCGGGAAGATCACGAAGTCGACGCCCGCGGGTTCGGCGGACTACCCGTTCAACCCGATCTCGCTCGCGCTGGGCGCGGAGGCGTCGTTCGTCGCGCGGACGATCGACTCGGACCGCAAGCACCTGACGTCCATCCTGCGCGCGGCGGCCCAGCACCAGGGATCGGCGTTCGTCGAGATCTACCAGAACTGCAACATCTTCAACGACAACGCGTTCGAGGTGTTGAAGGACGCGGAGACGCGCGACGACTACCTGATCCGGCTGGAGCACGGGCAGCCGCTGACCTTCGGCAAGGAGGGCCAGTTCGCGGTCACCCACCCGGCGGGCAGCTTCGGGCTGACCGTCCAGAACACGTCCGAAGTGGACGGTTCGGAGCTGCTGGTGCACGACGCGCACCGGGACGACCCGGCCTATGCGTTCGCGCTGTCCCGGCTGGCCGGTCCCGACCTGCGGCACACCCCGGTGGGCGTGTTCCGGTCGGTGCAGCGCACGTCCTACGACGAGTTGGTGCGCGGTCAGGTGAGCAAGGCCAAGGAGAAGTCCAGCGGCGACCCCGAGCAGGACCTCACGGCCCTGCTCAACTCCGGCGACACCTGGACGATTCTGTAGTTTCGGCACGATGGGGCTCGGCCTGTCCGGCCGAGCCCCATTTTCAGCCGTGCATGCGGAAGTCGTACGCGTAGGCAGCGGTGCGTCGCTTCCGGCCGCCTTTTGATCACGCCTTCCACAGGCCTTCCCACGAGTCCTCACCCTCGCGCTGGTTGCCGACCTGCAGGCCCGCTTCGAGAATCCCCCCGGGCGCGGTCGTAGTCGCCGGTCGCGAGGTGTCCTCTCACGTTGGGTAATGGTTGTCTCAGCAACTCCCATCTTCCCAGTTCAGAGGACGCCTTCTCCATCTCTGTCCAAAATGGACACCAACCCGGTGCCGGTGGACTCAGGCTTAGGCTTTCATTTCTTTTTCTTGGTACCGCCGAACATCGCGCGGATGGCGGCGATGATGAGCGCTGCCCCGAGCACGATCCCGGTGATCGTCAATACGCCCTGTTCACTCCAGCCCTGCTCCATGCGCGTCCACACTTCCTTAACCTGCCGGCAACCACTACTGTCTACCTGCGATGAACCGGAAGCACCAGTTCTCGGCGCTGTCCGACCCTACCCATAGGCGCGGGCTTCCAGCCTTCCCGATCCGTCTCCGGGAAGGCTGAATCTTCAACAGCGTTATGGTCGGGTTCGTCAGGCGGGGGCTTCGACGGCTCCGAAGCGCACCGAGGGCTGGGCGATGTCGGGGTGCTCGACGGCGAGCGCGAGATTGGCCGCCTCCTGCAGGCCCATCTGCGTGCCACGGGCATAGGCGTCGTCGAAGGCGGCATCGCCCAGGATGGCCTGCGCGGCCTGCTGCTGCTCCTGCCAATATGACGCGAAAACGCCTGGGCCGCACTGCAATCGGGCGTGCGCGGCCTCTGCGGCGCCGAAGAGGGTCGCGCCGGTGGCGACCTCCCCACCCGCGATGCACCGCACCGCCATCGCTTTGATGGCAATGCAAGCCCTGCTGTGGAACCCGTACGTCATGCGCGAGCGCAGCGCGACGGCCAGGTGCTCATGCGCGGCGACCAGATCGCCCCGGCGCAGTGCCACCAAGCCCAGCAACAGGTCGATCGTGCGGCGGCCCCGCTCCAGCGGGCGCATCTGCTCGATGTGCCGGCTCGCGGCCAGCAGCTGCTGCGCCTCGTCCAGCGCGCCGCGCAACAGCATCAGCTCGGCCAGGTTGAACACCGCGAACAGCGCGTCAGCGGAGACGCCGTGCTCATTGGCCCACGCGATGATCTGGCCGCAGATCTGCTCGGCGTCGCCGGGCTGCCCGGCGTCGCGGATCGCTCCCGCCCGCCCGGCCAGCACCCGCACCATCAGACCGGGGTCTCCCGCGCGGCGCGCGGACGACTCCGCCCGCCGGCTGAACCGCATCTCCTCGGGGAACTCGCCGTCGGCCGCCGCCTGCGTCGCATGGATCTGGTACGCCCGTGCCAGCTCAGCATCCGGCATGGCTTCACCGGTCTCGGCCAGCCTGGCGTACAACCGGTACAGCCACAGCCGCCCCTCACGGGCCAGACCGCGCTCGCGCCACCACTGGTCCAGCTCGACGGCGACCCTCAGCCCGGCTCGCCCGCTGCCGCCCGTGGCGCACCAGCGCAGCGCGGCCCGCAGCTCATCGGCCAACGGGTCGATCGAGTACAGCGACAACGTCACCGGCTGCCGGTTGGGCCCGAGCCGCGCCTTCTCCAGCTCGCGCAGCGCCCACGCCACGTGCCGGTTGCGGGCCGCGCTCTCCTCCCCCGCCTCGGTCAGAGCGCGCGCCGCGTAGGCCCGGATCGGGTGCAGCATCCGATAGGTGATCCCGTTGTGCCGCTCGGCCTGCACCAGCGACTTGTCGACCAGCACGGTCAGCGGGTGCAGCGGATCCTTGCCGAACAGCCATTCCACAGAGGACAGATCCACCGCGCCGGAGAACACCGACAGCCAGCGCAGCAGCCGCGCCGCCTCCTCGGGCAGCGTCTTGTAGGACCATTCCACGGTCGCCTGCATCGTGGAGTTGCGCTCGCCCGCGTCCAATGCATACAGCGAGCCCAGCTCCGCACCCAACCGCAGGTCCAGCTCCTTGGCCGACAGCACGCGCAGCCGTGCCGCCGCGAGCTCGATCGCCAGCGGCAGCCCGTCGAGCCGGCCCGCGATCCGCGCCAGGTGTTTCTCTTCGGCCGCGTCGCCGGGCTGCCCGCCGCGCGCGGCCGCGGTCCGCTCGCGCAACAGCTCCAGCGCATCCGCCAGGGGCGGGATGCGCCAGACCAGCTCG
>NZ_QJUG01000324.1 GCF_003426775.1 Allorhizocola rhizosphaerae | reverse complement strand
CGCCTGCCCAAGACCTCATCCGGCAAGCTGCGCCGTGCGGAGACCCGCGACCGCTATCTCGCCGGAAAACTCTAGGAAGGAACTCCAATGACGACAGTTATCGGCAAAGACACCGCGCGTGCGGAACTGGCCGCGCTGCTTGAGGTTGACGCGTCCGCTTTGGACGATGGCGCATCGCTGCGCGACGGGCTTGCCCTGGACAGCCTCACCATGATGCGCCTGATCACCTGGCTGGAGGCGCGCGGCACGCCGATCACCGCCGAGGCGCAACTGCCCGCGACCGTCGGCGAGCTGCTGTCGCATGTGGAGGATGCGAAACACCGGCCACGTTTGTCAATCCGGCTGGGCGGCGTGCCGGGGTTGCCGGAACGCTTCACGCTCGCGCCGCCCCGCGACCAGCTCGCGCCGGTGCTCGAAACGCCCGCGCTCCGGCTGGCGCCGCTCACCCCCGACGACCTCGGCTTCCTGTACGCGCTCGCGGTTGAGCCGGAGACCGGCTTCCGCTGGCGCTACCGGGGCTCGATCCCGCCCATCGAGCGGTTCAAGGCGGAACTGTGGAACCAGGTGCTGATCCAGTTTGTGGTGCGCCGCATCGAGGACGACCTGCCGGTCGGGCATGTCGTGGCGTACGGCGATGAGCTCAGCCTGCGGCACACCTACCTCGGTGCGGTCTTCCACCCGCGCATCACCGGCGGTGGCCTTGCGGCGCAAGCGGTGGCGTTGTTCGCGCGCTATCTGTTCCGTACCTTCCCGCTCAACAAGATCTACATGGAGATCCCGGGAATCAACTGGCCGCAGCTGCAGAGCGGGCAGGGCAGGCTGTTTCAGGTCGAAGGCGTGCTGCGCGACCACGACTACTACGCCGGGCGCCTGTGGGACAAGTATGTCTGCGCGCTCTATCCCGGTGACGTCGAGACTTCTCCGGCCACCGTCGCACCGGCGGCCGGAGAGACCCCAACCCGTTAGCGGCCTGCCCGTCAGGACAGGCGTGAGGAAGGAGCAACAAAATGTCATTCGACGGTACCCGACACCGCGCGCTGATGGCTATGGCCGCTGCGGGCGTGCTGACGGCGCTGGCCCCCGCGCCCGCGCTGGCCGACAACGGCCAGACCGATTCGCTCGCCGCGCTGAATGCCTCCGTCATGGACGTCGGCATCCGGACCGCGGTGGGCGATCGCGTGGTCGAGGCCGCGTACACCGAGCTCAACAGCGACCGGACCCGGGAGTGGGGAGACGAGTGCAACTTCTACTCCGCCCACTTCTACGGGGCGGGGCGCTGCCAGTACTGGTGCGCGGACTTCGTCAAGTTCGTGTGGAAGAACGCCGGCGTGTATGCGTGGGAGCACCTGGACTCCGAGGCCGGGACGACCGCCCGCTACGGCAAGTTTTTCGGCACGTGGCATCCGGGTCGCGAGGTGAGGGGCATCTACCCCGGCGCAGCGGTCACCTACAACAAAGATGGCGACCCGCTTGTGGACTCCGACCACGTGGGCGTGTTCGTGGGATGGGTCGATGGCGCGCCCAAGGTGATCTCGGGCAACTTCAACGACACCGTGTACAAGCACAACCTGAACTACAGCGCCAACCGTCCGATCGCGGGTTGGACCGGGGTGGGCTGAGCCACCGACCAGACCAGGAGGCACATCCCTTGCGGGTGTGCCTCCCGCTTCAGGGAGCCGAATTCCATGATTGGCAAGACTTTTCGTACCCTCGTGGTGGTCGGGTTGCTGAGCGCATGCGGGACCCCTGCCGCACCGGCTGCGCCGCAGAGCGCGCCACCCGTGCCCGTGCTCAAGGTGGGCGAGGCCTTCACCGCCGATCTGCTCGGCAACGGGCAGGCCACCATCGCCGTGTCCAATGTGGAGCTGTCGGGGCGGTCGATCCCCGGCGACGCCCCGGTGACGGGGGAGCTCGTGCACCTGGTCGTGACCGTGAAGATCCTGCTCGACCGGGCGGGCAGGCCGATCGCGGGCGGCCCGGACAACTTCCGCTTCCGCGACGCGGCCGCCACCGTCCACACCGCACGGACGAACAACGCGGTGTTCCCGCCCGAGCTCGGGCGCGTAGATCTCGTGGCCCCCGGGCAGCAGTCCGAGGGCCGGGTCTACTTCGCGGTGCCGCGCGACGCGGTTGGCGGCGGCCACATCCAGCTCACGACGGGCCGGATCGTCCACGCCCTGTGGAGGGTGTAATCGGCCTGCCACCGCCGAAGCCCCGGCTCGACGGGTCGAGCCGGGGCTTCGGGGCGGGCCGTCATCCGCAGTGTTCGAATGGGCTGGTGTAGGAGGTGCTCCCGACCGATCCACCCCACCTGACGCAGGTGCTTGGCGCGGAGCGCCGCACCGGCCCGGCATAGTAGCTGTAGCTTCCGGAATCCGTGGTGCGGGTGGAGCCTTGCGGCTCAAGGAACGCCGACACGGCGCTGGGACTGCCGACGCTGACGTACTTGACGGTCGTGACGCAGTTGTATCCGTTGCCCGAGTTGTAGAGCAGGAAGACCTTGCCCACCGTGCCGAGGGCGGCCGAGTCGATCACGGAGTAGCCGCTGCCGCAGACCTCTTCGGGGGTATAAGGGTTCGCGCCGCCGCAGGCGTTGCTGCTCTTGACCGCCTTCTTCTGGCCGAGGGAGATGGTCACGCCGTCCACCGTGGGGCTGGTGTCGACCACCCCGGAGGAGTTGCGCTGCTCGTAGTGCAGGTGTGGCGCGCTGCTGCCGCCGGTCGAGCCGACGACGCCGATCTTCGTGCCCTGGCTGACCGACATGCTTTGCCCAGGCGAGCGCACCATCGAGGACATGTGTGCGTACCGGGTCCGGGTGCCGTCGCCGTGGGTGATCTCCACCCACTTTCCATAGCTGGTGGAGCCGGCGTCATAGAAACGCGCCGTCCCCCCGGCGGTGGCGCGGACGTTCTCGCCGTTGATCGCGTCGCCGCCGTAACTTTGCCAATCGATGGAGCCCGACGGGTTGTGACCGGGGTACCAGTTGTTGGCGTAGAACGTCTTGCCGCAGTCGAACGGCGCTTTGTGGGTTGCCGCCTGCGCGGGGGACGCGAAGGGGATGCCCAGCAGCAGGCCGGCCGACATGGCCAGGACCCAGCGAAGCGACATCGCGTTTCGTGCCGTGGTTTTGCCCAACATCGTTGTGCTCCCTTCCGTAGCCGACGTGGGTGGCATCGTTCAGCTTCGCTATCCGGAGAGGGTGTGAAGCGCCGCCGATGCTCGCCGTTGATTGGCCGTCGTCATCATGGCGAAATCGACGTCATCCGCTCTACAAAAGCTCTACAACGCCTGGGTGGCCACCAACCTGGTGCGCCTGCCTTTAGGGAAACGGCGCGGGCGGTGGCCGGTAGGCAGCAGACTCGGGATGCGAGCGCGACACCTCTGGTCCCCGCGCCGCGCCCGGGGGCGCGTGACCGGATCGTGCGGTTGACCGTCGGCGCGGCGATGCCGTTCGGGCACAGCGATAGCTGGCACCCGAACGGCTTGCAAGCATCGCCTTAGGCCGGATCGATCGGCCGGTCGTAGGTCTGGTGCAGCCCCGGCACGCCGTCGTCGACCACGAACGAGGCGCGGGTGTAGGCGGGAGCGCCCGGCGTGGTCACGAACGGCACGACCTTGAAGTCCGCCTTCAGCTGGCGTTCGTCGATGCGCGTGAGGACGTAGCCGCGCTGGTTGTTGTAGAAGCGAAGGTGCGGGTTGATGGACAGGAACGGGTGTGCCGACGGGATGGAGTCGGTCCCGTTGCCGCCCGAGGTGATGGACGAGCAGACGAGCTCGGCCCCGACGGTCGGCGATGCCGGATCGTCGTAGTTGAGCTTGAGGTCGCTTGCCCAGTGGGCGTGAACGTCTCCGGTGAGCACGATCGGGTTGCGCACCCCGGCGGCCATCCAGCCGCGCGTGATCCGATCCCGGGACGCGACATAGCCGTCCCACCCGTCCTGGCTCGTGACCTTCTTTGGCCCGGAGTTGTTGTCCCGCTGGGCGAAGAACACCTGCTGCCCGAGGATGTCCCAGCGGGCCTCCGAACGCCGGAACCCGTCCAGCAGCCACGCCTCCTGCTCCGCCCCGGTGATCGAACGGGCCGGATCGACCGCGGCCGGACAGTCCTTGTAACCGTCGCCGCAGCCCTGATCGTCGCGGTACTGGCGGGTGTCGAGCATGTGGAAGTTGGCCAGCCGACCCCACCGGATGCGGCGGTACAGCTGCATGTCGATGCCACGCGGGATGCCGGTGCGCCGCAACGGCATGTTTTCGTAGTAGGCCTTGAACGCCGCCTCGCGCCGGGCGAGGAAGTCCGCGTCCGGCTGCTCCGGCACCTCGTCGGCCCAGTTGTTTTCGATCTCGTGGTCGTCCCACACGACGAGCCACGGCGCGACCGCATGCGCCGCTTGCAAATCCTGATCCATCTTGTACTGCGCGTGCCGCTGCCGATAGTTGGCCAGCGTCCGCGTTTCGGGGCCCTCGTGGTCGCGCGGATTCCCGCCGGGGATGTTGTACGTGTCCTTGGCGTATTCGTATTGGTAGTCGCCCAGATGCAGGACCAGATCGGGCTCGTCCTCGGCGAGCCTGCGGTATGCGGTGAAGTAGCCGTGCTCGTACTGCGAACAGGAAACGAACGCCATCGCGAGAGCCGACGTTATCGTCCACGGTGCGGGCGCGGTGCGCGTCCGCCCGACCGGCGACAGGTGGTTGCCGACCCGGAAACGGTAGAAGTATTCGCGCCCGGGCAGCAGCCCACCGAGTTCAACGTGGACCGAGTGGGCCGCTTCGGGCCGGGCAAACTCGACTCCCGCCCGCACCACGTGACGGAACCGTTCGTCCGTGGCGACCTGCCACTGCACGGGGATGAACCGGTCGGGCATCCCGCCGAGACCGTCCTCGGCGAGCGGTTCGACCGCGAGGCGGGTCCACAGCACGAACCCGTCGTGGTCGGGGTCGCCCGAGGCGACGCCCAGGGTGAACGGGTCGGCGAGGGTCTTCGCATGGGCGGCGGTGGCCTTCGTGAGGGCGGTGGCCGGAAGTCCGATCGCGACACCGGCGAGCGCACCGGTGGCGAGGAGGGTACGTCGTGAAATGGACATGACCAACATCGTTGGGGCTGACCCGGTACCACATGATGGCATTTAAAGAACAACACGCCGAATTCAGCGGAAACTCTCCTCAGTCCGGCAGCATCGGCATGACCAGGCCGGGGTCTTTGCCGACCAGCGCGCCGCGCGTCACGGCCTGCGAACCGAAGCGTTTGCGGACCGCATCGAGCGCGGAGTCGAGCGAATTCTGGTCCTGCCGCTCGAACGGGAGCTCCAGCTGCATGTGACCGTTGCGCCCGAGGTTGCCGACCGACACGCCGATGAGCGTCAGCCCGCCGCGCTCGGCGATCAGCGGGAGCGCCTCGGTGAGCAGGTCGCGTGCGGTGTCCAAAATGGTCTGTGTGGTTGTGGTGGCGCGGGGCAGGCTGCGCGACCGGGTCGCGCGGGTGAAGTCGGGGAAGCGCAGGCGGAGTGTGACCGTCCGGCCCGGACGGTTGGCGGCCCGCATGCGCCCGGTGATCCGGTCGACCAGCCCGGCGAGGATGGCTTCGAGCTCGGCCCGGCTGCGCGGCCGCGAACCCAGCGCCCGCTGCGCACCCATGGAGCCGCGCCTGCGGCCGGTGTCGACCGGGCGCGGATCCCTGTTGTGCGCCAAGGCGTTCAGGTGCCGTCCGGCGCCGACGCCGAGCAGCGACACCAGTGCGGCCTCGCCGAGCCGGGCCACCTGGCCGACCGTGCGGATGCCGCGCTCGTGCAGCTTCGCCTCGGTCACGTTGCCGACGCCCCACAGCAGCGACACGGGAAGCGGATGCAGGAACGCCAGCTCCCGGTCGGGCGGCACGACCAGCAGCCCGTCAGGCTTGGCCACCTGGCTTGCCACCTTGGCCAAGAATTTGGTACGCGCCACGCCGACGGTGATGGGCAGACCCAGCTCCCGGCGGATACGCTCGCGCAGGCGCCGCGCGATGCCCTCCGGCGGACCGGCGATTTTGTATAGCCCGCCCACGTCAAGGAACGCCTCGTCGATGGACAGCCCTTCGACCCACGGTGTCGTGTCGCGGAACACTGCGAAGACGGCCTTGCTCGCCTCCGAATAGGCCGACATGCGCGGTGGCAGGACTATCGCTTCAGGACACAGTTGCCGTGCCGTGCGCCCGCCCATCGCGGTGCGCACTCCGCGCGCCTTGGCCTCGTAGCTGCAGGCGAGCACCACACCGCCGCCGACGATGACCGGCCGCCCGCGCAGCCACGGGAAGTCACGCTGCTCGACAGACGCATAAAACGCGTCGAGGTCGGCGTGCAAGATGGACGCAGTCTCCCGCATGCTTCAAGACTTTAGAACATCTGTTCTATCGTTGGTACCGGGTGATTGCTCGCGCGGTGACCGGCGATCGTCGCGCGGCGCTGGTGCGCACCACGCCCGCGCGCGGCCGTGCGATCGTGGCCGTGGTCCGGTTGTGTCCCCCGCACGCCCGGTTGACTAACCATGCTGACCCCCAGACACGCCCGCCTCGTGGGCGATGATCGCCGCCTGCACCCGGTTGGCCGCGCCCAGCCGCACCAGGATCGCGCTGACGTGGCCCTTGACCGTGCCCTCCACGAGGTGCAGGCGGCGTGCGATCTGCGCGTTGGACAGGCCCGCCGCGAGCAGGCCGAGCACCTCGCGCTCGCGTTCGGTCAGGCCGCCGACCTTGGCGTGCGCGTCCGCGCCGCGGGCGAAACCGTGGCGGGCGTGGGCGATCACCCGGTGCGCGATGCTCGGCGACAGATAGGCCCCGCCGGCCGCGACCGCGTGCACGCCCGCGAGCAGCTCCCGCGGGTCGCCCGACTTGAGCAGGAAGCCGAGTGCGCCGACGCGCAGCGCGCGGGCAATGTATTCGTCCTCGCCGAACGTGGTGAGCATCGCCACCCCGACGGAGGGCGCGTCGCGCAGGATCTCCTCGGCCGCGTCGAGCCCGTCCAGGCGGGGCATGCGGATGTCGAGCAGCGCGACATCGGGCCGGTGCGCGAGTGCGAGGTCTACCGCAGCCCGCCCGTCGGACGCCTCGGCGACCACGTCGAGCTCGGCGTCGGTGGCGAGGAGCGCCCGCACCCCGGTGCGAATCATCGCCTCGTCGTCGGCCAGCAGGACGCGGATCACGACGGCCGTCCGTGAGTGAAACTGATGCGAATCATGACGATGCCCCGTGTGGTAGATGGGCGTGCAGTTCGAAGCCCCAGCTTCGGGGCCCGGCGCGCAGCGTCCCGCCGGCCGCCTCGACCCGCTCCC
>NZ_QJUG01000323.1 GCF_003426775.1 Allorhizocola rhizosphaerae | reverse complement strand
GGTCGCGGGCGGCGGGGGCGTGGTCTTGGGCGGCCACTCCACGCTCGGCGCGGTCAGCGGCTCCGGCCCGGGAAGCGTCACCGTCTGGCTCTGCGCCACGGCCGGGGCGGGCGCGCTGGGGCCCAGCCAGGCGCGCGCGGCCTGCACCTGCTGCTGGTTGAACCCGGGCGCGGCCGGGCCGAACTTGGCCACCCTCGTGTAGTGCTTGCGCGCCTCGTGCCGGTTGCCCAGCTCATCGGCGATCTCCGCGAGGTCGAACGAGATCGACAGCAGCAGCGGATGGTCGTCGCCGTGCTTGCTCGATCCGGCGTAGAGCGCGTTTTCCAGCACGCGCCGCGCGCCGGACAGGTCGCCGGACTGGCGGTGCAGCGACGCCAAGAGATGCGCGGTGGTCAGCACCTCGGGGTGATCCTCGCCCGAGGTCATGATGGCCGCCTCTAGCGCCCGCTCCAGCAGGTCTCGTGCGCTGTGCAGGTCACCGTGGTCGCGCCGGGCGATGGCGTCGGCGCGCACTTGGGACAGCGAGGTGGGGGATGGCACGCGCACATGTTACTTACCTTCGCCACCCGGTGCGCTAAGACAGTTGGACCACGTCGTCGGGATGCATGACGTCAACGATGTCCTCCGGGCGGCAGGTTGCCAGCGAGGTGCCGTTTTTATGCGCCTCCAGCACCGCCTGCGCCGTGCCTCGACCGCCGACAATGGATGTCAGGCGATCCACGTCGAGCAGATCCGGACCGGACAGCGGGAGGATGACGGTCGCTTCGGCCTCTGCCGTGTCGGTGAGCATCCTGACCAGGAGCTGCCGCTCATCCTTGTCGAGATCGGGCAGCGCATCGAGCACGGCAAGCGCCGGGACGCCCGTGACGTCGCCATTTTCTGCGACAACTGCGATCAGCTCACCCGCCGAGACACGCTCGACGCGAACGTGGGCCAGCAGCGCCGAAGTGTCGAAGACGGCCCCGACTTTCACGCGGCGGACTGCTCGCGACGCTGGGCGCGACTGCGCGAACCGCGAGCCAGGCGCGCGCGCATCCGGTCCTTGCCTGCCTCGGTGATCGCGAGGTCGCCGACGTAGCCGTGCTCTTCGAGCATGAGCCGGATCTGCTCATTGCGCTTGTCCCGCTCGATCAGCCCCGCGATGTAGGCCGAGGTGTTGCCCGCGGCCCGGCGGCGTGCGTATTCCGCGAGATCGGCGGGAAGACTGATCGACGTCTTCTCCGTGCTCGGGCCGGATCCAGTCATACCGAGACGATAACTCAGTAGTATTCGCCCGCGCTATCTTCGCTTCGGTTTGCCCGTGTTGTGGCGGAAATGCACGAACAGGCGGCCGAAGTTCTTCGAGTCCTTGTCGATCCGGTGGTACAGCGCCTTGATCTCCTTCTGCTCAAGGAAGCGCAGGACGTGCTTCTTGAGGGCGCCCGAGCCCTTGCCGGGGATGATCTCCACGACCGGGGCCTTGGTCGCGACCGCCTCGGCGATGATGTCATGCAGCGCCCGCTCGATGTCGCGGCCCTTGTTGTAAATATCGTGCAGGTCGAGTACGAGTTTCATCGCGCCTTAGCCTAGCCGTTCGCCAACTGGGCGCATTGATGTATTGCAATGATCTTAAGAAAGATGCTCCATTGAAGGTCTCCTATTACCCCCAGGGAGGCATCCCATGCGACAACGACAGGTCGCGATTCTCCTGTCCGCTCTGGCCTGCGCTGCTGCGTTCGTGCTGGCCGGTCCGGCAACCAGCGCGCCGGGCGACACGGACACCGGCACGTCCCAGTACGTACTGGAAGGCCCGCGCACGTTTGCGGACCGCAACGCCGTCGCGCGAACCGGCGCGGCGATCGACTACATCGAGCACGGCCGCATCTACGTGACCGCGACCCGGGCCGAGATCCGCAACATCGAGGGGCTCGGGTTCAAGGCGCAGTATCTGCCGCCGCCGGCCACCTCGGGCGAGATCGGCATCATGGACTTCCCGTCCGCCGACTCGCGCTACCACAACTATGCCGAGACCAACGCCGAGCTCAACAAGATCGTGGCCGACCATCCCGCGATCGCCCGGCTGTTCAACATCGGCACCTCGTACCAGGGCCGGACCATCTACGGCGTGAAGATCTCCGACAACGTGGCCACCGACGAGAACGAGCCGGAGATCCTGTTCAACGCCAATCAGCACGCCCGTGAACACCTGACCGCCGAGCAGGCGCTGTACCTGGCCAACCTGTTCACGGACTCGTACGGCAGCGACTCGCGCATCACGAACCTGGTCAACACGCGCGAGTTCTGGATCATCCCGATGGTCAACCCGGACGGCGTCGAGTACGACATCGCCACCGGCTCCTACCGCGCATGGCGCAAGAACCGCCAGCCCAACTCCACGTCCACCGGCACGGACCTGAACCGGAACTGGGGCTATCAGTGGGGCTGCTGCGGTGGCTCGTCGAGCAGCGGTTCGTCGGAGACTTACCGGGGCACCGCGGCCTTCTCCGCACCGGAGACCGCGCGCCTGCGCGACTTCGTGCTCAGCCGGCGGATCGGCGGGGTACAGCAAATCAAGGTCAACGTCGACATCCACACCTACTCCGAACTGATCCTGTGGCCCTACGGCTACAAGACGGCGGACACGGGCTCGGACATGACGGCCGACCAGCGCAACACGTTCGCGACCCTCGGGCGGCAGATGGCCAACACCAACGGGTACACCCCGGAGCAGGCAAGCGACCTGTACATCGCCGACGGAATCATCATCGACTGGATGTTCAGAAACCAGGGCATCTTCGCGTACACCTTCGAGCTGTACCCGAGGTCGTCGAGCCCGGGCTTCTACCCGCCGGACGAGCAGATCGCGACGCAGACGTCGCGCAACCGGGAGGCGTTCTTGATCATCTCCGAGTACGCCGACTGCGTCTACCGGGCCATCGGCAAGCAAGCGCAGTACTGCTGAAAGCGTTGATCGTTGTCACGCGCCGAGTCCGGGGAAACGCTTTCCCCGCTCCGTGCGTGACAACGATCAAGCCACTGCGCCGGGCGTGACAACGATCATGGCAGCGTTCCGCGGACGCTTAAGCAGGGGCCATTGGCAAGTATCCACATATTGAAATGACCATGAATTTAGTGGTCTGCTTTTGCCGCGGTGGTGGATCACCACCACCGCGGTTTGTGCTGTTATCAGCCCTAAAGGGAGGCACGTAATGCGACGACGACAAGTCGCCGTTCTCGTCTCGGCGCTCGCCATGGGCGTGGCCATGGTCCTGACCGGACCGGCCACGGGTGCGCCGACGGAACCGGCCGCCGCGGAGACCTCGGCCCAGTACCGCGTCATCGGGCCCAAGACCTTCGCCGACCGCAACGCGGTGGCGCGCACCGGCGCCGCCATCGACTACAGCGAGCACGGCATCCTGTTCGTGTCCGCGACCCGCACCGAGGTCCGCAACATCGAGCGCCTGGGCTTCAAGGCGGAGTACGTACCCCCGCCCGCCACGACCCAGGACGTGGTCATCAACGACTTCCCGCCCGCCGACGCCCTGTACCACAACGAGGCGGAGACCAACGCGGAGCTCGACCAGATCGTGGCCGACCACGGCTCCATTGCGCAGAAGTTCAACATCGGCACGTCCTACGAGGGCCGCACCATCTGGGGCGTCAAGATCTCCGACAACGTCGCGACCGACGAGAACGAGCCGGAAATCCTGTTCTTCGCCAACCAGCACGCGCGCGAGCACCTGACCACGGAGCAGGCCCTGTACCTGGCGAACCTGCTGACCAACTCCTACGGTTCGGACACCCGGATCACCAGCCTGGTCAACGGCCGCGAGTTCTGGATCATCCCGATGTTCAACCCGGACGGCTCGTCGTATGACGTAGCCACCGGGTCGTACCGTTCGTGGCGCAAGAACCGCCAGCCGAACGCCGGCTCGTCCAACGTGGGCACGGACCTGAACCGCAACTGGGCCTACCAGTGGGGCTGCTGCGGCGGCTCGTCGGGCAGCACCGGATCGGAGACCTACCGTGGCCCGTCCGCGTTCTCCGCGCCCGAGCTGCAGCGCCTGCGCGACTTCATCCTGAGCCGGCGTGTGGGCGGCACGCAGCAGATCAAGGTGGCGGTCGACATCCACAGCTACTCCGAGCTGATCCTCTGGCCGTACGGCTACAAGACGGCCGACACCGGCGCGGACATGACCGTGGACCAGCGCAACACGTTCGCGACCATCGGCCAGCAGATGGCCAACAGCAACAACTACACCCCCGAGCAGGCCAGCGACCTGTACATCGCCGACGGCGTGAGCATCGACTGGATGTTCAACAACCAGGGCATCTTCGCCTATGTGTTCGAGCTCTACCCCGGCCAGTTCGGTGGTGGCGGCTTCTACCCGCCCGACGAGCAGATCGCGCCGCAGACCCAGCGCAACCGCGAAGCCTTCCTGCTCCTTTCCGAGTACGCCGACTGCGTCTACCGCGCCATCGGCAAGGAGGCGCAGTATTGCGCGCCGCCCGGCACGCCGACCGTGGCCAACCCCGGCAACCAGACCAGCACCGTGGGCACCGCGGTCACGCTGAACAACAGCGCGTCGGGCGGGGTCGCGCCCTACACCTGGTCGGCAACCGGCCTGCCGGCGGGCCTTTCCATCAACGCGTCGACCGGCCAGATCACCGGCACGCCCACGACCGCGGGCACGTCCAGCGTGACGGTCACGGCGACCGGCTCCAACGGCCTGTCCGGCTCGGCCGCGTTCTCGTGGACGGTCAACCCGATCGGCGGCTCGTGCAACGGGACGAACCCCAACGATGTCACGATCCCGGACCTGTCCACTGTGGAAAGTTCCATCGTGATCTCGGGGTGCGCGGGCAACGCGGCGTCGAACTCGACCGTCGAGGTGCACATCGTCCACACGTACAAGGGAGACTTGATTGTCAACCTCGTCGCCCCGGACGGCACCCTCTATCTGCTGCACAACCGCGCCGGCGGCAGCGCCGACAACATTGATCAGGTATTCACGGTCAACCTGTCCGGCGAGGTGGCAAACGGCACCTGGAGACTGCGCGTGCAGGACGCGGCCTCGCTCGACACCGGCCGTATCGACACCTGGACGCTGAACCTGCGACCATAATTTACGCAGCAGATAGGGCCGGATCGCTGCGCGCCCGGCCCTATCTGCGCAAGGGCACGGCTTCGCCTGAACGGAGTTTTTGCGGGGCTGCGTTGGGTGGGAAGGTTGGCTGCGCGCCCGGCCCTATCTGCGCAAGGGCACGGCTTCGCCTGAACGGAGTTTTTGCGGGGCTGCGTTGGGTGGGAAGGTTGGCTGCGCGCCCGGCCCTATCTGCGCAAGGGCACGGCTTCGCCTGAACGGAGTCTTCGCGGGGCAACGGGTCCGCCGATTAGGCCACATAACAAAGCAGTCATACTGCGCGGTGGCCGTCCAAATCGGACGGTCGTCGTCACTTTCCGTAAGGGAGACAAGGCGGAGAAGAGTCGGTACTGTATGGGCCCGTGGCGATTTACCTTGCTGACGAGTTCTACTTAATCGCGCATGAGGACACGACGGGCCAGCCCCGGCTGCACGCCAAGGCCGCCGGGTTCGGAGTCGCCGCCGCACTGCTCGCCGAGCTGTACCTGCAGGGCAACGTGACGATCGATGCCGAGGGCGTCAAGGTCCTGTCGGCCGCGACACCGCCGGATCTGTTGGCGCACACGGTGTTGGACCACCTGATGGGCGAGGCGCAGCGGCACCCGCTGCGCGACTGGCTGGCGTTCCTCGGGCGCACCGCGGTGGAAGACGTGGCCAATCGCCTGACCCGCGCGGGAGTGCTTCAGCTCGTCCAGACCCGCCGGCTGTTCGCGGTCAACCGCACGTTCGTGCCGGTCGCCATCAACGACGCGGCGTGGCCGCATGCGCGGGTCGCGTCCCGGCTCGCGCGCCGCCAGCCGATGGACCCCAAAGACCAGATCCTCGCCGGTCTGGCGTTCGCCACGGGGCTCACCCGCGAGATGCTGTGGGACGACGCGCAGCAGGCGAGCCAAGCCCACCTCGCTCAGGTCATCGCGGGCCTGCCCGCTCCAATGCGGACACTTGTGGCCGAGACAGAGGTCGCCATCAGCAAGTCCGCCGCCACTCGTGCCTGAACCCCAATCGATTGGAGTCACCATGTCCGCAACCCCTCGCTCCGCGGTTTCGGCCGCGCTGGCGGCGGACCGGCTCGGCGCCGCATCGGTAGCTTCGTTCGCGCTCACGGCGGCCGCGCCGTTGATGGTCGTCGGCGGGCTGCTCGTGACCGGCTGGGCCAACATCGGCGTCGTCGGATTCCCGTTGGCGTTGCTCATCATCGGGGCCCTGCTGGCCCTGTTCTGCGTGGGATACATAGCGATGGCGCGGCGCATCCCCAACGCGGGCGCGTTCTATGCCTATATCGCGCAAGGGCTGGGCCGGCCGGTCGGGGTCGGCGCGGCGTTTGTGGCCCTCTTCGCGTACAACACCTTGCAATTTGGTTTGTTCGGCATCTTCGGCGCGGCACTTTCGGGTTTCCTGCAGTCGAAAGGGGTCACCTTCGGAGCCGAGCCGATCCAGTGGTGGCTCATCGCGCTCGTGGCGTGGGCCGTCACGGCCGCGTTCGGCGTGCTGCGGGTCGACCTCAACAGCAAGGTGTTGCTGACGTTGCTGGCGCTGGAACTGCTCATCGTCGCCGTCTACGATGTGGCTTTTCTCGTAACGCCGTCGGCGGAGGGTGTGACATTGGCGGCGTTCGCGCCGGGCAACCTGTTCGTCGATCCCGGCGCGGTCGCGGCGGTGCTGGTCATCGTCGTCACCGCGTTCATCGGATTCGAGGCGGCGCCGGTGTTCGCGGAGGAGTCGCGCGACGCCAAGCGGACCGTCTCGGCTGCGACGTTCGCGGGCCTGGGCGTGATGGTGTTCGTCTATGTGGTGACCAGCTGGGCTGTGACCGTCGCGACTGGACCGTCCAATGTGGTGCGCGCGGCGGCCGACGATTCGTCGAACCTGTTGTTCTCCCTGGCGGGGGAGCGGCTCGGTGCGCTGCTGGCCGACGCGGGGTCGGTGCTGCTGGTCACCAGCGTGTTCGCGGCCATGCTGTCGTTTCACAACACGTGCGCACGTTACGGTTTCGCCCTGGGTCGCGAGGGAGTTCTTCCAAAACCCCTTGCTCAGACTGGTACCCGTTCCGGCGCGCCGCAGATCTCGTCGATGCTCCAGAGTGGACTGTCGCTGATCGTCATCATCGTTTATGCGATACAGGGCCTCGATCCGGTCAACCAGTTGTTCTACTGGGGCGGTGCGCTCGGTGGGTTCGGTGTGCTGTCGTTGTGCAT
>NZ_QJUG01000322.1 GCF_003426775.1 Allorhizocola rhizosphaerae | reverse complement strand
GCGGGCTTCATCGGCGGCTACGTCGTCGAAGACATGCTCAAGCGCGGTTATCAGGTGGTCGGCCTCGACAACTACTCGAAGTACGGGCCCGTGGCCAAGAGCTACGACAAGGACCCGAACTACCGGTTCGTGGAGGGTGACGCCCGCGACGTCGACCTGCTTTCCGAGCTGCTGTCCGACTGCGACCACTTCATCGCCGGCGCGGCGATGATCGGTGGCATCTCGTACTTCCACGCGTACGCCTACGACCTGCTGGCGACCAACGAGCGCATCATGGCGGCGTCGTGCGACGCGGCGATCCGGGCGCACAAGGCGGGCACGCTGAAGAAGATGACGTACGTGTCGTCGTCGATGGTGTTCGAGTCGACGGAGCACTGGCCCAGTAAGGAAGGCGACGAGCGCAGGATCCCGCCGCCCCTTTCGTCGTATGGATTCCAGAAGCTCGCGGTCGAGTACTACGCGCGCGCGGCCTGGGACCAGTACAAGCTGCCCTACACCATCGTGCGGCCGTTCAACTGCGTCGGCGTCGGTGAGGGCCGCGCGCTGGGCGAGGCCGAGGTGCTGTCGGGCAACGTGAAGCTCGCCATGTCGCACGTCGTGCCCGACCTGGTACAAAAGGTGATCAAGGGGCAGGACCCGCTGCACATCCTCGGCGACGGGGAGCAGGTCCGCCACTACACCTACGGCGGCGACCTGGCGCGCGGCATCGTCGACACGCTGGAGCACCCGGCCGCGACCAACGAGGACTTCAACCTGTCGACCGCCGAGTCGACCAACGTCAAGCAGCTCGCCGAGGTCATCTGGCGCAAGATCAAGGGCTCGGACGTGCCGCTGCGCCTGGTCTCCGACGACCCGTACGAGTACGACGTGCAAAAGCGCGTCCCCGACGTGACCAAGGCCCGCGAGGTGCTCGGGTTCGAGGCCACGACCTCGCTGGAGGAGATGCTCGACGAGGTCATCCCGTGGGTGACCCAGGCCGTGCACGACGGCCGGCTCTGACCGACAGAAAAAGGCCCGGCTCAGCCGGGCCTTTTTCATGCCGTGATCAGGCGTTGACGCTGACCGGCAGCTGCGAGTCGATCCAGCGCTGCAGGTCGTCACCGCTCTCGAAGCTCACGATGAGCGCGTAGCGGGGCTTGTCGCCCTTGTGGTAGACCGCGTGCCACAGGCGCTGCGTGTCGACCACGAACTGGGCGCCCGCGCGCAGCGGGATGTGCTTCTCGGAGGCCACATCTTCCTTGCCCTCGCGGACAATCATGTAGCTGTCGGTGTCGTCGGTCAGGTTGAGCCACGCCCGCACGACCCACGGCTCGTTTTCGGGGTTGAGCCGGTTGTTGTCGTCCTGATGCAGGCAGTTGACCGCGAACTCGTAGGACGCGCTGGGCTCCAGCTTGATCACGCGGACCCGGCCGTAGCGGGCGCCGATCTTCTCGGTCCACTTGACCAGCGTCGGGCACTTGGCGGCGTTCTCCGTCCACACGCCGTCCTTGTCCGACTTGCCGTGGTCCCAGAAGCCGGCGCACTCCATGTCGCCCAGGGCGGAGGCGATGGGCGCGAAGTTGGTGTCGCCGCCGCTCTTCCAGTCGACGTATTCCATCGACTCCCATTCGGCCGGGTTCAGCTCACCTTCGTAGTCGCGCAGCTGCACGAAGCCGGTCTCGTCCAGGATCGGCAGCCTGCGGTGCGCCGTCTTGTGGCTATTGGGCTGAGCCTGCTCCATCATGCGAGGGGCGTTCCTTTCCGTTGAGGGGGCCGCGTTTGGGCGTTATAGCCCGTATTGGGGGGCAGCGGCCTTGGCAAGCATTTCTTTGACTCAGAGTATTTGTCAACCCGAAGTTACCTCATGGCGGCCCCTGCAGATTCCTGCACGCTGGTGCGAGGCGCGTTGACGCTACCGTTCGTGACAGGCAACACTTCAAGGGCAGTTACTCAACGATGGACTTTCAACGGAGCGATCATGGGTGTTCTCCAGCCGTGGCACATTTTCGTGTTGATCGGTGTGCTGGTCTTGCTGTTCGGTGCGAAGAAGCTGCCGGACGCGGCTCGTTCGCTTGGCAGGTCCATGCGCATCCTCAAGGCCGAGACCAAGGGCATGTCCAGCGACAGCAAAGACAGCGTCGCCGAGAAGGCCGACGCCCAGGTGACCGAGCAGAAGCCGCTGGCCGACAACCAGCCTTCGCCGGCGCCGAAGGTCGACCCGATCCAGCATCCCTGACGACGACTAGCCGAGTTGGGGCACTGACGTGAAGATCCCCCTGAAACGTCGGCGCGAACCCAGCCAGTTCGAGCGAGCTGCGGATGGCTCCATGACGCTCATGGAGCACATCCGCGAGCTGCGCAACCGCCTGTTCAAGGCGGCGCTGGGCGTGGCTGTGGGCCTGGTCGTCGGTTTCATCCTGTCCAAGCCGGTGTTCCTCCTGCTGCAGGCACCCTATTGCGAGCTTCTGCTCGAAAAGGGAAATATCGATACGATGGCCGATTGCGCCTTCACGCAGCTGGGCCCGGCCGATGCGTTCATCCTCCGCTTGAAGGTGGCGCTATGGCTGGCGCTCATCGTCTCCGCGCCGGTCTGGCTGTATCAGCTCTGGGCGTTCATCGCGCCCGGCCTGCACCGGCACGAGCGCAAGTGGGCGTATTGGTTCGTGGCTCTCGCGGCGCCGTTGTTCGCGGCGGGCGCATTCCTGGCATACTTCGTGGCCGGCAAGGGTCTCGGGTTCCTCATGGAGTCCGGCCTCGCCGGCGTGAGCACGCTTGAGATCACGAAGTACACATCCTTCATGACGGGGATGATCCTGCTCTTCGGGGTCTCGTTCGAGTTCCCGCTGATCCTGCTCATGCTGAACTTCGCCGGTGTGCTTACGGGCAGGCGGATGCTCAAGTGGTGGCGTGTAGCGGTGTTCGTGGCGTTCGCATTCGCGGCCGTGACCACCCCTGACCCGGGGCCGTTCGGCATGTCGCTGTTCGCGGGCGTGCTGAGCCTGTTGTACTTCATCACGGTCGGTGTCGCGATGCTCAACGACAGGCGCAAGGGCCGGGGCAAGGAGATCTACGAGGGTCTCGACGACGACGAGACGTCCTCTTTGGAGGGTTACGAGCCGGAGCCGGTCGAGGCGGGCCCGCCGATCGAGCCGAGCATCGCTCCGCTTGAGCGCCGCTACGACGACATGACGTGATGTCGCGGGGGACATCGCTAGGATGTCCCCCGACACACTTCAATGAGGGGCGGTAATCGAAGCATGGGAGCCTCGACCGAAGGGGCCGACTACGCGCAGCGGCTGCACCGGATCGGCGACGTGTGGTGGAAGCGTGTGCTCAATGTGCAGGCGCCCTATCGTGCGCACCTGAGGCGGCTCCAGCTGGGCTTCACGCTCGACGTGGGCTGTGGGATCGGCCGCAATCTGGCGCACCTGGACGGCAACGGCGTGGGCGTGGACCACAACGCCGAAGCCATCGCGCACGTGCGCTCGCTGGGCATGACCGGGTTCACCGTGGACGAGTTTCACAGCAGCGACTACGCGATCCCCGCCCGGTTCGACTCGCTGCTGGTCTCCCACGTGCTGGAGCACATGCCGCGCGACACGGCCGTGAAGCTGGTTGAGGAATACAAGCCCTACATCAAGCCCGGCGGCAAGGTCGTGTTCATCACGCCGCAGGAGCTCGGTTACGCCAGCGACGAGACGCACGTGGAGTTCGTGGGCTTCGCCGAGGCGGCCGACATCGCGCGGCGCACCGGGATCGCCGTGGAGAAGCAGTACTCGTTCCCGTTGCCCCGGCTGGCCGGGAAGGTGTTCAAGTACAACGAGTTCGTGCTGCTCGGCCGCGCGTGATCACGGTACTGTCCAATCCGGACGCCGGACGGGGCAGGCATGCCCGGGACCTGCCGCGCGTGCTCACGCGTTTGCAAAAGCTCGACGGCGAAGGTGGCGACGCGGTCGTGGTCATCGGGGGCGACGGCACGGTGCACCGGGCGCTGCAGACGGTCGCGGGCACGGGCGTCCCGCTCGGCATCGTCCCGACGGGTACCGGAAATGATATGGCGGCCTGCTTCGGCCTGCCGCCCACTCCGCTCGCTGCCGCCGACACGATCGCGGAAGCGTTGCGGCGCAACAAGACGCGCCAGGTGGATCTGGCCAGGGTGACCACTGTGGACGGTCGGATTATCTGGTACGGTGCCGTGCTCGCCGCCGGGTTCGACGCGATCGTCAACGAGCGCGGCAACCGGATGCGCTGGCCGCGCGGCCCTCGCCGCTACGACGTGGCGATCATGCTCGAACTGATGCGGCTGCGCCCACGCCGCTACCACCTGGTGCTCGACGGCGTGCCGTGCGAGCTCGACGCCGTGCTGCTGGCCGTGGGCAACACCGCGCAGTATGGCGGCGGCATGCGCATCTGCCCCGACGCCGACCCCAACGACGGCATGCTTCACGTGGTCTGGGGCGACCCGATGTCACGCAGGACATTGGTCCGCATCAAACCGGGCATCTATCAGGGCACGCACGTGCGGCACCCGGCCGTGCACCAGGCCCGCGTCCGCGAGATCAGCATCGATGCGCCCGACATCGTGTGCTACGCCGACGGCGAGCGCCTCGGCCCGCTGCCGATCACGATCACCGTGCAGCCCGGCGCGCTAACCCTGCTGGGCTAGCGCGTAGGCCCGCATCAGGCCGTTATGCCCGCCCACCTGGGCCGAGGCGACGATCAGCGCCGAGCACCCGGCCGTCACCGCACCCGCGTCGGCCGGCGTGTCGCCGACCATGAGCGCCCGTTCGGGTGACACGCCCAGCGTCGAGCACGCCCGCCAGAAGATCTTGGGATCGGGCTTGATACAGCCGACCTCGTAGGAAAGCACCACCGCGTCGCACAGCGCGCTCATGCCCCACGCGTCCAGCAGCGGCCGGATATCGAAGCCGATGTTGCTCACGATGGCGATCTTTACTCCCGCCGCGTAGAGCGCGGTCATCGCCGGCAGCGCGTCGGCGTAGGGCTGCCAGCACTGCACTGTCTCGCACCGCTCGTAGATCGCCTCGGCCAGCCCCGGCACATCCGAGGGCACCAATGCCGCCAGGCCGATGAACGCGGCGCGGTGCGCGTGCTTGTCCAGATCCCGATCGGCCCAGAATTCAGCCAATTGAGGCGGTATCCGGGCCGGCTTGGCCACTCCGGGGAGCCCACCGGCCGTGGCGATCCGGTCGGCCAGCGCGGTCGCCCGGCCATGATCAAGAGGCACGCCACAGTCGGCCGCGGCCGCGGTCACCCAGGCCACGGGGTCGATGGTCATAGCCAACGTGCCGTGAAAGTCGAACAAAACGGCTTCCAACCTGCCTGGGAGACCGCCTGCCTGCGTTGGGCTATGCACTCGATGAGGATACCGACCTGCGAACGCTGGTCATGGTCGCCTAGCCTTGGCGGTATGACGAGGCGCGCAACAACCCCCTTGCTCACCGAGTTCGCGGGAGGCCTCGGCTTTCAGCTTGACCCCTTCCAGGCGCAGGCGTGCACCGCGCTGGAGGGGGGTAGCGGCGTGCTGGTGTGTGCCCCCACCGGGGCGGGCAAGACCGTCGTCGGCGAGTTCGCCGTGCATCTTGCGCTCAAGCAGGGCCGCAAGTGCTTCTACACCACACCGATCAAGGCGCTGTCGAACCAGAAGTTCCACGACCTGATCGCCGTGCACGGCGCGGACAAGGTCGGGTTGCTCACCGGCGACAACTCGATCAACGGGGACGCCCCGGTGGTCGTCATGACCACCGAGGTGCTGCGCAACATGCTGTACGCGCGCTCGTCCACGCTGGAGGGCCTGTCCTATGTGGTCATGGACGAGGTTCACTATCTTGCGGACCGGTTCCGTGGCGCCGTGTGGGAAGAGGTCATCATCCACCTGCCGGAATCGGTGACGCTGGTTTCGCTTTCGGCCACGGTGTCCAATGCGGAGGAGTTCGCCGACTGGCTGGTGACCGTGCGCGGGCACACCGAGGTGGTGGTCAGCGAGCACCGGCCCGTGCCGCTGTGGCAGCACATGCTGGTGGGCAAGCGCATGTTCGACCTGTTCCACGACGCCGACGCGGCCAAGGCGCACGAGGTGCACCCGGAGCTGTTGCGCCACACCCGCGAGGTGGCCCGCCGGGTCGAGCTGGGCACGCTGAAGCGGGCGGCCGGGCGCAAGCGCCAGATCGCACCCTATCGATCCGATGTGGTGGAGCGGCTCGACTCCGAGGGCCTGCTGCCCGCGATCCTGTTCATCTTCAGCCGCGCGGGGTGCGACGCGGCCGTGCAGCAGTGCCTGCAGGCCGGGCTGCGGCTCACCACGCCCGACGAGCGGGTCGAGATCCGCCAGATCGTGGAGCGGCGCGTGCTCAACATCCCGTCGGAGGACCTGCACGCCCTGGGCTACTGGGACTGGCTCGAAGGGCTGGAGCGCGGCCTGGCCGCCCACCACGCGGGCATGCTCCCGATGTTCAAGGAGGTCGTGGAGGACCTGTTCGTGCGCGGCCTCGTGAAGGCGGTGTTCGCGACGGAGACCCTCGCGCTGGGGATCAACATGCCGGCCCGCTGCGTGGTGCTGGAGCGGCTGGTCAAGTTCAACGGGGAGGCGCACGTCGACCTGACCCCGGGGGAGTACACCCAGCTGACCGGCCGCGCCGGGCGGCGCGGCATCGACGTCGAGGGCCATGCGGTGGTGGTGTGGACGCCGGAGGTGGACCCGCGCCACGTGGCGGGTCTGGCGTCGACGCGCACCTATCCGCTGCGATCGAGCTTCCGGCCGTCGTACAACATGGCGGTCAATCTCGTGGGATCCGTTGGGGCGCAAGCATCGCGGGAGTTGCTGGAGTCCTCGTTCGCTCAGTTTCAGGCCGACCGGTCGGTGGTCGGGCTCGCCCGGCAGGTCCAGCGCAACACCGATACCCTAGCGTCCTATGACGCCGAAATGGAGTGTGACCACGGCGACTTCGCCTCTTACTTCGCACTCCGCGTGAAGATCAGCGAGCGCGAAAAGGAGATCGCCCGCGCCTCGCAATACGAGCGGCGCGCGTCCGTGGCCGCTTCGCTGGAGGAGCTCAAGGTCGGCGACGTCATCCAGATCACCGGGGGGCGCCGGGCGGGTCTGGCCGTCGTGCTCGACCCGGGCCACGTGGGCTTCGGCGAACTGCGCCCGCTCGTGCTCACCGAGGACCGGTGGGCCGGGCGCGTGTCGGCGGGCGAGTTCAGCGGACCGGTGAAAAGCCTTGGGCGGGTGAGGATTCCGCGCCACTTCAACCACCGCGCGCCGGCCGAGCGCCGGGATCTGGCCGCGCGCCTGCGCTCGGCCGAGCTCGACCGCCCGCCGGTGCG
>NZ_QJUG01000321.1 GCF_003426775.1 Allorhizocola rhizosphaerae | reverse complement strand
CGCCACCTCGCCCGCCGCCGAGCCTCCCGCAAGCGTCCCCGCCACCTCGCCCGCCGCCGAGCCTCCCGCAAGCGTCGCCGTTCCCCGCGCGCGTGACGCTGCCTTCCGCGGGCGCGACACCAGCGCTCGCTCGATCGCGGCCGTGCCCAGCGCGGGCCCGTATCCGGGTTTGCTCGCCGTCGCGAATATGGGCGACAAAGTGCAATATGTCTCCCACTCCAACGCCACCACCTCGTCGACGGCATGGCACGACCGCCCGATCTCCGTCCGCCCGCTCAACCCCAGCGGGCCACCCGGCGAGGGCCGCCAGCCCGACCCAATTGGCGCGCTGCGTCGAAGCGGCCCGCCCGATGCGCCCGGCCCGCTCCGTTCAAGTGGCCTGCCGGACGCAAGCGGCGCGGCCATGGGGGCCGGGAATGGGTCGGCGGCGGCCAGGTGAATGGCGTTGCCGCCCAACGGATCCGTGCCCGCCACGATCACGTCGGCACCCAGCGTGCGCATGGCGTCCGCCAGCTCGTGCCGTTGAGAAGAGGGCAAGTCCTTCTCCCGCAACAGGAACGTGCGTGCCCCGCCCTCCAGCGCAGCGGCGACAACGTCCAGCAGGGGCCGCCGCGCCAGGTGCCGGTCCGTGACCACGATCAGGCTCAGGTCCACGTGACCAGCCCGCTGTCCGAAGTGGACGCCAGTGCGTAGTCGCGCCTCGGTATCCGCCCCGCCTGCGCCGCCAGATGCCCGGCCGTCACGGCGTGCCGCATCGCCAGCGCCATCGCGGTCGGATCGGCAGCCCGCGTCACCGCGGTCGCCAGCATCACGGCGTCACATCCGAGCTCCATCGCCAGGGCCGCATCGCTTGCCGTGCCTATCCCCGCATCCAGGATCACCGGGCAGCTCACCGCCTCACGGATCAGGCGGATGTGGTGTGGGTTGGAGATGCCCAGGCCCGAACCGATCGGCGCCCCCGCCGGCATGACCGCTGCACACCCGAGATCGGCCAGCCGCCGCGCCAGCACCGGATCGTCGGTCGTGTACGGCAGGACCACGAACCCGTCGTCGAGCAATTGCGAAGCCGCGCGCACCAGCTCGACCGCATCCGGCAGCCGCGTGCGCTCGTCGCCGATCACCTCCAGCTTGATCCAGTCGGTCTCGAACGCCTCCCGCGCCAGGCGGGCCGTGCGCACCGCGTCGGCCGCCGTGTAACAGCCCGCCGTGTTCGGCAGCAGCCGCACCTCAAGGCGCGCAAGCAGATCCAGCAGCCCGTGCTCGGTCGCGTCGATGCGCCGCAGCGCGACCGTGACCAGCTGCGTGCCCGACGCGATGATGGCCTGCTCCAGGGCGTGCAGGCTGGACGCGCCGCCCGTGCCGAGGATCAGCCTCGACGTGAAGCCCGCTCCCGCCAACGAAAACATGAACCATCACCCGCCCTGCGACGCGGTCAGCACGTCCACCCGGTCGCCATCGGACAGCGCGTGGCTGGCCCAGTCGGCCCGCCGTACCACCTCGCCGTTGACCGCGACCGCGATCCCGCGCGGGGGCAACACCAGCTCCTGCAACAGTTCCGCGACGGTCTCGCCGGTGGCGAGCTGCCTGGGCGCGTCGTTGAACAGTACAGTGATCACGAGAACCTCCCGGGGCTGAAGGAATGCCACAGCGGCGGAAGCGGTTTGCCGTCGACCAGATCGGCGATGGCCATCGCGGTCAGCGGGGCGGCGAGCACACCGTGCCGGTAATGTCCCGTCGCCACAAGCGTTTTCTCGTCGAGCCGGCCCACGATGGGCGCGTTGTCGGGCGTGCCGGGGCGGTGGCCGACGCAGGTTTCGGCGAGCGCGTGCTCGGCGAGGTCGGGCACCAGGTCGGTGGCGGCGCGGAGCAGATCGCGCACCGCTCCGGCACCGGCCGCGAAATCGGTGCGTTCCTCGGACGTGGCGCCCACGATGACCTCACCGTCATCGCGCGGAACCAGATACACCGCTTGGCCGTCTGCGGCCCCCCTGATGACATGGCTTAACCCGACGGGACCGCGCAGCCGCAGTAAAACGCCCTTCACCGGTCGCACCGGCAATCCCCATTGCGCACTGCCGCAGCCGGCCGCGACCACGGTGAGATCGGCCTCCACCGGCTCCGGCCAGATCGTCACGGAGCGGGCAAGCGCCGACACCACCCGCCGCGGGTCCACCTGATGGTCCGAGCGCACCCGCACGCCCCGCGCCCGCGGCGACAGCAGTGGCTCGATATCCTGCGGCACAACGCGTTCGACGGTGCATCCGAGCGACTCCTGGTACCGCCACAAGCGTGACAGCTCACGCACGTCGTCGGCCGTCAGTCCAATTTGGAGTGTGCCCTCGGTGCGGTAGCCGACATCCTCACCGAGCGCGTCCACGAAGGCGGGCCATTGCCGCGCCGCCTCGATCAGCAGCGCGGTCAGGGCCTCCTCACCGAAGTAGGCCTCGCCGACCGGGGCGAGCATCCCGGCTGCGACCTGCGAGGCCGCGCGCTGCGGCGATGGATCGGTGACCGTCACGTCGTGCCCGCGACGCCGGCACTCCCACGCGATCGTCAGGCCGATGATGCCCCCGCCGATGACGTTGACCCTCACCACGCCGCCAACAGCTCAGCCAGCGCTTTCGAAGGCGCGGGCGCGTCCGCGATCGCGGCGATGACCGCAATCCCATGTGCGCCACTGCGTTTGAGCTCCGGCACATGTGAAAGGGTCACCCCGCCGATGGCGATGGTCGGGGCATGCGGCGCGACCTGCGCTATCCCCGACGGCCCGATCGGCGGCGGCAGACCGTCCTTGGTGGAGGTTCGATAGCACGGCCCCGCGCCCACATAGTCGGCCCCATCCTTCACGGCGCGCTGCGCCTGATCCCCGCAACGCGCGGTGGCGCCCAAGATTTTGCCCGGTCCGAGCAGCCGCCTGGCCACGGCGACGGGCAGATCCTCCGCCCCGACATGGGCACCGTCAGCGTCCACGGCCATGGCTATGTCTATGCGGTCGTTGATCAGGAGGGGCACACCGGTGGTGCGACACAGCTCGGCGATTTCGAGGCCTGCCTGGTACACGAAACGGTCGGTCCAGTCGTCGGCCGGCCGGAACTGGATCACCAGATCGGGCGTTGCGGCGGGCAGCAGCGCCCGCACCTGCTCGACCGGATCGGCGCCCGGACGGCTATCGGTGATGACGTGAACTCTGCCCAGCATGAGCACCCCTCCCTGCGCCGGCATGACCCGGATCAGGTTCGACGGTCGGGGCGACGAAGCCCCCTCTCAGCCCGGTGCACCGGACTCCCGTGGTTTTGCGTACTTGGCGGCAGCCTAACGCCGCCGCCAAGTCACATGCAACTGTTGGTCAGAACACAGCCACGCCGTAGCGGCTGAGTACCTCGGGAACCGGCTGGTAGAACGTCGTTCCACCGGTGGTGCAGTTGCCACTGCCACCCGAGGTCAAGCCGAGCGCGACCGTGCCGGCGTACAGCGGGCCGCCGCTGTCGCCGGGCTCGGCGCACACGTTCGTGCGGATCATCTGGTACACGGAGCCCTGCGCGTAGTTGACCGTCGCGTTGAGGCCGGTGACGGAGCCACCGCGGTTGCCCGTGGTGCTGCCGTGACGGCGCACGGCCTGGCCGACGACCGCGTTGCCCGCGGAAGCGATGTCCTGGCCGTTGGCGATCGTGCCGGGACGGTTGGTGTAGCTGGAGACGAACTGGACGATGCCGTAGTCGTTGGTCGGGAAGCTGGTGCCCGTACGGTTGCCGATCACGGATCCGCCGGAGCTCGCCCGCCACTGCGACCCGATGTTGGTGCAGTGTCCGGCCGTGATGAAGTAGTAGGTGGTGCCGCTGCGCACGTTGAAGCCGAGCGAGCAGCGCGAACCGCTGGTGTAGATGGCGTTGCCACCCGCGATCATCTTGGTGAGCAGGCCCTTCATGGGCTCGATGCGAGCGCCGCCGTTGGCCTTGGCGACCACGGCCTGCACGGTCGCGAGCTTCTCGCCCGTGACCGACTCGTCGACGTCCACGATGACCTGGTTGGTGCGGGGGTCGACCGACCATGCGGTGCCGACGACACCCGGATCCATCGCGACGATGGCGTTGAGCTGGGCAGTGCTGCGGCTGACCATGCGCGGGCTGGCACCCTGCGCGCGGACCTTGGCCGCGGCGGCGGCGGTCGTCACGTTGATGACCACCTTGCCGTTGCTTTCGACGTAGGAGCCCGCCGTCTCGGTGTCACCCAGCGCCTCGGGGATGGCCGCGAGGGCGTAGATGCTGGGGGCTGCTTGAGCCGGCATGGACAGGCCGCCAACGATAAGGGTTGCGGCGGCCGCCACGACGGTGATGCGTCTGGTGACGCGCATGTCTTCCTCCCGGGGGTTTGGTATGGGGAGACATTTACTTGCCTAGATATAAGCAGACATCGCCTCATCTGACTAGATGATTCGGTGAAAATGACGAGCGAGTAACTTCCCGCAGATGAACAGCACCCTCATAGCCGTGCTCAGGTGGACCTGGTCGAAGTACCTCTGCGACGCCGCACTCACCCGGCCTCCCGGCAGGCCGTGGTGGCCGGTTGCATCGACCTGTGCCCAAGGGGACCTGCCGTTCATCGGCAACTCCAGGCGGGGCGGTCCCGGCGGAGGCTTCGGCTACGAATCCGGTGACCGGGCACCAGTCCAACCTCTACTCCGCACCGCAGCAGGCGTTCCGCGCGGACCTCGCCATCCGCACGTGCCTTTGGCGGCAGCGCACCTGCCACCAAGCGACGCCGCGGGAATCGGCCCACTCGGTGAAGCCGTAGGTGTCGGCCGGCCCCGGCGGGGGAACTATCCACGGTGCTGACCGCTACCGCACATCCCACACCGGCTCGGCCGTCTCCTTGACCTCACCGTCGTTGGCGAACAACAGGAAGCGGTCGAACCCGCGGGCGAACCACCGGTCGTGGGTCACCGCGACGACCGTGCCCTCGAACTTGTCGAGCCCCTCCTCCAGCGCCTCCGCGCTCGCCAGGTCGAGGTTGTCGGTCGGCTCGTCGAGCAGCAGCAGCGTCACGCCGCTGAGCTCCAGCAGCAGGATCAGGAACCGCGCCTGCTGCCCGCCCGAAAGCGTGCCGAACCGCTGCTCGCCCTGCTTGGCCAGCTCGTACCGGTCGAGCGCCCGATAGCCCGCGTGCTGCTCCAGCGACGGACGGTCCTTGTCGCCCCGCCACAGGATCTCCAGCAGCGTGAGCTCCATCAGCTCGGGCCGGTCGTGCGTCTGCGAGAAGTGCCCCGGCACGACCCGCGCACCGAGCCGCGCGACGCCGTCGTGCGCCACGTTCTCTCCGGCGAGCAGGCGCAGGAAGTGCGACTTGCCGGTGCCGTTGGCGCCGAGCACCGCGAGGCGGTCTCCGTACCACAGCTCCAGGTCGAACGGGAACGTCAGGTCGGTCAGCTCCAGCTGCTCGCACATGACCGCGCGCTTGCCCGTGCGCGCCCCGCGCAGCCGCATCTGGATGTTCTGGTCTTTGGGCGGCAGCGGCGGCGGGCCGGTCTCCTCGAACTTGCGCAGCCGGGTCTGCGCCGCCTGGTAGCGCGAAGCCATCCCGTCGTTGTAGGCGGCCTTCTGCTTGTACATCAGCATCAGCTGGCGCAGCTTCTCATGCTCCTCGTCCCAGCGGCGGCGGCGCTCCTCCATGCTCTCGTGGCGAGCGACGCGGGCCTCGTGCCACGACGCGAACCCGCCGGGATGTGTCCAGGCGCTGCCGCCCTCGACCGCCACCACGCGATCGGCGGTCTGGTTGAGCAGCTCGCGATCGTGGCTCACGTAGAGCACCGACTTCTTCGATTCGCGCAGCCGCTGTTCGAGCCACCGCTTCGCGGGCACGTCGAGAAAGTTGTCCGGCTCGTCCAGCAGGAGGACCTCATCGGTACCGCGTAATAAAAGCTCTAGGGCGAAACGCTTCTGCTCGCCGCCGGACAGAGTCCGGGTTGGACGGTCCTTTGTGGACTCCCACGGCAGCTCAAGGATGAGCATCGACACGGTGTCGAACAGGACCTCCGCCTCGTAGCCGCCGGCCTCGCCGAACTGGGCCAGCGCCTCCGCGTAGCGCAGCTGCGCCTGCTGGGTGCCGGTGGCGTGCATCGCCGCCTCGGCCTTGGCCAGGCGCGCACCGGCCTCCCGCAGCCGCGGCTCCACCAACGAGAACGCCAGATCGGCCAGCGTCGACTCGTCGGCGACCATCCCGATGAACTGGCGCATCACCCCGAGCCCGCCGACCCGCGAGATGCCGCCCACGGGCACGGGGATGTCCCCGGCCACCATGCGCAGCAGCGTCGTCTTGCCCGCGCCGTTGGGCCCGACCAAGGCCACCTTGGCACCCTCACCGACGCGGAACGAGACGTCGGCGAAAAGGACCCGCCCGTCGGGCAGGACCTGCGACACTCCGGAGACATCGACGTAACCCACGCGGGCAATAGTGCCTGATCAGCCGTGCTGACCGCGAACGAGTTTAGGGAGCTTGCGACCTAACCGGCTTGACAGTCAGCACCCTGAACCCGCTGCCGCTCGCATGACGCGAAGCGTCCCAGCCCTGCTCATGCAGCCACTCCTGGAGCGAATCGGCGCCCAGATGCTTGGACACTACGAGCCACGCCACACCGTCGGGTTCCAGACGCGGCAGCCATGTCAGCAACAGATGGTGCAGCTCCTGTTTGCCGACCCGGATGGGCGGGTTGGACCAAATTTGAGCGAATCTCAGCCCTTCGGGCACCTCTTCGGGCGCGGCGACCGTGACGTTAAGCCCCTTCGTGTTTTCCCGGGTCAGCTCGCGCGCCCGCGAGTTCACATCCACCGCCCACACCGACGCCTGCGGCGCGACCGTGGCCAGCACCGTCGCGATCGGGCCATAGCCGCAACCCAGATCCAGCAGCGTCCCCTGTGTGTCCGCTTTGGGCAGTTCACCCTTTCGAAGGAGCACAGCGGTCCCGGGATCGAGCCGCCCCGCCGAGAACACTCCGCTCGCGGCCGATAACACGTAGTTGCGGCCCGCCAGACTGAAGGAAACCTCACGACTGTGTGCCTGCGCCGCGGGTTCGCGGGTGAAATAGTGCTCCGTCACCCGAATATTCTCACCGATCCGGGTTCACCGGGAGGTCACTAGGGCGATCTCACCTCAACGTCCGTTACGCTGTGCGACATGGCTCATGGGTATAGCGGCGGCGGACCAGGCGGTTGGCCGCCTCCTCCGCCACGACGTGACCCATACAGCACCCCCAACCCGCCGCCCGCGGGCGGTCGCCGCCGTGCTCCCGAACCACCGGCACCGCCGCCACCACCGCCCCCGCAGGGCCGGCCGACGCGCGGGCGCAACGCACCACCCG
>NZ_QJUG01000320.1 GCF_003426775.1 Allorhizocola rhizosphaerae | reverse complement strand
GCCGTGCTTTTGCGCGGTTAAGGTCGGCGCGCAGCGTCCGACATTGACCGCTGCGGGGGTTGGGGTTTTAACTTTGTTCAGGCGAAGCCGTGCTTTTGCGCGGTTAAGGTCGGCGCGCAGCGTCCGACATTGACCGCTGCGGGAATCACGGTTCGCGTGTGTGCACGAATGTGGCGATGTCCAGTTCGGACGGTCGGCCGTCGGCGTCGCGCCGCACGCGCATCAGCTCGCCGTCGTTCATCCCGCTGAGGCACCGCCACACGTCGTTGCCCTCGCTCACAAACAGCCACGGCTTGATGCCTTCGGGGGCGGCGGTGAGTGTGCCTCCGACCGGGTCTGCCGTGACGAGCAGACGCCGGCCCATCCACCACCACACGCCCGCGAGCTCGTGCCGCAGGTCAGTGTCCACAATGGCCGGTGGCGTCCACGGCTTGGTGCGTGGCGGTTCGGCGTCCAGGACCATCGTCAGCAGGCGCTGGTTGACCTCCGCGATGCGGCGCCCCTGCAACGTGTAGGCGCCGGCGAAGACCACCGTGCCGGTACGGCTGGGCCGGTGCACCAGCAGGTGGGCCAGATAGCCGGGCATGGACCCGCCGTGGCCGGCGAACACACGCTCGCCGCGCCGGTACAGCTCGATGCCCAGGCCGTGCCCGGCGGTCCAGGCGTCAAGATCGCTGATGACGACCGGCGCGCACATCTCGGCCATCGTGTCGGCGGACAGCACGGCCGGGTCGGGATCGGCCAGGAACGCCGCCCACTTGGCCATGTCGGCGGCCGTGGACCACAGCTGACCGGCGGGGGCCATGGCGCGGGTGTCGGTGCGGGGCTCCTCGCGCAGCGTGCCGTACCACGGGTGCACGACGTAGCCGCGGGCGAACGGCTCGACCTCAGTGTGGCTGGTGCGCACCATGTTGAGCGGCTCGAACAGGCGCTTGTGCGCGACGTCGATCCACTCCCCGCTGGACAGGCGCTGCACGACCGCGCCCAGCAGACCGTACGCGAGGTTGGAGTAGTGATACGACCGGTGCGGGGGATAGGCGATCTTGTCTGGTGTGAGCGCGGACAGGAACGTCTCCAGATCCGTGCCCTCGCTCCGCTCCCACCACTGTCCGTCGGGCTCGCGCTGCAGGCCCGACACGTGCCCGAGCAGCTGGCGCAGCGTGATGGCGGAGCCGACGGGGGTACCGGGAAGATGTCTATAAAGAAGATCGTCCAAGGCGAGCTTGCCCTCGTCGCGCAGCTGCAGCAGCAGCACGGCCGTCAGGGTCTTGGTGATCGAGCCGATCCGGAACTGTGTGTCGCGCGTCGGAATCTCGCCGGTCGCCGGGTCGGCGCCGAACGCTCCAAAGTGGACCATCGCGCCGTCGCGGATGACCGCCCCAGCGACCGTCGGTGCCCGGCCGTCGGCCTGAGTCTCGGCCAGCAAATCGTCCACCCGGCGGGCAGTCTGCGGCAGCAGCATGGAACCTCCCCTTCGTCCTGGAGTACCAACGGCGACCCACCCTACGGCGTTATCGGTCCTTCGGCTCGTTTCTGGTATGGGGGAATCGCGCGGGTGGCGTGGGCATGACACCATCTGGGCGTGGACCAATTCTGGATCTGGTGGCTGGTCGCGGCGGGCGCATTGGTCGTCGCTGAACTGTTCACGGGAACTTTCGTCTTGCTGATGCTGGGCGCCGGCGCGTTCGCCGGCGGGATCGTCGCGGTTGCGGGTGGCCCCCTGTGGCTGCAGGCGCTGGTGTTCGCGGTCGTCTCCACGTTCGCCCTGTGGCTGGTGCGCCCGTGGATCAACAAACGGCTGGAGCGCGGCAAGCAGGAAACCGGCCTGGCAAGCATCGAAGGCGCCGACGCGACCGTGGTCGAGCGGGTCGAACCGGGTCGTCACGGCATGGTCAAAATTGAGGGCGAGCTATGGCGGGCCCGCCCATACGAGGCGGATAAGACATATGATCCAGGCGAGCGCGTCCGCGTCGCCAAGGTAGACGGAGCCACCGTTTTGGTGTGGAGGGATTAATGGACTTTTTTCTCATTCTGATCGGGGTGATCGCCCTGATCGTCTTGATCACCCTGGTCAGGATGATCAAGATTGTGCCGCAGCAACGCAACGACGTTGTGGAGCGGCTCGGCAAGTACAACCGCACGCTGACGCCCGGCCTGAACATCCTGGTGCCGTTCATCGACCAGGTGCGGACCAAGGTCGACCTGCGCGAGCAGGTGGTCAGCTTCCCGCCGCAGCCGGTGATCACGTCCGACAACCTCGTGGTGTCGATCGATACCGTTCTCTATTACCGGGTGACCGACCCGTTCCGTGCGACGTACGAGATCGCCAACTTCATCCAGGCGATCGAGCAGCTGACCGTCACGACACTGCGTAACGTCATCGGCTCGATGGACCTTGAGCGCTCGCTCACCAGCCGCGACGTGGTCAACAGCCAGCTGGCGTCGGTGCTCGACGAAAACACCGGCCGCTGGGGCATCAAGGTGACCCGCGTCGAGCTCAAGGCGATCGAGCCGCCGCCCAGCATTCGCGACGCGATGGAAAAGCAGATGCGCGCCGAGCGGGACCGGCGGGCCGCGATCCTCAACGCCGAAGGCGTCAAGCAGTCCCAGATCCTGACCGCCGAGGGCGACAAGCAGGCTGCCGTGCTGCGGGCCGACGGCGACCGGCAGGCCCGCATCCTGCAGGCCGAGGGCCAGGCCAAGGCGATCAAGCTGGTCGTGGATGCCATTCACGTCTCGGAGCCCGACAACAAGGTCATGGCTTGGCAGTACCTGCAAGCGCTCCCGCAGATCGCCTCGGGCGCGTCCAACAAGCTGTGGATCATCCCGGCCGAGGTCACGAAGCTGCTCGAAGGCATCTCCGCGCGATTCGGCGATCTGGTCGAGTCGCCGGATGCGGCGGCCAAGGCCAAGGAGGTCGGGGACGTCAACGAGCGTGAGGCCCAGCGCATGTCGGAGGAAGCCGCGCAGGCGGTCAAGGCGGTCGAGCAGTCGGCGGCCGAAGCCCAGCGAACGACGCCCCCGGCTACGGCATCATGAGGTAGTGGAGGTAATCAGCGACGCGGGCGACGAACGGATCTCCGACTACCGCGCACTGACCGATGTGGAGCTGCGCACCCGATGGGAACCGCCGCACGGGCTGTTCATCGCCGAGGGTGAGCTGGTGCTCCGGCGGGCACTGCGCGCCGGATATCGTCCGCGTTCGATCCTGGTCGAGGCCAAGCGCTTCGAGCAGGTGGCCGACCTGGAGGGCGCCGCACCGATCTACGGGGCGGCGCCCTCGGTACTGGAAGAGATCACCGGATTCCACGTGCATCGTGGGGTGCTCGCGAGCTTCCACCGCAACCCGTTGCCGCCGGCGTCCGAGGTGCTGGCGGCCGCCCGGCGGGTCGTGATCCTGGAGGACATCAACAACCACACCAACATCGGGGCCATCTTCAGGGGTGTTGCGGCGCTTGGCATCGACGCGGTGCTGCTGTCGCCCACGTGCGCGGATCCGTTGTACCGGCGCAGTGTGCGGGTCAGCATGGGGGAGGTGTTCGCCATCCCGTACGTGACGCTGGCGCCCTGGCCGGACGGGCTCAAGCTGGTGCGGGACGCGGGCTACACGCTGCTGGCCATGACGCCCGATCCGGAGGCGATCCCGTTGCAGGAGCTCGGTTCGCGGGAGCGGCAGCGGCCAGCGCTCCTGCTCGGCGCGGAAGGGCCGGGGTTGTCCCGGCTCGCATTGGAGGCCAGCGACTTTCGCGTGCGCATCCCCATGCGCCGCAACGTCGATTCGCTCAACGTCGCCGCCGCCACGGCCGTCGCCTGCTGGGAACTCACTCGCACCGACCCGCTGTAGCGACCATGCTGACACGTGCGTCCCGTCGTCGATGCGCTCGAGCACGAGTTCGGTGACGCCGAGCTCGGCCACGTGGCAAGCCAAGTCGCGCAGACCGTCCCGTGTCTTGGCCACCACGACGTGACAGGTGCCCGCTGAGTAGAGTTGTGATCATGTTTCCGACCGTGCGCGAGGTGATGACGCTCGATTCCGTGCGGATCGGTGCCCCCCGGCTCGTGGCCGGGGAGGCGGGCCTGGACCGGCCGGTGCGCTGGGTGCATTCGAGCGAGGTGCCCGACATCGCGAGCCTGCTGCGCGGGGGTGAACTCGTGCTTACCACGGGGATCGGGCTGCCCGCCGACGACCAGGGTGTGCGCGCCTTCGTCAATGATCTGGCCGGGGTGGGCGTGGCCGGGCTGGTGGTCGAGCTCGGAAGGCGTTACACCACAGGCGTTCCCAAGGTGATGGCCGCGGCGGCGGAGAAGCGCGGGCTGCCGCTGATCGAGCTGCGGCGCCCGACCCCGTTCGTGCCCATCACCGAGGCCGTGCACAGCCTGATCGTCGACTCGCAACTGCAGGAGTTGCGCGCCACCGAGGAGATACACCAGCGGTTCACCGAGCTGAGCGTGGAGGGTGCCGACCCGACCGAGGTGGTGCATCAGGCGGCACAGCTGTCCGGCCGCCCGGTGGTGCTGGAAAACCTTGCCCGCCAAGTGCTGGCATACGACGCGGCGGGGGAGCGGGCCGAGATGCTGCTGGACAACTGGGAGCAGTTGTCGCGCCAGGTGAAAAGCCCGACCAGGACCAGTTACGACCCCGATGAGGGGTGGCTCGCGACTACCGTGGGTGCCCGCGGCCAGGACTGGGGCAGGCTGCTCATGCGCATCGATGGGCCGCGGCAACCGCCGACCCGGCTCGTGATCCTGCTCGAACGGGCTGCGAGCGCGCTCGCCCTCGGGCGCCTGATCGAGCGCGACGCCGAGGGTCTGGCCCGCCAGCTGCACGGCACGCTGCTGTCCGCGCTGCTCGAACACAGCCTGCCGGTGGACGAGGTGGCCCTGCGCGCCCGTGCACTGGGCGTGACATTCGAGCGGCGCAAGCTCGTGGGGGTTGTCGTGCGCCCGGAGCACGCCGACCCGGAGGTCCTGCGTGACCTGTCGGAGGCGGTGTTCCGGGCGATGCGCGAATCGGGGCTGGACGGCCTGATCAGCCCGCTGGACAACCGCGCTGTGGGCGCGCTGCTCGCGCTGAAGCCGGGCGCCGACACGACCCTGAAGGCATTTGCGTCCGCGTTGCGGCGCGGGCGGTCGGATGTGCTCATGATCGCCGCCGGGTCCGAAGTGGACGGTCTGCGGGAGGCGCGGCGTTCGCTGATCGAGGCGCGCCAGGTGGCGCAGGCCGCGCGGCACGACCCGACCGCGGCCGAGGTCCACCGTCTGCCGAATGTCGGCCTGGCCGGGCTGCTGTATCTGCTGCGCGATGAGCCGCGCCTGCAAACGTTCGTCGAGCGGCAGCTCGGTGCGCTGCTGGCGCATGACGCGCAGCACCCGAGGGAGCCGCTGCTGCCCGTGCTCCGGGTCTATCTCGAAAGCGGGCGCAACAAGTCGACCGCAGCCGTGACCGCGCACATGTCCAGGCCGGCGTTCTATGAGCGGCTCGCGCGGCTGGAGCGCATCCTCGGCGTGGACCTGGAATCGGTGCCCGCCTGCTTATCGTTGCACGTGGCGCTGCTCGCGCTTGACGCCATCAGGGACACGTGAGGTCACATTGTCGGGGTGACGAAGCACCGCGCGTAGAGGTGTGTCTGCTGTGGAGTGTCCGGTGTGGACCGCACGGATGGCTCGGCGATCAGCGTGTCAACCGTGAAACCGTGGCGGCTCAACAGGTCGCGCAGCTCGCTGCGCGGATAGGCGGTGAGCGGCACGGGAACGCCAAGGAAGTCGCGCATCAGGTAGTCGGTATCACCCTCGACCATGCCGATCACCAAGACCGCCCCGGCTGCCAGCACGCCCCGGATCGCGTCGAGGGCCTTGCCCACGCCCACGCGGTCGAGCATGAGCAGCGAGAAGAACGCGGCCGCCCCGTCGAAGCGGCCTTGGCGCGGGTGCAGGCCCTGCAGGTCGTGCATTTCGCGCTCGAAGAGGATGGCGTTGGGCACGTTCCGGCGGGCGATCTCCAGCATGACCGGTGAGCTGTCGACGCCAACCACGGTGCAGCCGGCGTCGGCCAGCTGGCGGGCGGTCGGGACGCCGGTGCCGCAGCCGACGTCGAGCACGACCCACTCGCCGCGCAGGTGCTCGATGAGCCACCGGCCGGCCTCGACCTGCCCTGGCTTCTCGGCGAACACCTCGCTGTAATGCTCGCCAATCACATCAAAAGCCCTGCTCACGTCTCTATACTCCGCAATTTTTCATCGCGAGGCGGTGAAAACGCTGACTACTCCCGCTCAACCACACGCTGCGAGAGAACTGTCAGACCCCGTGGGCAGAATGGCAGCGTGGCGATGGTGGCATTGGCGGGCGAGCTGCTGCAGCGACTCGACGATTTCGGTGAGCCGCTTGCCCCGCCCCAGCCTGCCCACGACCTGCGCGCGATAGAGGAGGCGGAGCGCCCGCGCTGGCTATGGGCGTCCAGCGAGCATGTTTACCCGAAGCTTCTGTCCGATGGCGTGCGCGTGCGCCGCTGCCACGATCTCGAGCTGGTCGAAGGGATCCTGCTCGCCTACGACGGGCGTTATGGCGCGCCGCGCAACGTGCTGGCCGCGCACGCCCGATTATCGGGCGGTCGCGAGCCGCCCGACTCGCCGCCGCAGAGCGGCACGCTGTTCGAGCCGCTGGCCGTGGCCTCGCTGGACATGTTGCGAGAGGTGTACAAAGCCCAGCGACGCCGATTGGAGGGGCCCCTGCGCCTGCTGGCCGCGGCCGAGTCGGCCAGTGGGCTGATCGCGGCCGAGATGGGCCACGACGGGCTGCCGTGGAGTGCCGACGTGCACGACGAGCTGCTGCACGAGCTGCTCGGTCAGCCCGTGGGCGGGGGCATGCCGCGCAAGCTGGCGGCGCTCGGGGCCACGATCGCCGAGATGCTCGACGCGCCCGGACTGCACCCCGACTCCCCGGCCGAGCTGGTGCGCGCCCTGCGCCGGGCGGGGGTGGACGTGCCCAACACCCGCTCGTGGACGCTGAAGCGGCACGACCATCCCGTGATCCCGGTACTGGTCGAGTGGCGCGAGCTGTATCGCATCTGGACCGCGCACGGCTGGTCGTGGCGCCAGCAGTGGGTGCGCGACGGGCGGTTCCGGCCCGCATACGTCCCGGCGGGCGTGGTGTCGGGGCGGTGGGCGACCCGGGGCGGCGGCGCGCTGCAGATCCCGAAGGCCGTGCGCGGCGCGGTCCGGGCCGACGACGGCTGGAAACTGGTGGTTGCCGACGCGGGCCAGCTGGAGCCGCGCATTCTGGCGGCCGTCTCGCAGGACGAGGGCCTGGGCCGGGCGGCCGCCGAGGGCGACCTCTACACCGCGCTGGCCCCGTCGTTCGGCGGTGACCGGGCCAAGGCCAAGCTGGCGTTGCTCGGCGCGATGTATGGGCAGACCGGCGGGGCCGCCGCGCCCGCGCTGGCCGTG
>NZ_QJUG01000032.1 GCF_003426775.1 Allorhizocola rhizosphaerae | reverse complement strand
CTCGCCGCCGACTGGGCAGCCGTGCTGCTGGTGCCCGCCGACTGGGCCAGCCGCCGGCACGAACCGGCCGTGATCCACGCGAGCTGGCGCGCTCCCGAGGCGCCGCGCATGCCGGAGATCGCTCCGCTGCGCCCGCGCGCGCTGACCGGGGCTGACGGCACGCGATACGCGATCGCGCCGTTCGGCCGGGGCGGGCTCGTGCTGGCCGTGGCCCGCGAGCTGCCGGCCTTCCACGCCACCGAGATCGACCGCCTGGCGGGACTGGTGCGCGCCACCGCCGTCATGATGGGCGACCGGCTCGAAATGACCGCCGCGCTGTGAAACGACGCACATACAAGGTCATATAACGCCGGGTAATAGCCTCGAAACCTCGCGGGAGGAGGCTGTGGGCATGACACTTTGGCGGGTACGTGCGACCGTGGACGACCGGCCGGGATTCCTGGCCGTGCTGACCGCGAGCCTCGCCCTGCGCTCCATCAACATCCTGGCCGTTCAAGTGCACACGACCGAGGCCGGGGCGGTCGACGACTTCCTGCTCGACGCGCCCGACAACCTCGACGAGGCGGACCTGCTGGCGGCCATCGAACGCGGCCGGGGACGCAACGCCTGGGTCGCGCGCACCGATGCGCACGGTCTGGTCGATGCGCCCGCGCAGATCGCCGGGCTGGCCGCACGGTTGGTCGCCGACCCGGAGGCACTTGGCCAGACCCTGAGCGCGATGCTCGGCGGATGCCTGGTGCAACACGAGAGGTCCGACTCGGTGACGGGGCACGGCGCGACGAACATGCGCGTGGCCGATCCGGCGGGCGGCACGATCGTGCTGACCCGGCTCGCACCGGTGTTCACGCCCGCCGAGTTTGCGCGTGCTCAGGCTTTGGTCGAGGTCGCGCGTGCCGCGATGACCTGCCGTGCCGCGAACGCGACCCTGCTCCTGCCGGGCGGCGAGGAGCTCAGCCTGCGCCCGGCCGGTGAGTCCGACCTGCCGGCGGTGCGCAGGCTCCATGCCGCGTCCGGCGGACCGTCCGACGCGCGGCTGAGACGGCTGCTGAGCCCGGCGCGCGGTGTGGCCCTGCTGGCCGAAAACCAGCACGGCGAGGTCGTGGCCATGGCCCATCTGATCGGCGAGGGCGAGCTGGCCGAGGCCGCGTTGCTCGTGCAGGATTCCATGCGGCGCAAGGGACTCGGGACCGCGCTGTTGCGCCGCCTGCTCGGGCTGGCGGGCCCACTGGGCCTGCGCGCCGTCGAGTTGCACATGCGAGCCGACAACCACGCCATGGTTCGCCTGATCCGCCGTGTCCGTCCACAAGCGACGTTCGACCACGACGGTGGCCACACGAGCGCCACCCTGCCCGTGCGCGACTTAGCCACCACGCCCATCTGACCCCAACCCGTTTCTGCGTTGATCATGAACTTAATGCCGCGACACGCCGTCGAGCATGGGCTCAAGTTCATGATCGACGAGGAAAGGCGCGGGGAGAGTCGCACAGGGTGTGCGATTCCGGGCGGGGGGAGTACGCGAATATCGCTCGCATGGTCTCGAACGCTCCAACCGGTTATCGCGATGCTGCGTTGAGCGAGTGGGAGCCGGGAAGCCAGGTGGATGTGGACGAGGCCGTGGAGTTCCTACGTGCGGTGTACGGCGAGGTGCCCACGCTCGGCCGGGTCGAGCCGCGCCTCACGACGGTGCGCGACCAGATCGCGGCGCTCGGGACGTACTGGCACACCCCGCAGGAGCTGGTGCACGGCGCACGCCTGGCGTGGCGCAATGCGAGCCGGTGCATCGGCAGGTTGTATTGGCGCAGCCTCCTCGTGCTGGACCGGCGCTCATCGCGTACCCACCAAGAGATCTTTGAAGACCTGGTGGCCCACCTGCTGAAGGCGACCGGGGAGGGTGAGCACCGCGGCAGGCTGCGTCCGATCATTTCGGTCTTTCGGCAGGCCGTCGCTGGGCGGCCGGTGACCAGGCTGCGCAACGATCAGCTGATTCGGTACGCGGGCTACGACGACGATGCGGGCGATGCGCAGAATCGGGAGCTGACGCGGGCGGCCATGGCGCTCGGTTGGCAGGGCAAGGGGAGCCCATTCGATCTGCTGCCACTGATTTTGCAGACGGGCGACGAGGAGCCCACGTGTTTTGAGCTGCCGGAGACCGCGGTGCTGGAGGTCCCGCTGACACACCCCGAGTTCGTCTGGTTCGCCGAGCTCGGGCTGCGCTGGCACGCGGTCCCGGCCATTTCCAACATGCGGCTGTCGATCGGTGGGATCGATTATCCGCTGGCGCCGTTTTCGGGCTGGTACATGGGCACGGAGATCGGCGCACGCAATCTCGCCGACGAGCACCGATACAACATGATCCCGGCGATCGCCCGCTGCATGGGGCTCGACATGTCAAGCGAGGCAACGCTTTGGCGCGATCGAGCATTGGTGGAGCTCAATCGCGCCGTGCTGCACTCGTTTGCCCGCGCGGGCGTGCGCATGTCGGACCACCACACGGAGTCCAGGCGGTTCATGTCCCATGTGGAGCGTGAGCGCGCAGCCGGCAGGCCGGTCCCGGCGGACTGGACATGGATCGTGCCGCCGATGTCGGCGTCGCTCACGCCCGTCTTCCACCGCTATTACGCCGAGGCCGACCTGCGGCCCAACTTTTACGCTATGTAGTGGGGTAACGGCTGTATTCGGGGAAGTTGCCGTAGAGCCGCTCGTCGGGGTCGCCGACCGTGACCGCCTGCACCAGCAACTCGCCGCCGACGAAGGCGCCCTTCCAGCTGGCGCCGCGCCCGCCGAACGGCTCCTCGCGGTCCCCGCGCGATCGAGGCTTGTTGATGCCGACCTTGAACGCCTGCAGGTCCGTGGCGAGCTTGCCGGCCAGGTCCTCGTCGTCGCAGGCCAGGCTCGCCACGAGCGCGCCGTTGGACGCGTTCATGGCCGCGAGCAGCTCGTCCTCGGTGTCGACCACGACGATCGTGTCCACCGGGCCGAACGGCTCGGCGTGCATGAGGCGGCTGCGGCCGGGCGGGGCGAGCAGCGCGGACGGTGCGACGTAGGCGTCGGTGTCCTGCCCGTCGAGGAAGGTCCCGGTTTCAATTTTTCCTCGATATAGCGGTACGGCACCGGCCTTCACCGCCTCGTCGACCTTGCGGCGCAGCTCGTCGGCCTTGGTCGCGCTGATGAGCGGTCCGAAGTCGAGCTCGGGCAGGGGATCGGTGTCGTTCTCGACCGCCAGTGGGTGTCCGAACCGGATGGACTTGACCACGGGCAGATACACATCCAAGAAGCTGTCCACGAGCTCGCGCTGGACCACGAAGCGAGGGTAGGCGGTGCAGCGCTGCTTGCCATATTCGAACCCCTTGCGCAGGTGTCCGGCGAGCAGGTCCCACTGCGAGAATTCCCATACGCCCCAGGCGTTGAGGCCCTCCTGCTCGATCATGTGCCGCTTGTCGGTGTCGAGCAGGGCCGCGGCGACTTTGCCGCCGTTGGACCGCCCGCCGACGAACGCGACCGCGCCGATCTGCGGCGCGCGCACGAGCACCTCCGAAAGCTCCTCGCCACCGCCGGACACGAGCGTGGCGGGCAGTCCGGCGCGTTGCATGAGGGCGTGGGCGACGGTCAAGCACACCGCGCCGCCCTGGGACGGGGTCTTGGCGATGACCGCGTTGCCCGCGAGCAGTTGCACCAGCTCGGCGTGCACGAGCACGCTCATCGGGTAGTTCCAGCTGGCGATGTTGGACACCGGGCCGGGAAGCGGGGAGCGCCGTCCTATCTGCCGGTCGATCTCGCCCACATACCACCGGACGCCGTCGAGGGCGCGGTCGACGTCGGCGCACGCGAGCCGCCACGGCTTGCCGATCTCCCAGACCAGCAGCATGGCGAGCAGATCGCGATGCTCGGTGAGAAGGTCGAGCGCCTGGGTTACGCGCTCCCTGCGTTCACCCAATGGGGTGATGGCCCACTTTTTGTGGTCGCGGAGCGAGTGCTCGACGGCGGCCTGCGCGGTCGCCGCGTCCAACCGGGACAGCCGGGCGATCGTCGTGCCGTCGACCGGGGTGACCAGCGAGGACTGGCGGCCCACGGCCTGCCACTGCCCCTGGATGAGGTTGCGGAGGACATCACCGTCGAACGCCTCCGGTGCGACCTCCGTCGCGCGGGTAAGAGTCGTCTGCCAATCGGTGCCGGTTCGCAGCTGCATGGGCGTACCTTGCCGCCGAGCTCTCGAACCTGACAAGAGGACGTTCACATTCCGAGATCTCTTCACTGGGTCTGAGCAGTGGGTTTCCCATGTTGCGTGATGAAGCTCTCGTCGAAAGGCGTCGTTGTCGCACCGGTGGTCTATCGTCAGGGAGCCCCAGTCGCCCCCACAAAAATCGGGAGGACTTGTGCGAGTCCCCTTGGTGGTCCCTACCCTTTTTCTGCTCCTGGCGGTCACAGGCTGCGCGACAAAGTCCAACAACGCCACACCGCCGCCATCCGCCTCGGCGCCGGCCGCGTCCCCGTCTCCCTCGCCATCACCTTCGCCGTCGCCGTCTCCCTCGCCGAGCCCCACCGAGTCGCACACACAGCCACCCGCCTCGCCCAAGCCGCCCTCCCCGTCGCCCTCGCCCAAGCCCAAGACCGGGCCCGGCGGGTCATATGTGCTGACCGGGTCGAAGGACGTCGCGCTCACGTTCGACGACGGGCCCAACCCCGAGCACACCCCGCATGTGCTGGATCTGTTGCGCGACAACGGAATCAAGGCCACGTTCTGTGTCATCGGCAAAAACGCGCACAACTATCCCGACCTGATCCGGCGCATCCACGCCGACGGGCACACGCTGTGCAACCACTCCTGGCGACACGACCTTGAGCTGCGCAAACGGGGCGATTCCGCGATCCGCGACGATCTCGCCGCGACCAACAACGCGATCAAAGAGGCCGTGCCCGGGGCCAAGGTGTCGTATTTCCGCGCGCCCGGTGGGCACTTCGACAGCGATCTCGTGGGCATCGCGCGCAGCATGGGCATGACGTCGTTGTACTGGGATGTGGACACGCGTGACTGGGACTTCGCCAAATACGGGCGCGGGCAGAGCATGGTCAACCACATCGTGTCGACCGTGCAAAACAAGACGCGCAACGGCTCGATCGTGTTGGCGCACGACAACCTCAAGCCCGACACCGTGACGGCGTTCAGATATCTGCTGCCCTGGCTGAAATCCCGCTTCACGCTCGTCGCCCTGCCACCGGGCGGGCTGGGGCGCACATGACCGCGCGGCTGGCGTTGGCCGCGGTGGTCGTGATCGGACTGGCCGGGTGCACGTCGGCCAAGCCCGATCCGGTGCCGTCGGCCACGCCCGTGCCCAGTGCGTCCATCGTGGAGTCTGCGGAGCCGTCGGCCGAGCCCACACCGACGGGCGAGGCGGAGCCGCAGGCGAGCCCGGCGCGCAGCCAGGCGCCGCGCCCGCCGCGGATCACCACGCCGCCGATCGCACTGAACTGCACGGGCAGTCAGCCCTCGGATCGGCCGCAGGCGGGCGGCGCCGGTCCACTGGGGACAGTCAAGACGACCGGAAACACCACGGTGGCGCTCACGTTTGACGACGGCCCCGATCCCGTCAACACGCCCAAGGTGCTCGACCTGCTGCGGCAGTGCGGGGTCAAGGCGACGTTCTGCGTCAATGGCGTCAAGGCGCAGGCCAACCCGACCCTCATCCGGCGCATCCACAACGACGGGCATACGCTGTGCAACCACACGTGGAAGCACATCACCCAGCTCGGCGACTACGGGGTCGACCTCATCCGGCAGGACCTGACCGACACCAACAACGCCATCCGGGCCATCGTGCCCGATGCGCGGGTGCCTTATTTTCGCGCGCCGGGCGGGCGGTGGACGGCCGACTATCTGAGCGTGTGTCAGGAGCTCGGCATGACCCCGACCCACTGGGACGTCGACACGCGCGATTGGGAGTCCTCGCGATGGGGCAAGGGCGAGTCGATGGTCAACCACATCGTGGGTGTGGTGCAGGGCCAGACGCGGCCGGGCTCGATCGTGCTCATGCACGACTACCAAAAGCCCGACACCACAACGGCTTTGCACACCGCGCTGCCGTGGCTCAAGGCCCGCTTCACGCTCGTGGCGCTGCCGAGGGACGGCCTGCCCAAGCCGTAACCTGACGCCGCGTTGCCTTGGCGCACGGCTCGAACCCGGTTGCATCGATTGCGCCCGCCTCACCTGATTGACGCAGGCGGGCGCGGATCGCGGCGGCCTGTGTGCCGGCCGGATCGGTGTGCAAGCGTAAAGCCGCCGCCCAATGGCGACGCGCGTCTAAGGTGTCGCCCGCGTCGTGCAGGGCGTTGGCCAGGCCGAGGTGAGCGGACGCCTCCTCCGGCCGGCTTCGGCCGGCCGCCGCCACCGCGAGCGCGGCGCGGTGGGCGGCCGCGGCTTCGGCGGGGTGGCCCTGTTGGCGCAGCAGTTCACCGAGTCGGTTGAGCGCGCCGGCCTCGCCCGCGTGGTCACCTTCGGCCTGGGCGATCGCGAGCGAGCGCCGGAAGTGTTGCAGCGCGTCAGGAATCCGCTCGATCGCGGGAGACATCGCCTCACGGGGCATCGCTTCACGGGGCATCGTAAAAGCCCGCTTCCGCGACGATCGCCCCGGCCGGATCCAGCGCGCGCACCACCACGGTGAGTTTCTCGGACAGTCTGCCCCACCCGACACCCTGATGCAGGTCGACCCGAGTGAGCACCGTTCCCCCTTGGACGATTTTGGCCTGTACCGCCGACTGCGGCGCGATGATCAGCAGGTGGTCCGAGGCTCCCGGCAGACGATGCACGATGACCGACCTCGCGGGGTCGCCGACGGCACCGTCGCCGGTCGGGTGCGTGATGGGCGCGCTCGGGTTGGCCGGATCCAGCGCGACTGTCGCGAATGGACCGCCGCCGTCGGGCGTCAGCGCGATCACCGTGGCGATCGGTGCTGCGGCGACCTGCCCACCCCACCGCAGCATGTACTTGGCGTCCGACGACGTGAGTCCCGTGCGCCGGGCGATCAGCAGGGCCGCCTCCTCGGCCGCGCGCCGCACGCTCTCGCCGTGCCCGCGCAGTGACTCCTCGTCCACGCGCACCGCCGGGGTCATCACGGCACGGACGGCCATCGGCTGTACCTCGACCGGCGCCACGCCGGTCGTGCTGACCCGCACCCGCGTGCCCGGCAGGGTGGTGGAGCTGGTCGCCAGGTATACCTCGGTGTTGACCGGATGCCAGTCGGTGACGGGGCCGTCGCGCAGATATCTGGTGCGCACGCTGAACTCCAGGTGGCTGCCCTCCGGCCCGAAGATCAGCTGATAACGCCCCGACGACCCCGTCCACGCCGGCTGCGCGACCGGCGACAGCCGGCCGGCATCGACCAGCCGCAGTTGTTGCGGCTCATCGCCGGGCGAGCCGGCGTACGTGGCGTGCAGCGGGCGGCCCGTGACGCCCGCGAGCACGACCACCCGACCGCAGCCCGCGACGTCGCCGGCGAACAACACGCGGATCGCGTCCGGATCAGCGGGCATGTACGCGCCCTCGTACGAGCGCGTGTCAGTGATCTCCGCAGCGGCCCGTGCCCGTATCGCCTCCAGAAAGGCGGAGTCCTCGGCGAGGGTGCCGCGCGTGCGGCTGCTCAAAAGCGGCTGCAGCTCGGCGGGCGGCTCGCCGCCGGGTCGGCTCGCCTCCCACACGAACCCGTTGCGCGCCAACAGAACCCCGGCCGGGGCAGCGAGCGACAGCAGCATTGTGGCGACCGTGGTCGCGACAATGGTCCTGCGGCGGGTGCGCCTGAGCATGAGCCTGCGATACGGGTCCGGCTTCGGTGTGAGGCCGGAAGCCTGCCGCTGCATGGTGTCCCGCAGTTCGTTGATCATTCCGTGTCTCCCGCCAGGACGGCGAGCAGCGCGGGATGGGCCCGCCGCGGGGGTTCGATCATCTGCCGCAGCCGGGCCAGCCCGCGTGAAGCCTGGCTCTTGACCGTGCCCACCGAGCAGCGCAGCAGCGACGCGGTCTCGGCTTCGGACAGATCTTCCCAATAGCGCAGCACCAGCACCGCACGCATCTGGCCGGGCAAGGCCTGCAGCGCGCGCCACAGCTCGTCACGGTTTTCGAGGTCGGTACCCGGCCCGGCCGTGGGCCGCTCCGGCAGTACCCCCGTCAGGACCTCGATGACGCGGCGCCGCCGCCACCGCCCGATCAGGTGGTTGACCATCGCCGCGCGCACGTATGCCTCGGGATGGTCCATGGTGCGCCAGCGCGGCAGCACCGCCAGCAACGCCGTCTGCAGGACGTCTTCGGCCTCATCCGGGTCGCCGACCAGAAGGAACGCTATGCGCAGCAGCTTGGCATATCTGGCCTCCACGAATTCGCGGAAGTCCGCCTCGGCCATCGGATTCCTCTCGCCCGCCACCACACTCCCATAAACGCACGCGCCCGCGCGAGGGTTGAAAGTCGATCACGAATTGACCATGAAGTTGGTGTCACGACACGCCGTCGAACATGGACGTAAGTTCATGATCGACGGTAAAGAGGGTGGTGGCGGGTGGGGCGAGGGTGCTGTGGTGGATCAGTTCTACCCGGTGCACGAGCCGGGGCGCGCTCAGTGGCACGGCGGCCACACCCGTGCAAGCGGTCGTTGGGAGAAGCGCGATCCCCGAGCCGGACGCGATCAGCCCGAGCAGCGTGTGCACGTCGGCACCGTCGTAGCGTAGCGCCGACCGCACGCGATCGGCGTGGGCAAGTGCGCTCAACTGCGCCAGCGGGGTGGCGATGTCCGGGGCGTCGATCCACAGCGCGTCGATGATCTGGTGCAGCGACAGCGACGAGCGGTCGGCGAGCGGATGCGCGACCGGCAACGCCACCGCGATCGGGCTCTGCGCGACCGTTGTCGACGTGAGCGGGCCCGCGTCCAGCAGGTTGAGCGGGTCGTTGGCGGCGGTGACGCCGTCGACGAGGGCGAGGTCGAGGTCGCCGGAGGCCAAGCGGGCCAACAACTCGTGCCGCCCCGAGACCCGCAGCGAGAGGGTCACCCTGGGAAGGGATTGCCGGGCGGCGGCCAATGCGGCGAAGATTTTTCTGGTACCGGACAAGGGGCTCAGGCCGATGGACAGATGAGCCGGCGGCCCGGCCGAAAGCCTTGCCACATCGGCGATTGCCGCATCCAGCCGGAGCAGCAGGGGTGCGGCATGCGTGAGCAGCCGTTGGCCGGCCTCGGTCGGCGCGACCGGACGGCGGTGCAGCAGCCGCGCGCCGATCTGCCGTTCCAGCAGCGCGACCTGTTGCGACACGGCCGATTGGGTGTAGCCGAGCTCGGCAGCCGCCGCCGAGAACGAGCCCTGCCGGGCCACGACTACGAAGGTCTTCAGCAGGCCGGTGTCCATAAGCATCCCTAATGACAAGGTGCGAGATTGTCGTTGGCCTTAATAGGGCGAGGCCAGCCACGATGGTACGCATGACGACAGTGGCATTGGTGGGCGATCGTTCCGTGCACGTGCGGGCCCACGTGCGGCTCCCCGGAATCCTGGAGGCGCTCAGGCGCGACGAAGGATTGGCGTTGGACGCGTACTGGATCCCGACGGAGCAGGCACACGAGACCGCATTGACCCGCTTTGACGCGATCTGGCTGTTGCCCGGCAGCCCGTATCGCAGCCAGGCCGGAGCCCTGCACGTCGCGAAAACGGCGCGAGAGCACGGGATCGCGTTCCTGGGCACGTGCGGCGGTTTTCAGCACGCGATGCTGGAGTTCGCGCGGAACGTGTGCGGGCTGGCGTCGGCCGTGCACGCCGAGGTCACGCCGAAGGGGGAGGGCGAGGACGAGGTGATCGTCGAGCTGGCGTGCGCACTGGTCGGGCACGAGCGGGCCGTCCACATCGCACCCGGCTCGCGGGCTTCGGCGATCCTCGGGGCCGACAAGAGCATCGAGCGCTACCACTGCGCCTACGGGCTGAATGCCGGGTTTGTAGGTCTGCTTGAGTCCCGTGGCATGGCGTTCACCGGGCACGACGACGACGGTGAGGTGCGCGTCGCGGAACTGCCCGGTCATCCGTTCTATCTGGCCACGCTGTTCCAGCCGGAACTGGCCGACGAGGCCGGCCGCGTCCACCCGATCATCCGCGCTTTCGCTCGGGCGGCGCAGCCTTCCTCGAATGCGGCCGGGTGAGTGCGCCCACACTGGCCGGTGGCGGCGTCATGACCGGCGGCAGCGACGGGGGCGCGGCGGGCGTGACCCGCGGGCGCACCCACCGCTTGAACCACGCGTAGTCGGGCAGGCGAGCCAGCATCGGTCCACAAACGACAGTGATCAGCACGTAAGCCGTGGACAGCGGGGCGAGCTGGGCCGCCGCGCCCGCGCCGACCGCCAGCCCGGCGATGACGATGGAGAACTCTCCGCGTGGTGTGAGCGCCAGCCCCGCACGCCATCGGCCAAGGCTCGCGATCTTGGCGCGCTTCGCCGCCAGGTACCCGGTAATGATTTTGGTGACCATGGTGACCACGGCCAGCAGGACGGCCGGCAGCAGCACCGGCGGCATCGCCGAGGGATCGGTCGCCAGACCGAAGAACACGAAGAACACGGCCGCGAACACGTCACGCAGCGGGGACAGCATCGCGGCCACGTTCTCCACGATTTCGCCCGAGATGGCCATGCCCACGAGGAACGCGCCGATCGCCGCCGACACCTGGATGCTGGCGGCCAGGCCCGCGACCATGAGCGTGAGCCCGAGCACGGCCAGCAGCACGCCATCGGGGTCTTTGGAGGCGACAAGCCGCGACACGATGTGGCCGTAGCGCACGGCGATGAGCATGACGACCGCCACCGCGCCAAGCGCGACCGACAGCGACACCCCGCCCGCGATCAGGCCGGTGCCGGCCAGCACGGTCACGAGCAGGGGGAGATACACGGCCATCGCCAAGTCCTCGATCACGAGGACGGACAGGATGGTCGGCGTCTCCCGGTTACCGATGCGGCCCAGGTCGTTGAGCACCTTCGCGATGACGCCGGACGACGAGACCCACGTGATGCCGGCCAGCGCGATCGCCCCCACCGGCCCCCAGCCGAGCATGAGCGCGAGCAGCGCGCCCGGGACCGTGTTGAGCACCGCGTCGAGCAGCCCTGCGGGTGCGGCCGCACGCAGATTGCCGATCAGCTCGGTGGCCGAGTACTCCAGCCCGAGCATGAACAGCATCAGGATCACGCCGATCTCGGCGCCCACGGCGATGAACTCCTCGGTCGCGCCGAGCGGCAGTAGGCCGCCGTGCCCGAACGCGAGCCCCGCCAGCAGCCACAGCGAGATGGGGGAGATGCCCACGCGGCGGGCCACCCGGCTGAGCAGACCCAGCCCGAGCAGCACCGCACCCAGTTCGATCAAGAGCAGGGTGGTGGAACCATGCATTACGGACCCTCGGCAAGGATTTGAGCGACGGCTTCAACTCCTTGGGGGGTACCGACGGCGACCATCACGTCGCCGGCTTCGAACACGAATTGCGGGTCGGGTGAGGCCAGCACCGTGCCCTCGCGCAGCACGGCCACGATGGAGGCGCCGGTGCGGCTGCGGGCCTGGGTGTCGCCGAGCGTGCGCCCGACGAACGACGAGCCCGCCGGGATGGTGATCTGCTCGGTGCGCAGCCCGGCCGCCTGCTCGCGGATGCCGGCGAGCTGGCCCAGGATCAGCGACGCGCCCAGGATGTCGGCGAGCGCCTCCGCCTCGTCGTCGTTGAGCTCGATCGACTCACGGCAGCTGTCCGGATCCTCGGGGTCGAAACTGATGAAGTCTCGCCGTCCCGAGCGGAATGAGATCACGCCGATCCGGCGGCCCTTCGCCGTGACGAGGTCGTGCCGGACGCCGATGCCCGGGAGTGTGGTCTGCTCTACCTGTACCCGCATGGTTCAAAACTTAGCGCGCTTGGTGATCATGCGCTGTCGGCGGCGCGGCGAAGTCGTCCGTCCGGACCGTTTCCGACGCCTGTACCTCGATGCCAAGATTTAGTCGACTGAGTTGAACTCGGCCAGGAAGGCATCGGCGATGGCGGTGACGTCGGCGGGGGTGAGGGAGAGGGCGGGGGCCGCGATGGTGATCTCGGTCATGGCCAGCCCGGTGGGCGGTTGGTCGCGCCAGCCCGAGGCGAACCAGACCCGCTCGCGCTCGGCCAGCCGCAGGCATGCCTCGTTGAGGGTCGAAGCCGGGCCGGGCAACCAGAGCTGGAACTGATGGGTGTGCGGGGGATCGGGGTGGACACGGCCGGGCAGGGCCTTGGCCAGTGTGCGGGCATGCGCCACATAGGACGATAGCCGGGGCAGGATCGTGTCGAGCCCGTGCAGCGCGGTGAAGACGGACGGCCACTGCTGAAACAGCTTGCCTCCGTAGCGGTGCCGCCATGCCTTGGCCTCGCTGATGAACTCGGCCGGACCGGCGAGCGCCGCACCCGACAGGCCCATCAGGGTCTTGTAAAACGAGACATACACGCTGTCTGCCAGGGCCGCGACGGTCGGCAGCTCCTCGCCGAGATATGCCGTGGACTCCCACAGCCGCGCGCCGTCGAAGTGGACATATGCGCCCCGCGCCCGTGCCGCGCCGGCGAGCTCCGTCAGCTCGGCGAACGTCGGCAGCAGGTATCCCGCCTCGCGCAGCGGCAGCTCGACCATCAGCGTGCCGAACGGCTCGTCCACCGCGAGCACCTCGTCGGCCGTGGGCTGGCGCGGCTCCCGCGTCACCCACACCGTGCGCAGTCCAGACAGGACGGACAACGCATCCCGCTCCCAAACCACCGGATGTTGCAGCGGATGCAACGCCACGACCGAGTTTCCCTTGCGGGCCGCCCAAATCCGCAACGCGACCTGCTGGGCCATCGTGCCGCTGGGGAAGAACGCCACCTCCTGCTTGCCCAGCAGCTCGGCGACGCGCTCTTCAAGCCGGCGCACCGGCCCGTCGCCGTAGATGTCCGGCGCTGCGTCCAGGTCGAACCCGCCCTCCAGCAGCTGGGCCAGCCGCCGCCGGGGAGGGACGGCGCCGATGCCCGAGACGATGCGGTCGCAGCCGGCCATGGCCGCCCACCGCCGCCGGGCGTCGTCAGCCATGCATGGTCCCGTGCTCGACGCACGTCGCGGTCCAACCGGCCGGAACCACCTGCACCTTCATCCGGCGCCGGCACTTGGCGCAGAAACGCGGCGGCTCCAAGGCTCGCGCCCGCTCGCACTCGTCGTGCCGGCCGGGCTCGCCGCACCGTTCGCAGTAGACCATGACCGTCATAGCGTCGCCGACAACGCTTTCACGGGCATCTTGAGCTCCTGCAGCAACTCCAAATCCTGAGTCGCCGGGCGGCCCAGCGTGGTCAGGTAGTTGCCGACGATCACCGCGTTGATCCCGCCCAGGAGGCCGTCCCTGGTGCCCAGATCGCCAAGGGTTATTTCTCTTCCACCGGCGTAACGCAGAATCGTGCGGGGCAGCGCGAGCCGGAATGCCGCGATCGCCCGCAGCGCGTCCTTTGGATCCACGATGGGCCGGTCGCCAAGCGGCGTGCCGGGCCGAGGATTCAAGAAATTGAGTGGTACCTCGTGTGGCTGCAACTCGGCGAGCTGCGCCGCGAATTCGGCGCGCTGTTCGACCGTCTCACCGAGCCCGAGGATGCCCCCGCAGCACACCTCCATGCCCGACTCGCGGACCATCTTGAGCGTGCTCCAGCGCTCCTCCCACGTATGAGTCGTCACGACGTTGGGGAAGAACGACTGGGCCGTCTCAAGGTTGTGGTTGTAGCGGTGCACACCCATCTCGACGAGCTGGTCAACCTGTTGCTGGGTAAGCATTCCCAGCGACGCGGCCACGTTGATGTCGACGGCCGCCTTGATGGCCGCCACGCCGTCGCGCATCTGCTTCATCAGCTTGTCGTCGGGCCCGCGCACGGCCGCCACGATGCAGAACTCGGACGCGCCCGTCGCCGCGGTCTGTTTGGCCGCCTCCACGAGCGAGGGGATGTCGAGCCACACACTCCGCACGGGAGACGAGAAAAGCCCGGATTGCGAGCAGAAGTGGCAATCCTCCGGGCAGCCGCCGGTCTTCAGCGACACGATGCCCTCGACCTCCACCTCCGGGCCGCACCAGCGCATCCGCACCTCGTGCGCGAGCTGGAGCGCCGCCGGGATCTCGTCGTCGGGCAACCGCAGCACCTGCAGGATGCCGGCCTCGTCGAGGCCGACGCCCTGCTCGAGCACCGCTACACGGGCATGGTCAAGAATGGAGGCCATGTCGGTACCCTACAACGACTGGCTGGTGCGGCTCACGCATAAGGCGCGACTGCGTGAACGGGCGGGTCTGCGCAGGTCAGCTGCTGCTTTCCCGGGCGGGATCGATCTGGCGGGCAACGACTATCTCGGGCTGTCCAGCGATCCTCGAGTGGTCGAGGCGTTTTGTGCGGCCGCCCGGCGCTACGGCATGGGGGCGAAGGCGTCGCGTCTCGTGCGCGGGACGAGCGACCTTCATGTGCGGCTGGAGTCCCGGCTCGCCGATTGGATGGGGACCGCCAGTTCGCTTGTTTTCTCATCCGGATACCTGGCAAATCTCGGCGTCATCTCCGCCTTGGCCAGAACACAGCCACAATGCCTGCTCGTCCTGGATGCGCATTGCCACGCCTCGATGATCGACGGAGTCCGGCTCGCACGCGCGGAATTCGAGGTTTTTACGCACGGGTCGGCGGCCGCGCTCGAATCGGTGTTGGAAAAGCATGCCGGGCGCCCGATGATCGTGCTGACCGAGTCGGTGTTTTCGGTGGACGGCGACCTGGCCCCGCTTTGGGACTATCACGACGCGGCGCGCCGCTTCGGAGCCCTACTGATGATCGACGATGCGCATGGCCTGGGCGTGGTCGACCCGCCCGCCATGGCCGGCCAGCCCGACGTCATCATCACCGCGACCCTGTCCAAGGCGCTGGGCGGGGCCGGAGGCTTCGTCGCCGGGCCCGACCCGCTCATCCGGCACCTGATCGACACGTGCCGCACGTTCATCTTCGACACCGCGCCGCCGCCCGCGGTCGTGGCCGGCGTGCTTGCGGCGCTTGACATCGCGGGCTCTCTCGAAGGCGACGCACTGCGCGCGGAACTGCACGAGCGGGCCTCGATGATCGAGGATGGCACGCCGGGTGGGGTAGTCTCGCTGCGCGCCCCGTCGGCCGTGCAGGCCGTGGAGTGGGCGGCCGCATGCCGCGACAAGGGCGTGGCGGTAGGGTGCTTCCGGCCACCGTCCACCCCGGACGGCACCTCGCGGTTGCGCCTGACCATCAACGCCGGCGTGCCACGGGCCGACTTCGAACACGCTTTGGAGGTCATCGCGCAATGCCGTCCATGATGGTCGTGACCGGCACGGACACGGGCGTCGGCAAGACCATTGTCACGGCGGCCATCGCGGCCGCGCTCGGCCGTGGCGTCGCGGTGGTCAAGCCCGCGCAGACGGGTGACGATTCCGATGTGGACACCGTGACACACCTCGCGGCCCCGGCCTTCGCCAAGACGCTCGCATCGTTCCCCGATCCACTGGCCCCGCTGGCGGCCGCGCGGGTGGCCGACCTCGAACCGCTGGACCTCTACGCGGTCACCGACGCCATCAAGGAAATCTCCGCCGAGCATGAGCTGACGCTCGTCGAGGGCGCGGGTGGCCTGCTCGTGCCCATGGGGCTGCGGCCGGGCGGGGCTGCCTGGACCATCGCCGACCTCGCGGTCGCGCTCGGCGCGCCCGCTGTCGTCGTCGTGCGCGCCGGGCTCGGCACGCTCAACCACACCGCGCTGACCCTCGAAGCCCTGGAGCGCCGAGGCGTCCCCGCTCACGTCGTCATCGGTGCTTGGCCCGCCTCGCCCGAGCTTGTCCACTTCACCAATCTCGACGACCTCCCCGGCTCGCTGCACGGCCTGCTCCCCGACGCAGCGGGCTCGCTGGCCCCTGGGGTCTTCCGCCGCAGTGCTCCCGGCTGGTTCACCCCCGAGCTCCACGGCACCTGCGACAACCTCCGCGATCTGACCGACGCCTTCACGGACTGATCCGATTCGCTGATTAGGACGGCCCGCACGACGAGCAGTGCTCCGCCGGCGATGGCCGCCCACGCGGCACCGGCGCGCCGGCTTGCGACCGCGGCGCTGCGGCCTCGCCTATCCGCTCGGAATCGTCGGCGTGATCGTGTTCTGGCGCGACCTCCGGCAACCCGGGGGTGGGCGATCACCCGGGTGGAGGGTAGGGGAGACTTGGGCGTTATGACGTCGCCGCTTGAACTGCATGGGCCGTTGCCGATCGGGCGTGAGGGGTGGGAGTGGGCACTGCTGCGGTTGGTGACGCCGGCCGTGGAGCGGGCGGTGCTCGGGCCGGCGCGGCAACCGGCGGTGGCGAGCGTGAACGATCCGGGTGCCACGTGGTGGGAGCTGGTGACGCGGCCGCTGTGGGGGTTGGCGGCGCTGGGCCCGGAGTGTGACCTGTGGCCGATTGTGCGCGAAACCGTTGGCAAGGCGGTCGACCCGGACCACGAGTGGTACATCGGCCCGCCCACGCCCCGCAATCAGCGGCTGGTCGAGGCGGCCGCGGTCGGGTGGGCGCTTTCCCGTGTGCCGCAACACCTTTCGAGCCCGCATCTGGAGGCGTGGCTGCGCGCGGCGGCGGCCACCGAACCGGTGGACAACAACTGGCACTTCTTTCCCGTGCTCGCTGGGCACGCGTTCGGGATCGACGGCGGGGAGCATCTGGCGCGGCTGGACGAATTTTATATGGCCGATGGTTGGTACCAGGACGGTCCGACCCAGCGCTTCGATTACTACAACCCGTTCGGGTTCCATTTCTACAACGCGCTGCTGGGCCGGCGGACCGACGAGATGGCGGCGTTCGCCAAGCAGTTCGAGTACTGGTTCGCCGCGTCCGGTGAGGCCGTCCCGATCGGACGGAGTCTGGCCTATCGCATGGCGCAGGGCGCGTTTTGGGGCGCGCTGGCCTATGCGGGAGTCGAGGCGCTGCCGTGGGGGCGCGTGCGCGGCCTGGCGCAGCGGCATCTCGAATGGTGGTGGCGGCAGCCGATCCTGGACGGGGATGGCCTGCTGACCGTGGGCTATAGCTACCCCAACACGGCGATCGTCGAGCAATACATCGGGGGCGGCTCGCCGTACTGGGGAATGAAATTCTTCCTCCCGCTCGCACTGCCGCACGACCATCCCTTTTGGACGGCCGACCCGGAAGCCTTGCAGGATGGGCTTTCCCGCCAGCCGAGTGCCAAGGCGTTAGTCCAGCGGCACAACGGCGACGTGGTCCTGTACAACGGGCAGGGCTGGGTCGATTGGGCGCGGGGCGGCGAGGCGAAATACGCGCGCTTCGCCTACTCGACCCGTGCCGGGTTCAGCGTGGGCGCAGCGAATCACAGTCTCGAACAAGGCGCGTACGACAACACACTCGCGCTCTCCGACGATGCCGGCCGCCACTGGCGCACCCGCGAAAAGGCCGAAGAGTCGCGTGTGGACGGTGACATGGTCTGGTCGCGCTGGCAGCCGTGGCCGGATGTGACCATCGAGACATGGCTGATTCCGCGCGGGGAGTGGCACTTGCGCGTGCATCGGATCCGGACCGAAAGACCGCTGCTCACCGCCGAGGGCGGGTTCGCTGCGCAGTGGCTCACCCCGTGGCACCCGGACCACTTCGAGGGAAACGCGAGCGCCGGGCGAGCCAGCTTCGCGAACTCGGCCATCGTGGACCTATCGGGCGACCGCTCCGGCACCGTGATCCGCCCGCTCTCCGCGACAAATGTGCTGTTCCAGCGCACCTGCATCCCCACGCTGACCGGTGCCCTCGAACCGGGTGACCACGTTCTCACATGCGCCGTGTATCTCGGATCGACCCCGGGCGACGATGTAGCGTGGTCGGGTGTTGTTCCGGACCTGGGACTTCGATGAGGATCGGGACTTCCCGGCGGTAGCCGAGGTGGCCGACCATGTGGGCGTCACCCACACGGTCGTGTCGAGCCATGCCCTCGTCAAGCGCGTGCTGGCCGACCCGGCCACCTTCCTGCCCGGCAACGCCCTCGACGCGATGACGCCGATCCCGGTCAGTGCTTTGCGAATCCTTATCCGGTACGGCTTCCGCCTCCCGCCAACGCTCGCCAACAACGGCATGCCGTCCCACCCGGGCATTCGCGCGATCACGGCCCGCGCCCTGCACCCGGAGCGGGTCGAGGCGGTGCGGCCGTGGCTGACCGACCTGGTGCGCGACCGGGTCGCCGGGTTCACCAAGCGGCTCGAATCCGGCGAGAGCGTCGACCTCTACGCCGAACTCGCGGCCGACGTGCCGCTGCTGGTGCTCTCGCGTCTGGTCGAGTTGCCCGAGGCTGCGGTGGACGCGGTCAAGGACTTCTCCCGCGCTGCGCTGGAGCTGTTCTGGGCGCCGGTCGACGAGCCGCGTCAGCGCGCGCTGGCCGACGAGGTCGGGCGCTTCCACGCGGTACTGAGAAAATTCGTCAAGGACGCGGGAGGCCTGGTGGGCGAGTTGCGCGACCACGCCGCCGCCAAGGGTTTGCCCAAGGACACCCCGATCGGAGCGCTGTTTTTCCTGCTCGTTGCCGGGCAGGAGACCACGTCGCAGTTTTTGACGCTGCTCATGCATCGGCTCACGCGCGAACGGCGGGTGCTCGACGGGCTGGGCGACGGCTCGATCGCCGTCGATGACGTGGTGGAGGAGGGGCTGCGCCTCACCCCGCCGATCCCGACCTGGCGCCGAATCGCGGGGCAGGACACCACCCTGGACGGTCACGCCATCCCCAAGGGGCGCAGCATCGTGCTGTGGCTGGCCCGCGCCGGAGCGCAGCTCGCGGGACCGTCCTTTGTGCCCGGTCAGCCCGGCTCACGCAAGCATCTGGCGTTCGGCGCGGGGGCGCACCGCTGCGTCGGCGCCCAACTGTCGCGAATGGAGTCGGCCGTCATCGTGGGCGAGACGTTTCCGTTGCTGCGGAAGGCAACGGTCGTGCGTGCGCCCTGGTGCCCCGACAATCTGAGCTTCCGCATGCCCGACGCCTTCACGATCAGCTTTTAGGACCCGATGCGCAAGAGGGCCGAGGCCGGCTCCTCGTACTTCACCGATCTGGTGCGTCCTTGACCGCAAAAGGAACCGAATAACGCCTTCACGGCATGGGTTCCAAAGTGATGCTCCAATTCATTGAGCGACCGCTCGTATAGGTGCGTCTTCTCCACGAGGCCACCTGTGGCTGCCGCCTTCCGGGTTAATCGCCGCGTGCCCGACCGTGCCTGGTGCCCGGACACCCCGCGCATGCGGTGACGTCCGGGAACAGATTGGGCCCCAGACGATCAGCCGCGCAACGGACCCGTGACCATCGTGTCGGAGACGGCGTAGCACACGGCAGTGGTGCGGCCACCCGGCCACTCCTCGGGCAGCGGAAAGATGGCGCGCGGCTTGACGCCCGGCCTTGGCCCACCGAGATAGTCGGCCACCATCCGCTCGCAGTGCGGCACGGCACGGTCGGCCATCTCCTGCAGACTCGGTGCGGGATCGGTGGGCAGACCGAGCACGAGCACCCCGGGCACGGCCTCACTGCGATGCGGCTTGTCGCACGGGACGACGTGCAGCGGGCCGTTGGCCAGCGGCTCGTGCGTCATGCACCGCTGGAATGGGCCGAGTCCGGCGGCGAGCGCGCCGGTCAGGGCTCCGGTGCGCCGCACGGGGTTGTTGTCCTCGCCGCGCTCGGCGAGCACGCACGCAAACCACCTGTCGCCCTTGTCCCACAACTCCTTGTTGGGCCAGGACTCCAGCACCTCCAAGCGGGTCGCGTCGGCGTCGGGCCCGCGCAGATAGTCGGTGCGAGCCGCGCGGCAGTTGGCCTCGATCGCGGGAGGCACGTCCGGCGGATGCCTGTCTGGTGTGCCCTCCGGCAGCGCGGCGGAGAGCACCACCTCGTATTCATGCGGCTGCCCACAATCGACCCTGGTCAGCGTGCCGCTGGAGGCATCGAGACAGTCACCGGACCGGTGCGGTCCGACCCCGTCGGGCCGGGCACTCGGGCTCGCGGACGGCTGCGCTCCGGTGCCGTTGTCTTTGCCAACCTTGTCATCGGCGCAGCCCGCAGCCAGCACCAGTGCAACCAGCACCGTCGCGCCCGTCTTTGCTCCCCATCGCACCGGCCCAGGTTACTTCGCCGAGCGCGGGACCGGTCCCGCGCGGCTCGTTACGAGCGGCCCAGCGTGACGCCGACGGCGCCGAGCACGACGCCCAGCGCGGCGGTGAGGCGGCGCCACATGTCGTGTTCGCCCAGCAGTTTGGCCCCGAGGAACACCACGAGCAGCACAGTCACCTCGCGCAGCGGGGCGATGACGGTCACCGGTGCCATGGTCAGCGCGGTGAGCACGAGGATGTACGCCCCGGGCGCGCAAATGGCCGTGCCGAAGATGTGGCGCTTGTAAGACTGCCACACCTGCTTGACGGCCGCGCGGCGGCGCCACAACCACGGCGCGAACAGGATCGCGCGGCCCGTGTCGGTGGCCCAGTTGATGAGCAGCGGCGGCAGGATGGCGACGGCTGCCTTGTCCCACAACGTGTATGCCGCGATGAACAGTCCAACCACGACGGCATAGGCCACAGGACGCCACGCCGTCACGCGCGGTTTCCCAAGCACCGCAACGCTGATCGCGAGGATGAACGTGCCCGCCCAGCCCAGCAGGCCCGGGTCTTCGCCGAAGAACGGCACGGCCACCAGGCAGGTGAGCACCGGCCCGAGCCCGCGCGCGATGGGGTAGACGACGGACAGATCGCCTATGCGATAGCCCCGCTGCAATACGACGAAGTAGGAGGTGTGCAGGAAGAGGGCACCACCGATGAACTGCAGCGCCCGCCAGTCCAAAGTGTCCCAGGCGTTTGCCAGCACCCAGATGCCCAGCGGCGCCCACAGCACGGCCGCGACCACCGACCACACGCCGAGAAACTCGGTGGAACCCGCCTTCTTCGCCAACAGGTTCCACGTGGCGTGGCAGACGACCGAGGCAAGGACTAGCGCGATTGGAAGGAGCATCCGGGGAACCCGTCCCCCGAGTGGATCGGCACGCCGGCCGCGGCGGGCACGGTCGGGGCGATGTCGGCGTGGGTGGCCTGCACACCTGCGACGATACCCGGCCCACACGTTGCGGCCCACGCCGCGCGCTCCCATGTGGACCGTCCAGCGTGGCCACCGCCGTCGCGATGCCCATGGTCGGTCACGACGACAAACGTCCACTGCTCATCCGCATCAGTGGGCCGCGGCGCGCAACGCATCGGTCCGCACACCGCCGACTCCAAAGACGACCACATGCTTCAACGCACTCCTAAGCGATTCGGGGGAGATCGTGCGGGTTCACCAGTCCGTGCAGCGGTTGCCCGGCGACGAAGCGCTCCAGCTCGGCCGCGACGTGTGCGCCCAGCAGGCGCAGCTCCCGCCCGCGCGAGCCCGCGATGTGCGGTGTGACAACAACATTGGGCATCCGCGGGAGCGGATGAATGGTGCGGCAGCGGCTCCGGCGCGGTGACGTCAAGGACGGTGTCGACGCGTCCGCTCGCGCAGGCTTCCGTCAAAGCAAGAGTGTCCACAAGCGACCCCCGAGCGGTGTTGACGAGCAGTGCCCCATCGCGCATCAGCGCAAGTCTCCGCCCGTCGATGAGATGACGGGTCTCTGGCAGCTCGGGGGCGTGGACGGTGAAGGCGCTGGAGACCGCGCAAAGCGTGTCCAGATCGGACGGCTCGGCGCCGAGCGCGGTATTTCCTGTTCCGGCACATAGGGATCGCTCACCAGCACGCGCACGTCGTAGTCGCGCAGCTTCGCCGCCACCATGCGGCCGATGCGTGAGAAACCCGCAATCCCTATGACGGTACCGCTGACGCCGCTGGCCTCGCCCGGCATGTGCCCCAGTTCCGGCCGGCCGCCCGCGTAGTGCCGGGCGTGCCGGAACGCCCGTTTGAGCCCGAGCACGAGCGCCGCGACCGTGTATTCGGCCACCGGGCGGGCGTTGACCTGGGCCGCCGACGACACGACGATCCCGCGCTCGAACGCCTCGGGCGACACGTACCCCTTGACCGATCCGGCGGCGTGCAGGATCGTCCCGAGCCTGGGCATCCGCGCGAGCTCCATGCGCGGGCAGCCCCACCCGGTGAGCAGCACCTCGACGTCGCTCGTGAGGTCCGGGACCACCGTGGCGACCGCGTGGATGCGCTTGCGCACATCCTCCGGGAACAGGTCGGCGAACAGCCGCGGGGTGAGGGCGAACGCGGCAACGACCATCAAAGGCAGTCCCGTTAGTAAACGCTTGCCACCGTCGAGCACCCTGAGCGAGCTGCTTTCCATAACAAGCCCTTGACGCAACGTAGTAACCGTTTTATGTTCGCCGTCAACATGGAGCCGTCACGGAGAGGGCAAGAGCATGCGATTGCCCTGCCGTACGGTAAAACCGCCACGCCACGGCAGGGCTCCGGCCGCTTCGGCTATGTCGTGTTCAAGAAGGCGCCCGCCGATCGGATCAAGATGCTGCTGCGCGTGCTCAACTGGCTGGCGGCCCCGTTCGGTACCAAGGAATATGAATTGGCAAATTATGGGGTCGAAGGCGTGCACTTCACTCGCGCGCGCCGACGGTGGAATTGTCAAGACCGAGCTCGGCAAGACCGAAAACCCCACCAACGTGCCCATCAAACACATCGCCGCTGCGCCGGTCGTCCTTTACTACCCGGGCGGGGGTGCGCTGGCCAAGTCGATCGCCGATCCGTCCAACGGGCTGCGCTCGGAAACGTACTCCAGCAAATGGGCGCAGCTGAGCAAGGCCACCGGTGACGCGCACGCCGCGGTAGTCTTCGGTCACCGTCCACTGTCCGATTGGGACACGATGGTCAAGGAGTTCATGGCGGGTGGCGGCGACAGGGATGGCCGAGGAGTTGGCGCGCGAACACGCCGCCGCCAACGGCTAAATCCCCTTTCCCCAGAGAGTCGGTCGCACTCCCGAAGACCGGCCCTCGTGCGATTTCATCGCGGCGCCATCATGCGAGACGCTGATCTTCGGATTCACCCGTGGCACTGGGGAGAGGCAAGCTACACCACAACGGAAGGGGAAACCACTCCCGCTGTGCCCCCGATTGCCGATGTAGGGGGACAGCCCTGCACCTTCACGCTCGCCTCTCCCGGTTTCAGGCTCCGGCACGCCGCCTTGCGCGTGTGCGCCGTCGCTGCCTCCCCGCCGCCCCTGGCGATGTTTGCGCTGCGCTGTCCCGTAGGCACTCGGAAGGCGTTGAGTCTCGGACTTGGACAGTCTAAGGTGGTCCCCATCAATCTTGTCAACCACAGAAAACACTTTGGACCAAAGTGTTAGTCACACTCAACATCCTGGAGGCGCTGTGGGCGAGCCTCAACGCCCTCGATCAGTCGCCGAGCGCCTGACCGACCTGATAGAGACGGTGCGCAAGCCCGGCGCGGGCGGCAAGCGATACACCGACCGCGACATCGGGTCCGCGGTTGGCTGCTCACACACGCTGATCTTCAATCTGCGCAAGGGGATCACCGATCCGGCAAAGGTGCAGAGCGGCATCCTGCAGAGGATAGCGACGTTCTTCGAAGTCGATCCGAATTATCTCCAGCCCGAGGCGACAGCACCGGCGCTCAACCCGGCAGCCGCGCGCATCGCGTTGCGGGCGTCGCAACTGTCGCCGGCCGGATTGGAGATGGTGCAAGAGCTGCTCGAACACATCTCCAAATTAGAATCTGCCCAGGGCAAGGCCGACGAGGCCGCTCAGCTCGACCCATAGACGTAAGGTGCCTGCCATGGAGCAAGCGGGGAGATGACATGGGTAAGCCGCGTGACGTCCTTGGCCGCCGCTACTGCCCGGCCGCAGCGGGTTTCGACATCGGGACGAACCGCGCCGGGCACCGCAGGGCGTGACGGTGAACCGCAAGATCGAGGCGGAGTGCCTGGAGGCCCTGGAGGGCCTGCATATCCCCGATCCCTGGTCCGCCGATGCGTTCTTGGCCTGGCTGGCCGAGGCGCGGCGCAGGCCGATCATCGTGGTGCCGTGGAAGGTCGTTGGCGGCATCACCGGCTGCTGGGTGGAGCGGGAAACCGCCGATTTCCTGGTGGTGGACGAGAAGGCCACGCCGTTGCACCGTTCGCACGTCGTCTGCCACGAGGCCGCGCACATGTGGCTCGGTCATCAAGGGCATGCCGCCGCCGAGCTTTCGGCTCAGGCGGGCCTGCCGCACCATTACAGCAGCGAACAGGAGCAAGCCGCCGAGACGCTTGCTGCCCTCATCCTGGAGCGCGCCGCGCTCCCGTCGCCCTCACGGGTGCCGGACGACGTGCGGCGCGTCATGGACACCCTCTATCGAGGAGTAACCGTTGATAGCCTGGCTGACCCCCGCGGTGGCGCTGCTGGCCGCCGCCGTCGTTGGTTTCGTTTTACTGTTTAGCCCCAATGCCCGCACGCCGGCGCGTTATATGGCGATCGTCTGGCTCACGCTCGAAGGGGTGGCGCAGGCGGCAGTCACCCCCTCCGGTTACCACGCGATCAACCAGGCGCTGGGGTACAACAACATCGCCATCGTCATCTGCCACAGTCTCGGCCTCGCGGCGCTGTTTTTTCTGCTCATGATGTACATGTTCTGGCGGCTGGAGGGTGGATATCGGGCCGCGCTGAGGAAACGCGCCCCGGTCATGGCCGCGGCAATCATCGCGCTCAACGTGTTGTTTTTCGCCACGCCCGAGGTACCGGAGATTTTGGACAGTTGGCGGCTGGCCAACGCCGGCCGCCCCACCGTGGCGTGGTACTCGATCGTGTTGGGTGCCGCGATCGCCTGGACCATGTTCGAGGCGGGCAGGCTGAGCCTGGTGTATCTGCGTCGGGTTCCCAGCTGGTACCACCGGGTGGGCCTGTCCATGGTCGCGTTTGGCGGCTGCCTGGGAAGCGCGCTGTTTGCCCTGCTGGGCATCGTCGACGGCCTGGCCGGTCTGGCGGGCGCGACATTACCGCCACACACCGGACTCAACCGGCTGCTCGTGCTCCTGGCTGTCGCCGGGTTCTCGCTCGGCCTGCTGGTGCCCGGCACCATCGGCGGAACCGTTGAGGTGATCCGCCGCAGCCGCCAAGCCGAGCTGTGCCGGCGGATGGAACCGCTCTACCGAGCCTTGACCCAGCAGTATCCCGAGGTGCTCAAGCGTAGGCCGCGGTACGGCGGTATCGGGTGGATCGTCAACTGGTGGGGAAACGGCAGGAGACTCAACGAGCGGACCATCGAGGTGCTCGACGCCCTCGTCGCACTTCGGCCGAGGATGGACAGACTGGCCGCGGACACCGCTGCCGCGCTCGCCGAACGGCACGGACTGCCCGACGACCAGATCCGCGTGATAGCACAGGCGACACAGATCGCCGACGCGCTGCGGGCGACTGAAACGGAGCGGCGGACCGGCGACAGCACGGTGCCCATGACCCAGCAGGGCGAGGCGCCATGGCTGGTGCGGGTGTCTCGCGCGTTTGCCGGCTCACCGTTGGTCGCGCAGGCTCTCGCGGAGGTGGCCCAGCGTCGAGCCGAGGACCCGGCGCATGCGTAACCTACCGCGATACCTGGAGGGGCTCGACCCGCAGCGCGACCACCACACCATCTACCGATACATGGTGCAGCGGGAGTTCGCCGTTGACATGCGCGTCGGATTCGGGCTGGCGTTCTATCGCACGTTCGCGATCCCGTCGATCGCCCGGCTGTTGCACGACACCGGTGAGATGATCGAGCGCACGGACAAGCGCGGTGACGACACCCGCCTGGCGATGTATGAGCTGATCGATGGTGGCCCCGACAGCCGGAGGGGCAGACAGGTCATCGCCCGGCTCAACCGGATGCACCGGGTCTATGGCATCACCAACGACGAATACCTTTACGTGCTCGGCACCAACGTTTTCTGCCCCACCAGGTGGATCGACCGGCATGCGCACCGGCCGCTGCATCCGGTCGAACGGGCAGCCACCCTTGCCTTCTGGCGACGGGTCGGCGATCTGATGGGGGTCCAGGAGGTGCCGGCGACATGGGAGGAGTACGAGGCGTTCTTCAACGCCTTTGAGGAAGCCAACCTCGGTCCCGATCCCGCCGTGACGCCGATGGTGGAGGCGATCAGAGCCATGACCCGCCGGCGCGTCCCCCGGATGTTCCAACGGGTGGCGATCCAGGCCAGGGAGGCGCTGCTGGACGAACACTTGCGCCAAGCCCTCGGCATCGCCAGGCCCTCGGCACGTGTGCTCATCGCCGTGCGTTCGCTGCTGCGGGTTCGATCGCTGCTGCGGCGGATGACCGGCCCGCCGAAGAAGGACTTCTTCACTCCCGGAGAGCCGAGCCGGACCTATCCGGACGGCTACACGATCGAGGAGCTCGGCCCGTCACCGGTGCGTCCGGTCAACCGGCGCTAACGGGCGCAGCCGCCATGCGCACGGCGACGCCGGCCAGCACCAGCCCGGTGACCTGCTCGATCATCCGGCGTCCGTAACGCTCGGTTAACATGTCGCCGGGTTGAATCGCCCGCATGTTTGACGAGAATCTCGATCGACGCCGGTTTCTCCAGCGAGCAGGCCTGGCCGTCGGCGCCGGTGCGGTACTGCCGGTATTGGGAGCGCCGGCCGCGACGGCATCCGATGCCGACCCGGATCAGTTGTTGCGAGAGGCGAGATTCGAAGAGGCGGAACGAGGATTCAAGCGCCTGCTGCGCAAGGATCCGAATGACGCGCACGCGGCGGCGCAGCTGGGATACATCGCGCTGCTGTCCAACCGGTTCGAGGCCGCCGAGCGGTTTCTGACCAGGGCGGTCACGCTGGCGCCCGACGACGCTTCCACCCAGCAGCAGCTCGGCGACTGCTACGTCCGCCAGGACCGACTGGACCGCGCGGTCGCGCCCCTTCGGGCCGCGGGAAACCCTTACTACATGGCGCAAGCCGAGCAGTACGCCAGCATGACGGGCGAGCCATGGCGACCGGGATGGCCGGCGGCCAGACCTTCACGATGTACTTCGGGGTGCTGGAATCGTTCCGCATGGGCGACATCGAGCTGTGCAACGTCCCGGTCCATTGGAACGATGCCCGCAAGCCGTCGCTGCCTGACGGTTCGCAGCCGGACGGGGTGCTTGGCACCTGGATCTTCTACCACTTCCTGACCACTTTGGACTACGCGAACCAGGCGCTGATCCTGCGGCGCAAGGACAGCGCGCAGCTGCGGAGGTTTCGGGCGGAGGCGATGCGCGCCTGCGCGGTGAAGCTGCCGCTATGGCTCGGCGGCGACCACTTCCCGTGCACGCTGGGCAGCCTGCTCGACTTCGGGCCGAAGGTGGTCTCGTTCGATACGGGCGGACCGCGCTTCGGCATCGGCATGACCGTGGCGATGGCCGAACAGTTGGGCGTCGAAGTGGACTACGACCATCCCGAGCGGTTCAACAACAAGGTGGTCTACCCGATCACGCCGGAAAGGATCAGTCTTGGCCGCGCGGTGGCCCCCATGTTCGTGGCCTTGCCGGCCCGCTGCTGGTCGACCACTTCTTCAGGTTCAGGACGGTCGCCAACTTCACTCACGAGTTCTTCAAGCTTTTCGCGATCACCCTCGACTTCACCGACATGAACCTCTACATCACCGGCGACTCGCTGGTCAAAGATCGATGAGCAACGGATCGGCGGCTGCCACGCGATTGGCAGCCGCCGATGGGGTTCGGGTGGATGTGCCGAGCGGGTCAGCGGGCGAGAAAGGCGAGTGTGGTCGCGGCGAACAGCGGGCTGTCGAGGATGTTGTAGTGCGTCCGTCCGGGCAGGATCGCCAGGGCGTGCCCGCCCTCGGGGCGGCCCTCGCCCATCCAGCCACCGTCGCGTTGCCCGCCCCCGAGCAGACCGAACATTTCGACGTAGTGGCTGGGCGGTGCCATGTCGGCATCGCCCGCGCCGATCAGTGTCGGCACCCGCAACCCGCGCACGTCCTCGGTGAAGTCGAACTCGACCGCCATCGCCTCACCGATCTTGTCGAGCAGCCGCGAAAAGTCCTCCGGCCGGGGCGCGACCCGCTGATAGAGCTCATACATCGGGGTGTCCTTCATGAACTCGGCGGCCGCCCCGCTCACCTGGCCCTGCTGGGCACGGATCTCCGGGTAGACCGCGTCGTCGCGCAGGAACGCGGAGAAGACCGCCAACCGGCCCACCTTGTCGGGGTGCTTGACCGCGGTCTGCAACGCCACACCGCCGCCCAACGAGAAACCGACGATGTCGGGCCGGTCCAGCCCGAGGTGGTCGATCAGCGCCGCGATGTCGTCGGCCATCAGGCGCACGTCGAGCGGGCGGTCGATGTCGGCGGTGCGGCCGTGGCCCTGCAGGTCCGGGGTGATGACCCGGTGGTGCTCGGTGAGTGCCGGCAGCACCGGCGCGAACATCTCGCCCGAGCCGAGCCCGCCGTGCAGCAGGATCATCGGGCGGCCGGAGCCGTGCGATTCGTAGTACAGGTCAAGGCCGTTGATCTGCGCGTATTCGCCGGTGGCGGTGGCTGTCGTGGTGTTTGTCATGCCAGTAGGACGACCCCGGCTTGGGGAACTCATCGGCGCGTCGAAGAAATTTTGTGCAAGGTAGCCTCGGCGGGCCGCGTCCTTACCTTCGACGAGGTGATGGCGTGGACAGGACCGTCGAGGCGGAGTTTGCCGAGTTGTGCCGTACCGTGGCCATGCCTGGCACCGTGCCCTGGCCGAGTTCGCAGACGATGAACTGCGGAATTTTACCCTGGTAAAGCGTTAACCCAGCGTCACCGTGGCCAGGTGCGTGCGGCCGGCGGTGCCGTCGGTGGCGAACCGCAGGTGCAGTTGCGCCCGGTCCGCAGCACGGTCACCGTGGTGTCCTTGTTGGTGACCGCGGCGACCGGGCGGTGCCGCGTGAGCATGATCGAGGCGATGTTCTGCCGCGGATCGGCCAGACACACGGTCGCGGTCGAGCCAGACTGTCCAATCAGGACGCTGGCGGGCTGATCCACCGAGATCCCGCGGTCGGCGCGGCCGCGATTTCCCAGAAGTTGACAGCGGTCACGCCGATTGAAGAGACACTGATGCCCTGTTGGTACCGAGTATTCGCCAACACTGTCAGGTAGGCCGAGTCGTTGGCGCGGGCCTGAGTCGCCGCACTGCTCGCGCCCGGCATCAGCCGATAGGCGTAGGAACCGTGGGTGGGGTTGACGGCGGGCTTCTCCAGTTGTCCGACGCGATCCGCGCCTGATCGGACAGTTGCGTAGCGAACGGCTCGCTCGCCGGGGTCGTAACCGGTTCCCCCAAGATGAAGTCTGCCCAACGCTGGCGCAGACCGTCGTACTCGTCCGCCGCGCGGGCGGGTGTGACAAAACCCAAGACCACAGCCCTGGCCGCGAGCGTGAACGTGCGTCGAGACAACCTCATTGATGTCCCTCCGGTTCAGGAAAGCGTTTTCTATGGAGCGCAGGTTAGACATGCGCGGCTCACGGCACAATGCCCGCTTGTAGCGCGAACACGCAGCGTTCATGGCCCGCACCGAGGGATCGCGCGCCGGCCGTCGCCGCGCCGCTTCTCCGCGCCGCTTCTCCGCGTGGCCCTGACTTACGCCTCGCCGAGACCTTCGCCGTTGCCCGCGTCTTGCAAAAACATGTCGATTCCTTGCATGTGCATTGCAGCCGCGATTCTGGCACCGTCGGGTCGTGCTTGCGAAAACTGTTCAGCCCAACGAGACCACCGTGCCGTTGCTGCCGTGCGCCTCGCCGGAAGAGACCCTGGCGTTCTGGCGTGCCCTCGGCTTCGCCGTCACCTACGAACAGACGAAACCCTATCTATACCTGGCTTTCCAGTGGAGCGGGTTCCAATTGCACTACGGACGCGCCGCCGAGAGCGTGGACCCGGCAAAGGAAAACACCGGTGGATGCCTGGTGATGGTCGATGCCGTCGCGCCCTATCACGCGGCGTTCACCGAGGCGATGCGCCGGCAATACGGAAAGGTGCTCGCCAAGGGGCTGCCTCGAATCACCCGCTATCGGGCGGGCGCCTCACGGTTCACCGTCATCGACCCGTCCGGGAACTCGATCATCTTCATCGAGCGCGACGAGCCGGAGGAGCTGGAGTATGGCGGATCCAAGCGGCTGCAAGGGCTCGCCCGAGTGTTGGACAACGCGCGGATCCTGCGCGAGTTCAAAAACGATGACCGGGCCGCCTTCCGGGCGCTGAACTCGGGGCTGCGCCGTCACGGCGAAAATGCGCCGGCCGTGGAGCAGGCGGTGGCGCTGGCCGCGCTCATCGAGCTTTCGACGGCGCTGAACGAGCCGGAACGGGTCCCGGAGTGGGGAGCCAGGCTCAGGCGACTGAATCTCAGCGCACAGGAGCGCCGTGAGGTCGAGTCCGCCGTTGCGGACCCGAATCTACTTCAGAAATGGTTGCCCGCCAACACCTGACGCGTCACGCGGCGATGGCGAGGGCCAGGCGAACGACTTCGCGCTGGGCGTCGACGAGCAGGTGTTCGGTGCGGGCGGCGGTCATGGCGTAGAGGTCGAGCGCGGCCCGGTTGGCCTCGGGCACGGTCGCCTCCACCACGCCCAGCGCGCGGTCCTGCGCCCGTGTCCACCGTGGACCTTCGGCCTCGGCGACAAGATCCCACAACCGGTTCTCGCTGTCGTAGAGGATCCGGTGGTGCACGGCCAGGACCACGGCCATGCGCAGCGCGAGCACGCAGCGCACCACGGCCGCCGCCCGCGGGCTCCCGCCGCCCGCCTGGCCGACCAGCCGGTGGACCTCCTCGGCGTAGCCGGTGATCTGCTCGGCCACCCACGCATCGGCCGCTTCGCCCACCTGCGACCAATCCCAGGCGTGCGCCTCGGCACGCAGCCGCGCCGCCTCGCCCGTGGGATCGGCCAAGACGACCGCACCGCGCCACGCGGGCACCGCACCGCCCGCCTCGGCCGGTTGCAGGAAGCTCGCCCGCACGTCCTCGGCGGTGCGCCAGGAGACCGACACCTGCCTGCCGTCGCGGACCAGCAATCGGTAGGCGGGTCCGGAGCCCAGCGCGATGAGGTCGACGTCGGAGGTGGGCAGCGCGTCGCCCCGCGCGACGCTGCCGACGAGCACAACGGCCTGCGCGCCCTGCACGACGAGCTCGTCTGCGTAACGCATGCGCTCAGTCTACGGGACGGTAGTTCACGTTCAGGCTGTCCAACAACGACAGATGGGCCCGCAGCCGGTCCTTGAAGCCGGCGAAATCCTTGGGCGCCTGCGACCAGCCCACCTCGGCCAGCGCGGCCAGCCTCGGGAACGCCCGGTATTCCACGAGCGCCGGCGTGGGCAGATATTCCGTCCACAGCTGGCCCTGCACCCCGGTCACCTCGCCCGGCTCGAACCGGTAAACCCGCTCCAGCGGCACGAAACCATTGATGGCGGTCGGCTCGCCCGGCCGGAAGCCCTCCGACCAATCGAAGTAGCAGTGCTCGTGCGGGCAGGACACGGCATCGTACCCGGCCGCCCGCGCCGCCGGGGCCCGCGTCACGTCACGCCAACCGAAGAACAGCAAGCCTTCTGGCGGGTCGGCGTCGAGCAGCTCGTCCCACACCGCTGTTTTGCGCCCGTGCGACGCCAAATGCGTTGCCAGCGTTCCGATCCACCAGCCGAGCAGATCGCCAACCGAATCCGCTCGGGCTTGCGCCGCGGGCGAATGCTGCCACTGCAGCGAACGCACCTCGTCGCCGCCCAAATGCACATATTCGAACGGGAAGACCTCCACCACCTCGTCGAGCACGTGCTTGATGAACTCGACGGTGGCGTCCTTGGTGTTGAGCACCTGGTCGTGGATGCCCCACATCGTGGACACCTCGACATTTTCAAAGCCTATTTGAGGGTACGCGGCAATCGCCGCCTGAGTGTGGCCGGGCAGATCGATCTCGGGCATGATCTCGACCCCGCGCCGTTTCGCATACGCCACAAGATTTTTCAACTCATGCTGGGTGTAGAACCCGCCGTGCGGCGTGCCATCGAACGCGAAGTTGTAGTAGTGCCCCCGCATGGACTCACGCCTGAACCCGCCAACGGTAGTCAGGCGTGGATAGCGCTTCACCTCGAACCGCCAACCCTGGTCGTCGGTCAAATGCAGGTGCAGCCGATTGAGCTTGTGCAGCGCCATCAGGTCGACATATCGGTGCAGGAACTCGATCGGCAGGTGCCAGCGCGCAACATCCAGCAGACTGCCGCGCCACGAATACCTTGGCGCATCGTGGATTTCGCAAGACTGCCACGCGGACGCGGTACCAGAGCGAAGGGTTTGAACAGCCCATCGCAGACCGGAAAGCCGGCCGCGAACCTTGAGTCCACTTTGGTCGGCCCGCAGCCAATAGGCTTCTTCGCCGAACGTGTTATCGGCAATCCACTCACCCGCGACCGGAAAACCAAGCTCCGCAAGCAGTTCAGCGATCGCCGGCGGCCCGGTGAACGGCAGCGCCGTCAGATCGAGCGTGCCTTCCAGCGGGGTGTATTGACGGGGGAGTGGGATCACGCGACTCTCCGTGCGACGGAGTCACGGACCACCACATGCGTGCCGAGGATGGTCTCGCGCTCGGGCATGCCGCGCTGGGCCTGCAGCGCCATGCGCACCGCCGTGCGGCCCAGCTCCTCGGCCGGGATGTGCACTGTCGTGAGCGGAGGCCACATGTGCGCGGCCATGGGCACATCGTCATATCCCACAATGGACACATCGTCCGGGACCCGCAGACCGGCCTCGCGCAACGCTTTCACCGCACCGGCGGCACACCCGTCATCACTGGCGACAATCCCGGTGCAGGGGAGCGGGCCCTGCTGCAGCAGGCGCTTGATGGTCGCGTATCCAAAGTGGATGCCGAATGCGCCCAAATACAGCAATGGTTTCAGCCCACGGTCCGCCATCGCCCGCTCATATCCGCGCACCCGCGGGTCACTGGTCGTGAAGCCCGGTGCGCCGCCGAGGAACATCACGCGTTCGTGCCCGGCGGACAGGACGTGACTCGTCGCCGAGTAGGCCCCGCCCTCGTTGTCGTAGTGCACGACCAGCGCCGGCACGTCGGGCCCCAGCCCCGGCCGTCCACAGAGGACCAAGCGAGAGCCGGCGGAGTCGAGCGCCTGCGCGTAGTGGGCGAGCTGCTTGCGGTACTCCGGTGTCTCCTGCACGCCGCCTACCGTGATCACGGCGTCTGCGCCCTGCTCGCGCATCATCTTGACGTACGCGAGCTCGCGGTCGGGGTCGGCGCCCGTCGTGCACACCAGGCACAGCCGCCCCTCCTGGGCCGCCTGCTGCTCCACGCCCTGGATGATGTGGGCGTAGAAAGGGGTGATCACCTCGCGGGTCAGGATCGCCACGGTCTTCTGACTCACCCCGGCCAGCGCGCGGGCGTGCACGTTTACCACGTAGTCGAGGTCCTTGACCGCGCGCAGCACCTTGGTCCGCGTGGCGGGCGCGGTCGGGTAGTTGCCGGCCAGCACGCGCGACACCGTGGCCACCGAGACGCCGGCCCGGGTGGCGACGTCGCGGATGGTGGTGCGCGCCTCCCTTCCGGCCTTCCCCGCCTGCTCGGCAGGCTTGCGCGGCATTTCGCCCCCCAGTTTCTGTAAACGGTTACTGGGGGAGATAGTGCTGTGTTTCTCGACGCGTGTCAACCAGCCGGACCTACCCGCGGCCCGCCCGAGCCCCTACTTGCGCGCTTGTGAGGCCAAAGCGAGCGTGCTCTGCATGCAAACCGTCCTTTGGCCGGATGGGGCAAGCGTCTGCGGCTGACCTTACGGCCAGGTTTGATGAAACGTTGGCTATGCGACTCTTTCCTTGACCCAGACCGCCGCGTCGGGTGGCAGGCCGGGCTCGTCGATGCTTTTGAGCAGGACATGCTCGTCCCCGTCCAGCGGGAGCGTCTCCGCGGAGAGGTTGATGATGCAGGTGTGGTGCCCGCGCTTGAACGCCAGCACGCCCTCGGGGGAGTCCAGCCACTCCAGCGGTCCGCCGTCCAGCGTGCGGCGCAGCCGGAGGGCCGCGCGATAGAGGCTGAGCATCGAGCCCGGGTCGTCCTCCTGCGCCTCGGCAGTGAGCTTGGCCCATGACTCGGGCTGCGGCAGCCACGGGGTCGAGCCCGCCGGGCCGAAGCCGAACGGCGGGTTCGTGCCGGACCACGGCAGCGGCACGCGGCACCCGTCGCGGCCCCGGTCGGTGTAGCCCGACCGGACCCAGCGTGGATCTTGAAGGACGTGCGTCGGCAGGTCCTCGACCTCGGGCAGGCCCAGCTCCTCGCCCTGGTACACGTACGCGCAGCCGGGCAGCGCGAGCATCAGCAGCGCCGCCGCACGGGCCCGCCGCGTGCCCAGTGCGAGGTCGGCGGGCGGCCCGTCGAGCAGGGGCAGGAAGTTGTGCCCGGTGTCCGGCCGGCCATACCGCGTCACGTGCCGCACGACGTCGTGATTGGACAGCACCCAGGTGGCGGGCGCGTTGATCGGCTGGTGCGTGCTGAGGGTAAGCGTGATCACCTCGCGCATCATCGCCGCGTCCCACGGGCACGCCAGAAACGCGAAGTTGAATCCGGTGTGCAGCTCGTCGGGCCGCAGATAGCGGGCGAAGCTCACCGGGTCGGGGTCCCACAGCTCGCCGACGAAGATGCCCTTCTGCGGATACGACTCGGCCACCTTGCGCCACTCGCGATAGATCTCATGCACGCCCTCCTGGTTGCGGTATCCATCCATCGCGGACAGATCCTTGACCAGGTGGTCGGCCACGTCGATGCGGAACCCGTCGACCCCGCGGTCGAGCCAGAAGCGCAGGGTGGCGTCGAACTCCTCGCGCACCCGTGGGTGATCCCAGTTCCAGTCGGGCTGCTCGGGGGCGAACATGTGCAGGTACCACGAGCCGTCCGGCGCCTGCGACCAGGCCGGGCCGCCGAAGTGGGAGGACCACTCGTTGGCCGGGTTGTCGCGGAAGTAGAACAGGTCGCGCTCCGGGGCCGCCGGGTCGCGCAGCGCCGCCTGAAACAGGGGGTGCGCGCTTGAGCAGTGGTTGGGCACGATGTCGACGATCACCTTGAGGCCGAGCCCGTGTGCCTCGGCGATCAGCGTCTCGGCCTCCGCGAGCGAGCCGAACAGCGGGTCGATGTCACGGTAGTCGGCCACGTCGTAGCCGGCGTCGGCCATCGGCGAGACGTACCAGGGGCTGAACCAGATGGCATCTACACCCAGGGTTTTCAGGTACCCGAGCCGCGCCCGGATGCCCGCCAGGTCCCCGATGCCGTCACCATTGCCGTCGGCGAAACTGCGTGGGTAGATCTGGTAGATGACGGCATCGTGGATCCAGGTCGTACTGCTGCTCATGCGACCAACTCTAGGACGAGCGCGTCGGCGGGATTCAGGCGCGGCATCGGCAGCCCGATGGTGGACAGGGCACGGCCGGTCCAGCGCGCCTCGGGAAGGTCGAGTTTGCCGTGCGGTCCGAACACGACCCGTGTTTCATAGGAAAGGTCGGGATTCAGGCCGGGCAGGCGCAGCCGGAACGGAGCCCCGTACCGCGGGATGTTCGCCGGGGTGCTCGTGGTCTGGGCGTAGCTGAACAGCGCGTGCGTCCCGTCCTGCGACACGACCCCGTGCACGACGGCCGACGGGTCCGCGAGGTCGGGCACGACGACCCGCCCAGTGTGAATGAGCTCACGCTTGGCCTTGTACAGGGCCACCCACTCGGTCAACAGGTCGAGCTCGTCGAACGCGGTGATGTCGGCCTCCATGCCCGCGTGCCCGAACAGCGCGGTCACGCAGCGCAGATGCAGGTCGGTGACCCGGCCCGTGACGTGGGTGCGCTTCGGGCCGACGTGCGCGCCCATCAGCTCCGGCGGTAGGAGCAGGCCCGTCCACAGCTGGATCTGCTGGCGGTCGATCGGGTCGTTGGTGTCCGACGTCCACACCCGGTCGGTGTGCTGCAGGATGCCCAGGTCGATGCGCGCCCCGCCGGACGAACACGACTCGATTTCCAGTTCGGGGAAGCGTGCCTTCAGGGTGCGCAACAGTTCATACACGGCAAGGGTTTGCCGGTGCACACTGGTCGGCTCGTGAACGTCGCGGTTGTGGTCCCACTTAATATAGTCGATGTCCAAACGCGACACGAGTTCGGCGATCCGGCCCAGCAGATAGTCGAACACCTCGGGGCGCGACACGTCGAGCACGTGCTGATTGCGGGACTCGGCGGGCAGGCGCCCCGGCATCGCCAGCACCCAATCGGGATGCCCGCGGAACAGGTCCGAGTCTGGATTTACCATCTCCGGTTCGAACCACAGTCCGAATTGCATGCCCAGCCCGTGCACATGCTTGACGAGCGGCTCCAAACCGTTGGGCCACACCGTTTCGTCAACGAACCAGTCGCCCAGCCCGGCGCGGTCGTCGCGGCGATGCCGGAACCAGCCGTCGTCGAGCACGAACCGCTCGACCCCGACCCGGGCCGCGGTGTCGGCCAGCTCCTTGAGCTTGTCGAGATTGTGGTCGAAATACACGGCCTCCCACGTGTTGAGCACGACCGGGCGGGGCGTGCGCGGATGCGACTCCCGCGCACGGATCAGCCGGTACATGCGATCGCGGATGCCGTCCAACCCCTGACCGGAGTGGACAAAGTAGACGGTGGGCGTGTGATAGGTCTCGCCCTCGGCGAGCCTGACCTCGCCCGGTTCGAGCAGCTCACCCCCGCCGAGTGCGGCAATGGCGTCGGGCAGCCGCTCGGCGGTGTGCTCGTGGTTGCCGCTCCATCCAACATGGACAGACCAGATCTCGCCGGTGCGGTTGGCGAACCCTTGCGTGCCAACACTCAGCAGGAGCGTGGCGTCGTGCCCGGTGCGGCCGCGGCGACTCTCGCGGACATGGGCCCCAAAACCGAAGCTGCCGCGCTGCGGCGCCCGCTCTAGTGCCCAACGCCCGGTCATATCAAGCTTTTCAACAGCCTCATCTGGTACCGGCAAAAAGCATCTAAGATTGGCAAGACTCCACACGCCGGGGCCAACGTTGGTCAGCGAGTGCCGCATCTTCACCACGCCCTGCGGCGTGACCTCCACGATAGACTCGACGGCCACGCCCGCTTCGTCATCGCGGGCGCGCACCACCATGCTCGTGCCGGTCAGCTCGACCTCGCCGTCCAGGCGCAGGCGCAAATGCTGCCACCGCCCGTCGCGATCCCCGGCGATCGCGGGGCGCCCGGCCCAGCCCTCATGCTGCACGGGCAGCAACGGCAGCGCACTCGACCGGTACGCCACATCCGGCACGCCCACCCCCGGATCGGTACCCCAGTGCACCATCCGCGGAAGCCCGCCATCCTTATCCAGCACGACCGTCACGCCGACCCCGTCGGCCCGCAAGGTGTGATTTTGTTGGACCACGCGCGAAACCCTACTCCACCCTGTTCGGCCAGGGCGAGTTCGCTAGCCGGCCATCCTGCCTCGGCCATCCTGCCTCGACGAGCGGCTCAGCTGCCGCCCGGCACGCCTGAACTCGTGAGGCGCTGGAGCACCTTCCGGATGCCTTCCTCTGAATGCCACTTTTAAGCACGGTGCAGCGCCCCCGTGGTGAAGGCGCTGTCATGGTTCGGGGACGGCGAAGAGATAAATGCGTTCGAGGGCCTGGAGGCAAGCGGTGATGAGGGTCATAAGAGGCCGTGCGCCCGTGCGAAACGAGCGAATTCGATTCCGGTGCACGGCAGTCGCATTCCGGTGTGCGCCAAGGCCTCCACGAGATTGCTGGCGGCGGGTTCGGTGAGCTTTCCCGCTCGGCACGAGATGGCCAGGAGCCAGATGGTGCCGTGCACATCAACTCCGAAGGAGCGGCCCACCCGGGTCGCATCGCGATCATCGATTAGAGCGGTGGCACCGAGTTCTTCCGCCAAAGACAATACGCTGGCCTCGCCGACGTTCCTCGCACCGGAACCGACACGGTTGGCCCAGGTCGCAAAGCGTTTCAGTCTGTCCAGGGATTCCAAGCCCACCACCTGTAGCCACTCCAGGCTCAGGATCTGCGCAAGCTCCGGATACCTTTGGCTGCCCTCCCGAAGCTCTTCTCGGACGACATGGGGAACCAGGCACTCCGTCCCGGCCAAGAGGTCGCCCAGTACGTCGAGCCGGTCGGCACGGGCGAAATGGCTCAGGCAGGTCGTGTCAAAGACCAGGCGCGGCGCACGGGCGGATGCGGTCACGGTTCGGCTTCCTCACCGTCGATGGCAGGTAAGTCCTTTTCCTCGATCTGTCCCCGCATCAACTCCACCGCCCGTGCGGTGGAAATGAGCTGCCTTCGGCGTGCATCCAAGACGGCATGAGCGAAGCTCGGTGGTACCCGGATCCAGTCCAAATCGGGTTGCGGGGCCCACCCGACGGCATCAAGCAGCTCTGCCCTGGTCGGTGTCTGGGCCAACCATCCGGTCGCCTCCGGCTCGTCCAGAACCGCGGCCTGAACCGCTTGCCGGACAGCCAAAGACCATGAGGTTCGGTAGAGGGCCGTGAGCCGAACCAGTGCGTCCCGAGTCAAGCCAGATCCTCGCGCGGAAATGACATCCGTGGGCAGCAGCAGCTCCGCTGCGAATGCGTCGATAACGGATTCCCGATCGGCTCGCGAGGCACTAACGCCGAGATCGCTCGAATACTCATCGCCGAGCACGATGTGGCCCAACTCATGAGCGGCTGTGGCGCGTCGCCTGCCCGGATCGCCAAACCTGCCCACCACGGCGGCCGCCACGTCACCGTCGATGACCGATGCACCGTCCCCCGGCAGGTCGAGAACGGCGAGGAAAAGTCCCGCCTGCTCGCAGGTCGCCATGAGGGAGGAGATCGGCTCACGGCCGTGTCCTAACCGTTGACGTAGCCAGTTCGCTGCCTCACGTGCCGCCGATCCCGAATCGACCGTGCCCGGATACCTGAGAATCTCGGGCGTGCCGAGCATGCCCAGTGCCTGAATCTGACGTACATCCCGCAGCCAGCTCATCAACGAGGCCTCCAGTCGGAACGATTCCCGACCGGCCTGAGTGGCCTCGTCCTCCAAGAGCGCGGCCCGCCTCGACAGCACGGCCGGGCGGTCATACAGAAAATGGCTGAGCGGGAGCTCAAAGCACGAGCTCAGCCGCACCAGTTCGACCGCGTCGATCCGTCGCGCTCCGGCCTCAATCTTCGCGACCATTGTGCGGTCCAGCCCGATCCGACGGCCCAGCTCTTCTTGAGACATCCGTGCAGCGAGGCGAGCCTCCCGTACTCGCTGGCCTATTTCGGTCCACTCCTGCTGCGCGGTCATAGTGCGATAATCGCACACCGTGCTTCCTCAGGCGAGGGTTTCGGGCTGCAGGCCGAGTTCGCGGGCGGCGGCGAGGCGCATCCATTCGGCGGCCTGGCGGCGGGTGATGGTCTTTTCGTGGACCATGAGCTGCACGGCGAGGCCGTCGATGAGGGAGTTGATGCGCCAGGCGGCGCCGAACGGGTCATCGCAGGTGAACACGCCCTCCTTGACGCCGGTCGCGATGACGTCGGTCAGGGCCTCCTTCCAGCGCAGGTCGAGTCTGCGGGACACGCGCTCCAGCTCGGGCACGCGCAGCGCCTCGGACCAGCCGTCGATCCAGATCAGCCAAGACCGCGAACGCCCTTGGGGCGCAAGGAGTTTAATGAGCTTGCGTAGTTTGGGCAGCGGCTCGTCGGGCGCGTCCAGCACACCCTGCAGCTTGGCCAGATCCTGCTCGGCGGCGTATTCGAACGCCTGCGCCATGAGCGCGTCCTTCGTGCTGAAGTGGTAGAACACGAGCGCCTGGCTCACCCCGGCCGCCTTGGCGATGTCGGCGGTGCGCGTGTTGGCGAAGCCGCGCTCGAGGATCACCTCCACCGCCGTTTGCAGCAGGTCTTCCAGGCGCATCTGGGCCGACCGTCTCGTCACGCGCCCACCCTAGCGTTCACCCGCTACAGCCCGTAGTTCGGATAAAGTGCACAATCGTGCGAATTGGACTACTTGCTGCGGTGTTGCTGGCGGCCGGGTGCGCGGTGCAGGGGCAGCAGCCCGTGGCGCAGCCGTCGCCCGTCAAGGCGCCCAAGACCGAGATAACCCTGGCCTTCGGTGGCGACGTGCACTTCGAGGAGCGCACACGCAAGCTGCTCGACCATCCCGAGACGGCGTTCGGGGAGATCGCGGGGCTGTTGTCTCAAGCCGATCTCGCGTTCGTGAATCTTGAGACCGCCGTGACCGAGCGGGGCACGCCGGAGCCGAAGGCGTTTCTGTTCCGTGCGCCCGCTAGCGCCTACATGGCCGTCCAAAAAGCGGGCGTCGATGTCGTGTCGTTGGCCAACAACCATGCGCTCGACTATGGGCGGGAGGGCCTGGCCGACACCATCGAGGCGGCACGGGCGGCCGGGGTGCCGGCGCTCGGCGCGGGCCTGGCCGGGGACGCCTATCGGCCGTGGGTCAAGGATATCGACGGCACGCGGATCGCCGTCGTGGCGGTGACGCACGTCAATGAGCTGTGGGAGCGCTGGCGGGCCACGGACGATCGGCCCGGCCTGGCCATGCTCCGTGACACCGCGCGGGCGATTGAGGCCGTGCGGGAGGCGCACCAGCTCGCCGACGTGGTCGTGGCCTGGACCCATTGGGGCCCGGAATACGAGGAGTGCCCGACAGACGAGCTCAAGGCGCTCGCCGCTTCGCTGATCGATGCGGGAGCCGACCTGATCGTGGGCGGGCACCAGCACCTGCTGCTGGGCGCGGGCTGGCAGGGCAAGGCCTACGTCGCCTACGGGATGGGCAACTTCCTGTGGTGGCGCAACGACGCCGCCTCCAACGAGACAGGTGTGTTGTGGGCCACAATCCGCGACAAGCGGCTCGCCGAGGTCGAGCTCAAACCGGCGTACATCGATCGTGTCACCGGGCAGCCGGCGCCCGCGAATCCCGAGGTGGCGCAAGGGATCCTGGACCGGCAGGCACGCCTGCGCGAGTGCGCGGGACTATCCGATACGCCGACAGCGTAAGCGGTACCCCCTAGGAATGGATCTTTAATCTTTCTTGTTGGCCGGTGTGAACATCACCGGCTGGAGGAGAGAGATCGTGCTTGATCCACAGGGCCTTTATGAGCTCAGCGCTGATCGGTCTGACCTTGGGCGGCCGGTGCTGTTGCATGCGTTGACCGGTTTCGTCGACGCCGGGGCGGCGGGGCGGCTGGCCCGGCAGCACCTGCTGGACACGCTCGACTCGCGAGTGATCGCGACGTTCGACATCGACCAGCTCTTCGACTACCGGTCGCGGCGGCCGCTGATGCAGTTCGCGGCCGACCACTGGGAGTCCTACGACGAGCCCACGCTGACGCTGCACGCGCTGCGCGACGACGATGACACCTCGTTCCTGCTGCTCACCGGGCCGGAGCCGGACCTGCAGTGGGAGCGGTTCATCGCCGCGATCGCCCAGATAGTGAGAGTGCTCGATGTCCGGCTGACCGTCGGCATCCACGCCATCCCGATGTCCGTGCCGCACACGCGACCCGCCGGCGTCACCGCCCACGGCACCAACCCGTCGCTGATCGTTGGGCACGAGCCGTGGATCGCCAACGTTCAGGTCCCGGCGAGCGTGACCAACCTGCTCGAATACCGGCTGGGCCAGCAGGATCTGGACGCCATCGGGTTCGCCGCGCACGTGCCGCACTACCTGGCCGAGAGCGAATATCCGCAGGCCGCCGAGCAGTTGCTGATCTCCGTTTCGCGGGCCACCGGGCTGCTCCTGCCGACCGACCGGCTGCGCGAGGCGGGCGAGACCGTCCGGGCCGAGGTCGAGCGGCAGCTGGTCGACAACCAGCAGGCCTCGGCCGTGGTGCGGGCGCTTGAGGAGCAATACGACGCCTTCATGCGCGGGCGCGGGAGCAACTTATTGACCGAGCCCACGCCGCTGCCGACCGCTGACGAGCTCGGAGCGGAGCTGGAGCGGTTCCTGGCCGAACATCGGCGTCAAGAAGGGTGATCGCGGCCTTCGCCCCACTCTGGGTGATCACGTTTCTGGGGTGGGGCGCGGCCCGGTTCGGGGTGTTCGGCGCCACGGCGCAGCATGGGCTGGCCCAATTCGCCTTCATTGTGGCCATTCCCGCGGTCATCTTCAGCACCCTGGTCAAAATCCCGTTTGATGAGCTTCCTCTGGTACCCCTGGCGGCGTTCGCTTTGAGCACGCTCATCGTTGGGCTGCTTGGGTTCTGGCTCGTGCGCCGCAAAAGCTTGAACGAGCGCGTCATCGCCGCCATGGCGTCGGCCTACGTGAACTCCGGAAACCTCGGCATCCCGGTGGCCATCTTCGTGCTCGGGGACGCGTCGCTCGTCGTGGCGGTGGTCGCGTTCCAGACGGTGATCGTGACACCCTTGGTCGTCGGCCTGCTGGACCGGCGCAGAATCCTGGAGCTGCCGCTGAAGGTGCCGGTCGTGATGGCCTCGCTGTTGGGTGTCGTGTTCAGTGCGGCCGGCTGGCACCTGCCGCCCGATGTGTTGCGCCCGTTCGAGTTTTTGGGCGCCGCGGCGGCTCCCACCGCGCTGTTCGCGCTCGGCATGTCGCTGCACATGCCCGACAGCCGGCCCAATCTGCACCGGCCCGAGCTCGGCTGGACGGTGCTGGCCAAAATCGTGCTCCAGCCGTTGGTCGCGTTTTTGATCGGGCGCTACGTTTTCCACCTTCCGCCGCTGGACCTGCTGGCCGTGACGCTGTTCGCGGGCCTGCCCACCGCGCAAAACACCTTCGTCTACGCGACCCAATACAAGGTGCCCAGCGACCTCAGCCGAGACGCCGTGCTCGTGACCAGCGTGCTGTCGCTGCTGTCGCTGTCGCTCATCCTCTGGCTCCTGGGACAAAGATGATCTTTGGTGTTAGGGGCCTCGTCGACCTGCCGCCCGACCAGCTACGCAGCGATCAAGACGTCGCCCGCCGTGCGGAGCTCCGCCTCCTCGTCGACCTCGAAGGGACAGCCGGGCCGGTGCCGAGCTGGCAACGCTGACGGAGGCGGGACATCTTTTTGCGCCCAGCCGCGGTGACTGGCCGGCCCGTGCGAAGGCTTCCGATTTCGAAGGACTAGCGTTGGCGCGTGCGGGTTGAGCTGTTTTCCCTTCTGGTCGACGACTATGACCAGGCGATCGCGTTCTTCACCGGCGTGCTGGGCTTCGAGCTGGTCGAGGATTCGCCGTCGCTGACCAACGATGGCCGGGCCAAGCGGTGGGTCGTGGTGCGCCCGCCCGGTGCGCAGACCGGCATCCTGCTCGCCCGCGCCGACGGCGAACGGCAGCGCGCCGCGATCGGCGAGCAGACGGCGGGTCGAGTGGGATTCTTCCTGCGGGTTGACGACTTCGATGCCGCATATGCCCGGATGTCGGCCGCTGGTGTGGAGTTCTTGGGCACGCCGCGCACCGAACCCTATGGCCGCGTCGTCGTGTTCCGCGACATCGCGGGCAACAAATGGGACCTACTCGAAGAGGTCGGCCGGCAGCGGGGCTGAACGGAGTTTATCGGTTCATCGTCTTGTGTGAATGGGCCGTGGGGCTATAGGTTCCGGTGGTGAAAATTTCGCTGTTGGTCGCCGGGCTGGCGGTTGCTTTGGTGGCAACGGTTTCCGGCCCTGCGCAGGGTGGTCCGGCCGGTCCGGATTGCGAGGTCGCCGTGTCCAATGTGACCGGTGAGCAGGACGTTGACGTCGATGCCCGCCACCACCGAGCACACCAGGCCATCGATGCCGCGATCGGTGCGGGCCGGGCCAAGGAGCGGATCGCCGACCAACTGCGCCGCGGGCTCATCGGCACGGTCGCCGACCCGGTGACGGGCGTGGTCACCGCGGTCATGACACCCGAGTTCGGCCCGCCCGAGCGGGTGAAGGCCGACGGGGCGCGCTTCGTCACCGGCTGCCACAGCGCGAGCGAGCTCATCGAGGCCGAGGATGTCCTGACCGGACGCTCGTGGCACCCGGACGCCGCCCGCTCCGCGTTCGGATTTTCCTTGCATGGTGCCGATTCCCGCTTCCACGTCGCGTTCGACGCGCGCTATCCGGGCGCTGCCGCCGCGCTTGCGGCCAGGCTCGGTGACCGGGTCAAGGTGACGCTGGGTGCGGCCGCCCGCGCCGGCCGGCTCGACGACGGCCGCCCGCACTTCGGCGGGGCGGGGCTGCGCGAGGGCTCCGGTTCCATGTACAGCAACTGGTGCACGAGCGGATTCTCGGTGCGCCGCAACGCCTCCGACGGGCAATACGGCTCGATCACTGCGGGACACTGCTTCAACGACGGCGCGTCCATCTACTCCGGACCGAAGTATTACGGGTACAGCTGGGGCAAGTGGAACTACCCGCACCACGACGTCCTCGGGATCCGCTCGGGCAGCGAGACGTACGATAACGTGATCCACGTCGATCCGTGCTGCCCGTCGACGCGCACGGTCGTGGGCAGGCACTACCCGCGCGTGGGCGATTACGTGTGCTTCAGCGGCATGGTGACCCGCGCGCTGTGCAGCATCCGGGTGCAGTCCACCGGAGGCGTGTTCTGCGATCCGAAAGGCTGCACCGGCGGCCTCATCGAGGGCGTGCGCAACGGCGAGGTCTTCGTGCGCTCGGGCGACTCGGGCGGGCCCATCTACGTGCGCACCGGGAGCAACTCCGCACTCGCGGCAGGGATGATCGTCGCCGGTGCGGGCGGCGGGACGCTGGCCTACGGCGAGATGATCCACGTCATCGAGAGCCACCTCAACGTCACTCTGCTGACCTCCTGACGTCGTAAAGGTGGACCCGTGCTGAGGTTTCTTCAGGCGAAGCCGTGCTGTGTTTTTCCCGCCCCCCAGCCCTTTGGGGCCTGCCGCTCTTGCGCGGATGTCCGGGACCGTCAAGCGGCTCCCGGACACCCGCTGCGAAAAATACTGCTTACGGTCGTGTGTGGACTGATGGCGGGCTGTGCTGCGGCTCAGCCGGTCCAGCAGGCCGGGCCGGAGCCCAGCTCGGCCGGGAGCACCGCCGAACACCTGCGGCTGGCGGTCCCGCAGGTGGTCACGCTGCCCGCGGCCCAGGCCGACAGCGTGCTCACCAAGGCGGGGCTGGTGCCGGTGCTGCGCTTCGAGCCCGGCATCCTGGCCAGCGAGGGAACGGTCGTCAACACCGAGCCTGCGGCCGGTACCCTCCAAAAAATGGGTGACAAGGTCATTGTCATCGTCGCCGGTCAGCCCGGCCCGACCCTGCATGATTACGTCGACGCGCATCGCGAGCAGTTCGTCGGCGTGGGGGTGGACGGCAACGGCGTCCTCGTGATCGGTGTGCATCAATCGACCGACCTGGGGCGGGAGATGCCCGTGCTGACCAGGCTCGCCGACGGGCGGGCGTTGCGCGTGCAGTCGTGCCAGCGCACCTGGGTCGAACTGCGCCGGGTGCAGGTCGAGCTGCAGGCCGACCCGACGCTGCGGGGCGCGAGCTTCGCCACCGCGCTCGATCCGCTGGCGTGCGCGGTGCGGTTCACCGGCGACGTGACCGACGCTCAGGTGGCCGAGCTGACGGGCAGGTTCAGCGGCGCTTTGGTTATCCAGCAGGGGTCGGCGGGGCGTCTCGGGTAGTCTCGCCACCGTGGAACGAGTCGGGGCACGCACCGCCGTCATCTGGTCCGTGCTGCGCGCTGAGCTGTCCGCTCGGCAAGGCAGCGGCCTGCGCGTTGTCGACGTGGGCGGGGGGACTGGCGGGTTTGCCGTGCCGCTCGCGCAGGCCGGGCATACGGTGACCGTGGTCGATCCCAGCCCGGACGCGCTGGCGGCGCTGCTGCGCCGGGCCGCCGACGCGGGCGTCGCCGACCGGGTCGACGGCGTGCAGGGCGACGCCGACTCGCTGCCGTTCTCCTCCGACGAGGCCGACCTTGTGCTGTGTCACGCGGTGCTGGAGGTCGTGGACGACCCGGTGTCGGTCGCGCAGGCGCTGGCGCGGGTGCTGCGGCCGGGCGGTGCGGCCAGTGTGCTGGTGGCCAACCGAGCCGCGGCGGTGCTGTCGCGGGCGGTGGCGGGGCAGTTCAAGGTGGCAGCCGAGCTGCTGGGCGACCCGTTGGGGCGCCCAAAGGGGGGCGGGAACAAGACCGCGGGGCAGCGGCGGTTCGATGTGGAGAGCGCGTCGGGGCTGCTGACAAAGGCGGGGCTCACTGTCGAACAGGTCCACGGCGTTCGTGTGGTTGCCGATTTGGTGCCGGGCGTGCTCGCCGACGGCGATCCGGAGGCACTCGCGGCGTTCGAGCTCGCGGTGTCCGCGCAGCCGCCCTATCGCGACATCGCCACGCAGTTGCACTTCTTGGCCCGGAAATGAGGATCCCCGACTATTCGCGTGGGACGCTGGCCGACGTGCTGCCCGGTGCGCTGACCGCGCTCGGCATGACAGGGCTCTCCGACCCGCTCGGGCTGGCGTCCACTTTGGAGGGCGTGCGGCGGGTGGCCGTGCTGCTGGTGGACGGCATGGGATACCACAATCTCCCGTCCTATGCGGCAACGCTTGCACCGCAACGGATCACGTGCGGATTTCCGTCTACGACGCCTACCTCGCTGGTCAGTTTCGCGACCGGGGTCGCGCCCGGTGGGCACGGCGTGCTTTCGTTCTTCGCGGTGATACCGGGCACGGATCGCGTGCTCAACCACACGCTCTGGACCGACGACCCGTCCCCGTTCGAGTGGCAGCCGGTGCCGCCGCTGTATGTTGCGGCGGCCGCGCAGGGGATACCGGTCACGGTCGTCAACCGGCCCGAATTCGTGGGCAGCGGGCTCACGGTGGTGACCACGACGGGCGCGGATTATCGGCCCGCGGCGGGTGTGGACGAGCTCGCAGCCGAAATGCTTGGGGCCCTTGCGGGTGGTGGGCTTGTCTATGGGTACCACCCGGAACTGGACAAGGCCGGGCACTACGCCGGGTTGACGTCGGAGGCGTGGCACGCCGTCGCGTCCGAAGTGGACGCTCTGCTGGTGCGGCTGATCGACGGCCTGCCCGCGGACGCGGCGCTGATCGTGACGGCGGACCACGGGCAGCTGGACGTGCCGTCGGACAAGCGTATCGATCTCGATGCGCTGCCCGACGGGGTGCGCGTGATCGCCGGTGAGCCGCGGGTGCGATACCTGCACACCGAGCCGGGAGCCGCTGGAGATGTGCTTGAGTCGTGGCGGGCGCTGGCCGGTCACGCGGCCATGGTGCTCTCCCGTGAGGAGATTATCGAGACCGGGTGGTACGGGCCGGTCGACCGCGCCTTCGCCGAGCGCATCGGCGACGTGGTGCTGGTCTGCCGTGACGACTGGGCGCTGTTCTCGCCCAAGTTCGACCATCCGCACCTGCCCAAGCTGGTGGCCATGCACGGCGGGCTGACCGAGGCCGAGATGGACATTCCGCTTTTTGTCCTCAAAGCTGGCTCCTGCTAAAGCAAGTCGCGCGCAGACCGCCTCGGAAGGCGACGGTTGCATCCGATTTGCGTGCGGCGAAGCCCTCGCAAATCGGACGCGCCCATCGCCGGCGGTCTGCCGCCCGTAGTAGCTTTCTGGCGTGTGGTCGACGTCGGACATCCTGCATGTGGACATGGACGCGTTCTTCGCGTCCGTGGAGATCCGGCGCCGTCCCGCTTTGCGTGGCCTGCCGGTAGTGGTCGGGGGCACAGGCAATCGGGGAGTGGTGACCTCGGCGACCTACGAGGCCCGCGCGTTCGGCATCCGCAGCGCGATGCCCGCGATGCGGGCACGGGCGCTGTGCCCGCACGCCATCTTCCTGCCGGGCGACATGCAGGCCTATGCGGAGGCGTCGCGCGCGGTGATGGCGCTGTTTCGGGAGTTCACACCGCTGGTCGAGCAGCTGTCGGTGGATGAGGCGTTCTTGGACGTGTCCGGGGCGCGGCGGCTGTTCGGCACGCCGGAGGAGATTGCGGTGCTGATCCGCCGGCGCATGGCCGCCGAGCAGCAGCTCACGTGCTCGATCGGGGTGGCGCCCAACAAGTTCCTGGCCAAGCTCGGGTCCACCCGCGCCAAGCCCGACGGGATGATCGTCATCCCGCCTGACGGGGTGCTGGAGTTCCTGCATCCGCTGCCGGTGTCCGCGCTGTGGGGCGTCGGCAAGCGCACGGAGGAGTCGTTGCGCCGCATGGGATTGTCGACGGTCGGCGACGTCGCCCAGGCGTCCAGGGCCATGCTGCGGGCCGCTGTCGGGCAGGCGGCCGCCGAGCACCTGCACGAGCTGGCGTGGGGGCGCGACTCGCGCCGGGTCAGCACCGAGCGGGTCGACAAGTCGCTGGGCTCCGAGACCACGTTCGAGACCGACGTGGCCGACGCGGAGGCGTTGCGGCGCACCATCCTGTGGCTGTCCCAGCAGGTTGCCACGCGGGCCCGCGCGGCCGACACCGCCGGGCGCACGATCTCGGTCAAGCTGCGGTTCGCCGACTTCCGCACGATCACGCGCTCGCGCACCCTGCACACGCCGACCGACGTGGCGCAGGAGATCTTCCGCACGGCGGTCGAGCTGACGGAGGCCGCGCGGGGCGGGCAGAAGCTGCGCCTGATCGGGGTGAGGCTGGAGGGCCTGGTCGAGGTCGCCGGCTCGGCCCGGCAGCCGGCGCTCGACGAGCCGGAGCACAGCTGGCGCGACGCGGAGGTGGCGACGGACGCGGTGACGGCCAAGTTCGGGCGGGGCGTGGTGCGGCCGGCCAGCCTGGTCAAAAAGCGCCCGGAGCAGGGCTCACCGGCCCGCCCGCAGACCTGACCGCGCGATCTTGCGGCTCTCCCTCAGGCGTGCCGCGTGGCGGCGCGGCCCTCGCGGGCGGCCCCTTTTTGCGAACCCCAATCGGTTGAGCCGCCGCGATTGGTCGGTTGCGCCCGTGTCGTCCAGCTTTCGAACTGGCCTCCCCCCTCGTAGACTGACAGGTAGCAGTTGTCCGACTGCTACAAGTACTCGTCTGCCGGGGAGGGGTGCCGTGCCGCTATCCGAGCACGAGCAGCGGCTGTTCGAGCAGATCGAACGCTCGCTGTCAGAGGACCCTAAATTCGCCTCCGCGGTGCGCCAAAGTGATCCGAAGTTCCACGCGCGTCGTCGACTGGTCCTAGCGGGTGTGGTGGTCGCAGCGGGCCTCGCCCTGCTGGTCTACGGGACAGTCGCGAAAGAGTCGTTGCTGGGCGTCGCGGGGTTCGTGGTCATGTTGGCCGCGGCCGGTTACGCGATGCTCGCCTACCGCAGGGGCGCCAACGGGGCCTCAGGCGGACATCTGCGCTCGGTCGGGGGCACCGCCACCCGCCGCACCCGGCGCGGCCTGGGCATCATCGACCGCCTCGAGGCGCGCTGGCGCGATCGCGGGGACTATTACTGATCGGCAAGCGTGCGGTGGCCGCCCGGCAATGGGCGGCCACCGCCGTATACCGGGGCCGGGCGCGCCGGTGGGCCTGATGTGGGTCGGGCGTGCCCGTGTTCTGCTGGTCCGCGCCGTGCCTTCGGATTAAAAGGCTCCTAAGTAGATGGTGTGGACTCGCGGCGTGTGTCAGATTCGTTCGCGTGTGCCCACTTGTGCAGATCGGCTCGATTGCCTAGCTTCTATATTCATGAACTTCAAAGGCATGGCCGTCATCGCGAGCGCGTGTCGTGTGCGGCGGCCATTCTCGGTGTGCCCCGGATCCGCTGGATTGGGCACCAGCGGGTGGCGTGCACCGGCCCCCTGCGTCGGACCGTGGGAGCAGTTCGGCTAGGGACGGTGCGGTGGGCGGCCCGAAGAGGGAGTCGGGCCGCCCACCGCAGTCGTCAACGGGCCGCCCGCCGCAGCCGCAGCGGACTGGCCAACCGTCGCACCGCGAGCCGCATTTCGGCCGTGCGGTTGGAGAAACGGGTCGTGGCGTTGGAGGCGGCCGTGCGCCAGCGCTGGACGACCGACGGCGGCAGCATGACCGCCGTGAGCCGCACCCACCGTCCGGCCTGGGCCGCGAGTGTGCGCCTGACCTCCTTGACCGCGGGCGCGAGCCCCTCGGTCGCCACCGGGCGCTGCGAGTAGCGTGCGCGCTCCTCGGCGTGCCCGAGCAGGCGTGCGTTGTCGGCCGCCGTGGTGTCCAGACCCTCGTCCTTGACCAGCCGATCGGCCGTCATGCGCGGGGTTTCCGCCACGTCGATCGGGATGCGGTAGTCCACGAGCGTGTCCATCAGCTCGTCCCACGCGGCGTGTGCCTTGCGCCTGGCCGTGTCGGTCACGTCCGGATCGACCACCCGCATCTGCCCGTCCGCCGCCTCGACGGCGGTGGCCGTGGCCACCGCGACGGCCGCGTTTCGCTTGCGCCGCAACATCTGCCGTCGCAGCGCGGGCAGCAGCAACAGGATCAGCGCGGCCGCCCCGCCGCCACCGGACCACCACACCCACGCGGGCGTCGGGGTCTCGCTCTGCTCGCCCTCGGTGGCGCACGGGCCGTCGGGGCAGTCGTTGGCCCGGTTGCGCGGATCCTCCTCGGCGGGATTCTCCGTCGACTGCGGGCCCGGGGTCGAGGTCGGCCCGGTGGTGCTCGGGGTCTCCTCCGGGGCGTCCACGTTGGGCGCCCACCCGGTCGTCACGGAGCCGGTGACCATGCCGCTGGGCGTGGCGTCGAACGGCACCCACCCGTACCCGTCGAAGTAGACCTCGGTCCAGGCGTGCAGGTTGCGCGACTTGAGCGTGTAGGTGCCGTTGCTGTAGCTGCCGCCCCGGGTGAACCCGAACGCCACCCGCGCCGGGATCCCGGCCGCCCGCACCATCCAGGTCAGCGCGGCCGCGTACTGCTCGCAGAAGCCCTTCTTCTGCTGCAGGAAGTCGGTGATGTGCTGCCCGGTCGTGCCCTCCCTGGTGGACAGGTCGTACTGGAAGCCGTTCTTCTGCGAGAAGTAGTCGTACAGCGCGCGGACCTTGTCGTACACCGTCGTCTTGCCCCGGGTCAGCCGGTCGACCTCGGCCTGCACGGCGGGCACGTTGGGCACCTCCGCGAGGCTGCGCTGGATCGGGTGATTGGGCGCAAGCGGCCGGACCTGGCGCAGTTCGTTGGGGTCGAACAAGGGCCGTACATAGCTGAGCGTGTATGTCCTGCCCGGGGACTTCGACCGGGTTGAGTAGATGACCTGCTGGTCGGGGTCGTATGACCACGTGGAGTCGAGCCCCTGCGTGCCGACCGGGATCGAGTAGGCCGGCATCATCGGCATGTCGAAGTTGCGGAGCACCTCGATTTTGGCCTCGAACCGCTGCGACGGCGGCTGCCGGTCGACTCCGGCCGACTGCGGCAGGTTGTTGGTCACCGGCCGCCCGCTCGGGGTGCGCTGGCGGAAGCCGTTGAGCTGCACGTCATCGGCGACCGCGAACTTCAGGTAGAACGGCTCCCTGTCGGTGGTGGTCACCCGCACCATGTCGACCTCGTTGAGCTGCGTCAGCTTGCCGTGCAGGTTGGCGAACAGGTCGACCGTGCGGCCGCCGCGGCCCGAGCCGTCGCCCGGCCCCGTGCCCTCCCCGCCGAACTGGGCGAGCAGTCCCGTGGTCATGCCGGGCACGGCGAGCGGGAGCACCACCGCCGCGATCACGCCCGCGACCGCCAGCCTGCG
>NZ_QJUG01000319.1 GCF_003426775.1 Allorhizocola rhizosphaerae | reverse complement strand
GGCCGCGATCACCGGCCCGGCCCGGTCGACGGCGTCGACGAGCAGGAGCACGGGCTCGGCCAGGCGCGCGGGCAGCTCGCCCATGCGGGCCACGCCCAGCACCGCGCACAGCGCCTCCTTGACGTCGGCGGCCGTGTCGCCCTCGGCCAACGAGATGCCCGCGACCCCGCCCGGGAAGTGCACCTCGGACCGGCTCGCCACGGCCAGCGCGAGCGCGCTCTTGCCCACCCCGGCCAGGCCGACCAGCGTGGTCACGCCCGGATGGGCCGCCAGGTGGTTGACCAGCGCGGCGATCTCCTCGTCGCGGCCGAACAGCTCCGGCGGCGCGGGCAGGGTGAGCGTGGGCAGCCGGTGGCCGTGGCCGTGGCCGTGGCCGTTGGTTGTGTGCAGCGGCGGCGCCGGGCGCCGCGACGCTGTCAGAAACTCGGATTGCTCGGAGCCGACCAGCCCGAGCGCGGCAGCCAACAGTTCGACCGTTGTCCGCTGCGGTCGCGCGGAGCGGCCCGCCTCAAGATCTCGCACGGTGCGCTCCCCCAGTCCAGCGCGTTCGGCCAACTCTGCCTGGGTGAGCCCGATCGCGCGACGCCGGGCGCGCAGCAGCGCGCCGAAGCCGATAGCGGGATCACCATCAGGGGCCATGGCCGCAAAGACTACGTCGCGTTGACCCTTTGCGGGAGGGCAACGTCGGACCTTTGACTGCCCGGCCACCAATTCCACCGGCCGAGCAGTGCCATGCTCGCTGGAAGGAGTATCCCGCGAACCACCGTGACATCGAGAATGATCGCTATTGCCATGCCCGCCCCGATCTCGCGCACCGGCGCCAGATCGCCCAGCAGGAACCCGAGGAACACCACGATCAGGCACACCGCCGCCGCAGTGATCAGCGGGCCGGTCCGAGTCACGCCGGTAATGATCGCGCGCAGATTGTCGCCGGTGCGGCGGTACTCCTCGGTGATCCGCGCGAGCAGGAAGACCTCGTAATCCATCGACAGCCCGAAGATGAAGACGAACAGCAGGACGGGCGTCGTAAGATCAAGATCTTGAAAAATCATGGTTAGTACCCCGAGCGAAGCGCCCAGCGACAACACGTTCAGCAGCAGGGCCTTGATCGGCACCAGCAGCGACCCCGTGAGCGCGAACAGCAGGCCCAGCATCGTGAGCAAAAGCACGCCCAGCACGAGCGGCAACCGGCGCAGCACCGTGTCCTGATAGTCGACCACCTCCGCCGCCGGCCCGCCGACCAGGGCCGGGGCGGGCGCGGGCACGCCGCGCACGGCCCGCACGATTCCTGGCGCGTCGGCCTCAAACTCCGGCGTGAGATCGATGACGGTCTTGCCCTGCGGGATTTCGAGGCGCAATTCGAGCCGGCTCACCGCGTCGAGCCCGTTGAGCCGGTTCAGATAGTCACGCATCGCCTCCGTGCCGTGGTCGCCGTCCACGACCACCGCGACCGGCTCGGGCCGCTGGCGGAACGAGTGCAGCCATTCCTCGTGCACCTGGCGCGACTCGCTGTCGCGCGGCAGAGAACGCGCATCCGAGTTGTGCAGCTGCGCGAACCCGAACGGCACGGCAAGCACGACCAACAGCGCGGCGCTCCAAAACGCCTTCTGCGCGGGCTTTTCGACGGCGAACCGCACGACCCGCTCCCACCCGGCACCAGGCGAAGGCATCGGCGCGACACGCCGCGGCAGCAGCGCGGGCACGAGCGTCAGCGCGACCGCGGTCGCGACCACCACCGCCGCGAGCCCGCCCATCGCCATGGCGGCGAGCAGCGGCTCGGCGAAGACCATCAGACCGAGCAGGGCGCACGCGACAGCCGCACCCGAGATGAGCACAGCGCGCGTGGCCCGCCGCGTGGCACCGTCTTCCCGGTACCGCCAGATAATCAGAAGTGAATAATCGACCGCCAAACCCAGGCCGAGCAGTGTGACCACGTTGAGCGCGAACTCGTTCACCGTCGTGAACGCGGACATGCCCAGCAGCACCAGCAGCGTCACGGTCACCGTGGCCAGCGCCGCGACCAGCGGGATCCACGCCTGTCGGCGCAGGATGAGCACGAGCACCACCGCGAGCACGGCGAGGGCGATCGACTCACCGATCACGGCATCGCGGATGGCGCGCTCGGCAAACTCCTGCTTGGCCAGGCCCTCGCCGCCCACGAGCACGACCGGCGCGGCGATCCGGCGCAGCCCCGCCACCACCTCGTCCTGTTTGGACAGATCGGTGAGCTCGGCGCGCACCAGCGTGCTGCGGTTGTCCTTGCCGATCGCCCCGCCCGGCGCGTTATACAGGCTCTCGACCTTGGCCATGCCCTCCAGCGACCGCGTCACCTCGGTCACGCTGGCCACGATCGCCGGATCATACGGATCGATGTCCTTGACCACCGCGAGGATCACCGGGCCCTCGGGCTTCCATTGATCCAGCAGTGCCTCGGCCCGCTTGGACTCGGCGGACGGACCAAGCTCGTCCACGGTCGCGGCACGGTCGAAGATCTGGCCGCCGAGCATGGCGCCCGCTACCGACGCCACCAGCCACAACATCACAGACACGAGCCGCATTCGCGCGAGACTACAGATGCAACCCAACCCCGCCGTGAGACGTGTCAGTTATTCGACGGCCTGAACTGGCAGACGCCGCCCAGCGGGGCGATCAGCCGCGACTTGCTTTAGCAGGAGCAAGGCATTACAGCAGCGGGGTGGGCAGGTGCGCGATGCTGAGGGGTTCGACGATTGCTACCGAGCGACGTCGCGCCGCTTGCTCGGCTATGCGTACGCCCTGACCGGCGACTGGGCTCAGGCGCAGGATCTGGTGCAGGAGGCATATCTGCGGGCGTGGCGGCAGTGGACCCGGCTGACCGAGTACGAGGACGTGGAGGCGTGGCTGCGGCTGGTGGTGACCCGCCTGGCGACGGACGCGTGGCGGCGGCTCGCGCGGTGGCGCAAGGTGCTGCAGCTGTCGCACCCGCTGGAGCAGACGGTCGAACCGCCGTCGGAACGCACGGTCCTGCTCACCCGGGCCCTGGCCGCGCTGCCCGCAAGCCAGCGGCAGGCCGTGGCCATGCACTACCTGCTGGACCTGCCGATCGGGCGGATCGCCGACGATCTCGGTGTCCCCGCCGGGACCGTCAAGAGCTGGCTTTCCCGTGGACGGGCGGCGCTGGCCGCCGCGCTTGAGGAGAGAGAGGTGAACTCCGGTGAGGGAGCTCTTCGACCCGCTACGAGCTGAGGCGCAACGGCAGATCCTGCCGGAGCCCGTCGTGTTGCGCGCGCGCAGCGACCGCCGCGCCGCCCGGCGCCTGGCCACGGGCGTGCTCGCGGCCGTGCTCATGCTCAGCGGCGGCTACTACGCCGTGCGGCCCGATCCCCGCGCGAACTTCGAGGTCGCGACCTCGCGCACGCCCCCGCACAGCGCCGTCCCGAGCCCGATTCCGAGCGTGTCGCCCGCCTGCCGCGACACCTACCGCAAGGAGATCCCGGCCGAGTTCTTCGTGCCGGGCGGCACGGAGATCTGCTTCGATCCTGTGGTCACGGACTTCTTCGTCGAATCGGTGCCGACCCCGTGCCGGCCCGACGCCGGGCCGACCGACGCGCTCATCGAGGACCGGCGCGGGTTCGAAAACGTCGTCACGGAGGACAAGAGCAGCGGACCGACCGCGATCCATCAGGTGCTGACGAGATATTCGGGGCAGGGCGCCACGCAGGCCCTCAGCAACCTGACCCGCGACGTCGGCCGGTGCGGCCCGTTCGCCACCTCCGAATTGCGGCTGAGCTACACCGTCGTGTCCTCGGACGCGAACTCGGTACGCCTCAAGGCGAAATACGAGGCGCTGAAGAAGGCCGACACCGGGCCGCCCGAATCCACCTACCTGGTCGTGGTCAGGCGGATCGGCAACTATGTCGCGGTCGTCTACGACAAGGGGTGGGACGGCTACCCCAGCCAGGACGGCACCCTGCAGAAGTTCTACGAGACCTTCGTCCAGGCCATCCCGCCCACCTGACCCGCTACCTGAGGCCGAGCTCCCGGGCGATGACCATTTTTTGAATTTCGGAGGTACCCTCGCCGATCTCCAAGATCTTCGCGTCCCGCCACATGCGCGCGACCGGGGTCTCGTTCATGAAGCCGTAGCCACCGTGGATCTGCGTGGCGTCGCGCGCGTTGTCGACCGCGATCGTGCTCGCGTGCAGCTTCGCGATCGCCGCCTGTCGCTTGAACTCCTGCCCGCCCACCAGACGCGCCGCCGCGTCGCGCCACGCCAGCCGGGCCGTGTGCGCCCGCGTGTCCATCTCGGCGATCATGAACTGGATCGCCTGATAGGACCCGATCGGTGCGCCGAACGCCTCGCGCTGCTGGGCATAGCGCACCGATTCGTCCACGCAGCCCTGCGCCAGGCCCGTGGCCAGCGCGGCGATCGCCACCCGGCCTTCGTCCAAAATGGACAGGAACTGGGCGAAGCCGCGGCCCCGCTCGCCGAGCAGGTTGCCCACCGGCACGCGGCAGTTGTCAAACGTGAGCTCGTGGGTGTCGGAGGCGCACCAGCCGACCTTCGAGTAGCCGGGCGCCACCTTGAAGCCCGGCGTGCCGCTCGGCACGATGATGCTTGAGGTCTCGTCGGGCCCGGTCAGCGCGGTCACCGTCACGAGCGAGGTGATCCTCGTACCAGAATTGGTGATAAAGGTTTTTCCGCCGTTGATAATCCACTCCTGCCCGTCGTCGGACAGCGTGGCGGTGGTCCGGATGTCACCGGCGTCCGAGCCGGACGTGGCCTCGGTGAGGCCGAAGCCCGCGAGCGCCTCGCCGTGCACGAGCGGCGGCAGCCACTTCGCCTTCTGCTCCGCCGTGCCGAAGCGGTGGATGGGCATGGCGCCCAGCGAGATCGCCGCCTCGAGCGTGATCGCCACGCTGGAATCGACCCGGGCGAGCTCCTCCAGGGCGATGCACAGGGCCAGGTAGTCGCCGTCCATCCCGCCGAACTCGGCCGGGAACGGCAGCCCGAACAGCCCCATCGCGCCCATCTGCTGGATCAGCTCGTAGGGGAACTCGTGCCGCTCGTAGTATTCGCCGATCACCGGGGCCACCTTGTCGAGCGCGAAGCGCCGCACGGTCTCGCGCAGCTCCCGGTGCTCTTCGCTGAGTCCGAAATCAGTCATGTCGCACTCCCTCTAGACAGGTGTCACGCCGTGGCGGCGGTTGGAGAAGTGACGGTCCTTGCCTGCGGCGGCCGCGAACCGCCGGATCACCTCGGCGCGCAGCTCCTCGGGCGTCACGATGGTGTCGATGACCAGCTCGCTGGCCAGCCGGACCAGGTCGATGTCGGTCTCGTATTCGGCGCGCTTGGCGGCGATGAAGGCCTCGCGCTCGTCGGCGGGCAGGGCCGCGATTTTGTTGGCGTAGACCGCGTTGACGGCCGCCTCGGCGCCCATCACGGCAATCTTCGCGGTCGGCAGCGCGATCGTGGCGTCGGGCATGAACCCCGGCCCGGCCATCGCGTAAAGCCCCGCGCCATAGGCCTTGCGCACCACCACACAGATCTTGGGCACGGTCGCCTCACTGATCGCGGAAACCATCTTCGCGCCGTGCCGGATGATGCCCTGCTTCTCCACCGCGCTGCCGACCATGAACCCCGGCACGTCGGCCAGGAACAGCAGGGGCACGTTGAACGCGTCGCACAGCTGCACGAAGCGCGTCGCCTTGTCGGCCGAGTCGACGAACAGCACGCCGCCCTTGTGCAGCGAGTTGTTGCCGACGACGCCGACCACGCGTCCGTCCATCCGTCCAAACCCGACGGTCAGCTCGCGCGCCCAGCGCTCCTGGATCTCGAAGTAATCGCCGCCGTCAAGCAGGCCCTTGATTAGCTTGCGCATGTCGAAGGCACGCCGCTCGCTGTCGGGAATCAGCTCATGCGTCAGTCCCGGCGCGTCTTGCGTCTCGGCGGAGGGCGGCTGCTGGGTCCAGTTTTGCGGTAGGAACGACAGGTAGCGCTTGACCACGTCGAGCGCCTCATCCTCGGTCTTGCACAGGAAGTGGCCCACGCCCGACTGTTCACAGTGGACCTTTGCCCCGCCCATCGCCTCCAGCGTGGTCTTCTCGCCGGTGACCATCTCCACCATGCGGTCGGACCCGAGATACATCGAGGCGTTGCCGTCGACCATCGCGACCACGTCGCAGAACGCGGGGATGTAGGCCCCTCCCGCCGCGCTCGGGCCGAACAGCGCGCACACCTGCGGGATGCTGCCCGAGGCCTTCACCTGCTGGTAGAAGATGTGCCCGGCGCCGCGCCGCCCGGGGAACAGGTCCACCTGGTCGGTGATGCGGGCGCCCGCCGAGTCGACGAGATAGACCATCGGCACGCCCTGCAGATAGGCCCGCTCGATGATCCGGATGATCTTCTCCACCGTGCGGGCGCCCCAGCTGCCGGCCTTGACCGTGGAATCGTTGGCCATCAGGCACACCGGGCGGCCCTCGATGGTCGCACTGCCCGTGATCACGCCGTCGGCCGGCAGGCTAAGTCCGCTCCCGCCCCCCTGCCCTTCGGGCCCGCCCCCCTTGGCCATGGCATTGGCCAGCATGCCGTCTTCGACAAAGGAATCCTTGTCGACCAGGCGGGCCACGCGCTCACGGGCAAACAGCTTCCCCTTGGCCGCGTTGGCCTCGTGGTATCTCGCCGCTCCCCCGGCCGTGACCCGCCCGCGGAGCCCGTCCAACTCGTCCCGCACGCCGCAGCCTCCCTAATGACCTGAACGATCGTTAGGGTACCACTGTTTGCGGTTCAGTCGAACGTCAGCTCCACCGTCTTGCTACCGCTGCTCGGGATCCAGAACACGCCGTCGTGCATCCGCCCGTCATCGGCCCGGAACCGGACGAACTGCGGCCCTACGATGAGGAACGTGGACTCCGGCCCGCTGCCGCGGCCCATGACGTAACCGGTGATCGCGTTGAGCGCCTCGACTCCGGACGCGTTTTGCGTCTTCACCGTGAGCCGCACGCCCGCGCGGAACGTGAAGTCGTACGTCGCGGTCGCGCCCGCCGTGACCTTCACCGTCCGGGCGAAGTACGGGTTGGCCACGCCGCCGGAGTACTGCGCGGCCTCCTGAGCCTCGGTGAAAAACAGCGCCCAGTCGTATGGCCCGAGGAAGTCCAGCGTGTACAGGCCCGACTCGTCCACGTTGACCGCACCCGGCGCCATCCCGCGCGGCTGGGGCACGACACCCACCATCGGGCCGAACCGTGCCACACTGCCGTCGGCCTTGGTCACGACGCCGGTGATCGTGCCCGCGCGGTCCATCCGAACCATCGGCCCGGTCACGGTCTGGCCGGCCCGCGCCTCGACGGTCGCGGCCAGGACCTGGCGGCCCGTGCCGCCGGACACGCCGACCCATTGCGCGCCATGGCCCGGCGCCTCGGTCGGGACGGCGAGCAGCTGGTGCCCGCCCGCCGGCAGCCCGGCGATGGTCAGCCGGCCGTC
>NZ_QJUG01000318.1 GCF_003426775.1 Allorhizocola rhizosphaerae | reverse complement strand
CGCCGGGTACGGGCCGACCCCGGCGGCGCGGGCCGGCACGAGGTGGCCCAGGTCCAGCCGGCGGGTCATGTGATGCGCCGTTCGATCCCGTCGAGCAGCAGCGCCAGGCCGAACTCGAAGCCGTCGCCGGAACGGCTGTCGTGCCCCGGTACTCAAAATGGCCATGAAGGTAGGGTAGTGATGCTGCCGGCTCGTTGGGGCCCGTGATGCGCGGCCCACCGCCGACCGCCGGCATCCACGGGTGCCGCACCCCACGCCGCGCCGGTCCGGTGGGCAGCCGTCACGCGCCGACAACCTGGGAGCCGCCTGACGTTTCCCGGCGTGCACTGTACTGCCGCCTCTCCACGGAGTGCAGCCCACCCGGCGGGCTCTTTCCTCCGGCCCGGCCGGCGCTTCACCGAAGTGCGGCCCACCTGACGGGCTCTTCAGGCGGCCCGGCCGGCCGCCGGCTCGAACCGGATGTCGTGGTCGGTCTCCGGCGCGGCGAAGGCCAGCAGCTTGAGCCCCTCGGCCTGCAGCGCCGCACGGTCCGCCTTGGACAGCCGCCCGAACGGGCTGACCTGCAGCACCGACTCGTCGCGCTGCCGCTGCAACCGCCACGTGCCGGCCACAAACCCGTCGAGCAGGAACGTGCCCGGGATCAGCCCGTTGGGCGTGAAGATCCGCTTGCGGTGCTCCTCACTGATGATCCGGCTCCGGTCGGCATAGGACAGCAGCATGTTTTCGAACTCGGCCACGAACCGGGCCGGCGCGGTCACATCGGCCGACGGGCGTGGCGCCTCGGGCAGGTCGAACAGCTCCACCCCCTGCTCGTCGCGGAACACCCGCAGCCGCGGCCGCAGCTGCTCCATCGGCTCCTTGAGCCGGGTCACCCCCGCCCACGTCTGCACATCCCTCACACTGGCCGGCCCGAACCCGGCCAGATAGCGCAGGATCAGCTCCTGCCCGCCGGCATCCGTCCGAAGTGCACGCCCCAGCCACTGCTCGGCGGAGGTGTGCGCGGCCTGCCCGCTGAACCCCCACAACCCCCGCGGAGGCACCTGCACCAGCGGCACCCACGTGCGCACCACCATCGCCAGCATGTGCGGATCACGGCCGGCGAACCGCTGCGCCAGCTGCTCACCCAGCTCGGCGAACGTCATCGGCTTGGCCTCCACCAGCGTGCGCCCCGCCGCGGCCACCGCCGCCACGTCAAGCCCGTCGGCCAGCTTGCGGTAGCCGGACCCGAACCCCCGCTCATGCATCACCTGCACCAGCGGCCGCAAAAACAGGCAGTCACCCGCGGTCACCAGGTGGATCGTCGAGCGCATCAGCGCGATGCGCACCACCTCACGCTCCTGCACCAGCTTGATCAGATCGTCCTGGTGGAACCCCTCCAGCCGCGCCCACAGCCCGAAGTAGGGCGGGTTGGGCGCCTGCGCCTGCATGCCCACGACCCGCTCCAGCGCCTCGGCCACCGGCACACTCCAGCGGCGCAGCAGCAGCTGCCGCTCCAAGGTCGCGCGGTTGAGCTCGCGCCGGCTCAAAACATCGGCTGCCATGCCACGCAACCTACCCGAGCCGTACGACACCCGCCCTCAAGCACCACTTCAGGCACCGGCACACCCGCCCGGCGCCCTGGGTAAATTGATGCGGTGACCACCTGGAGCCGCGGTATCGTGCCCGCCTTGCTGGCGCTGCTGGCCATCGCCGCCATGCTCGGCCACAAACATGTCCCCAACAGCCCCGGCAACCTCGGCAGCCTGCTGGAAACCTTCCTGCCCTGGCTCGGCCTGAGCATCCCGCTGCTGGCCGCCGCGGCCCTGTGGCGCCGCTCGGCCACCGCCGCCCTGGCCGCCGCCCTCACCACGGTCGTGTGGCTCGGCCTGTTCGGCCACCTCGTCGTGCCCGGCAAGGGCGGCGGCGACCACGACCTGCGGGTGCTCACCCACAACATCGGCGCGTCCAATCCCGACCCCGACGGCACCGCCGCCGTCCTGCTCGCCGCCGAACCCGACATCATCGCCCTGCAGGAACTCACCGACGACGACCTGGCCACCTTCGGCCGGCTGCTGCGCGCCCGCTACCCGCACCACATCGACTCCGGCACCGTCGCCCTGTGGAGCCGCCACCCGCTGCGCGCCGGCGAACAGGTCGACATCGGCATCGGCTGGCCCCGCGCCCTGCGCGCCGAGGCGCAAACCCCCGCCGGGCCCGTCGCCGTCTACGTCGCCCACCTGGCCTCGGTGCGCGTCAGCCCCGGCGAAGGGTTCAGCTCCGCCCGGCGCAACACCACCGTCACCCAGCTCGGCGAGCGCATCGCCGCCGAAAAACTGGCCCGCGTCATCGTCATGGGCGACTTCAACGGCACCGCCTACGACCGCGAGCTCGCCCCGCTGACCTACGGACTGACCTCAGCACATGCCGAAGGCGGCTGGGGATTCGGCTTCTCCTGGCCCGCCGGATTCCCCATGGCTCGCATCGACCACATCCTCATCCGCGGCGTCACCGCCACCGACGCCCGCGTCCTGCCCGCCACCGCCAGCGACCACCGGCCCGTGGCCGCCGACCTCAAACTGGCTCGATAACCCGCCACCATTGCTTCTTGCCCACATCGCGGACCACCACGCCCAGCTTCACCAGCTCCTCGCGCAGCTCCGCCGCATCCTCCTTGTGACCCTTGTCCAAAGCCGACGCCCGCGCCTTGAGCACCGCGTTGGCGCTGCCCGACAACGCCGGATCGCCCTCCACCCACCGCCGGTACCGCCCCGCAAAAGGATCACCGTCCAGCCAGGCGAACCCGTGCGCCCCGAACGCCTCCCGCAGCAGCCCACCGTCCAGATCGGACTTCTCCCGGGCCAGTTCCTCACCCGAGGCACCCAGCAGCACCAGCTCCTTGCCGTCGACGAACACCCCCCGCACCGCGGCCGCCGACAGCTCCCGCTCCTTATCGCCCCGCCTGAGCCCCACCGACTCGCGCGACACCGACACCCTGAGACTGTCCTCCCACGCCAGCAACGCCAGCACCAGCCCCGCCACCACACCCACAGCCACCGGCACGATGGTGAACCACGGCTCGTGCATCTTGGTCAGCAGCTTGAACGGCCCTTGCCAGGGTGCCCACTCCAGACCCACTATCCATCTTGAAACCAATTTCAGCAGGTACCCCAACAGCGCCCCGGCGATGGGAAACCCCAGCCACACCAGCACACGCACCCACACCGGGTCCCTGACAACGGTCGGCCCGGTCGGTGTCATTTCACCCTCTTCGTCGTGCGGGCAATGATCGGCTCATACTCCGGGTGTTTGTCGAGCCACTTGACCAGGTACGGGCACATCGGCACCACCGTGCGCCCCCTGGCCTTCGCGTCCTCCATCACCGCCCGCGCCAGCGCCGACCCCACGCCCTGCCCCTGGAACGCCTGTTTCACCTCGGTGTGCGTGTACACGATCACGCTGCCCGTCACCTGATAGGTCACAAACCCGGCCGGCTGCCCGTCGTCGTCGCGGGCCTCGAACCGCTCCAACTCCGGAGCGTCCCTCACATCGATCCCCATTCGGCGAAGGCTACTCGAAGCCCGGCGCGCGGATCACCGCGGCCAAACGGCTCGACGGATGCCGGTCCCAACTCCGGCGGCGACCGGCCATAGCCCTCCGCCGCGCGTGGATCCTCATGACCCGGCGCATGTCGCACGTCGCACAGGGGGAGTGCCGGCCGCAAGCCCGCCCACCGCATACGTCGCCCGCATCGAGCGCAGCGCAACGATGAACCCTGAACCAGAACCGTGCTCGGGGAGTCGTCGCCGCACTGACAGCCGACGAGAAACGATCTTCTGCTGACACGGATCGAGAAAGACGGCACCGGGTCGAGACGGCTCAGGACGCCAGCCGACGCGTGGACAACCAATCCCTGACCGTCCGGCAACGCCTGTTACACCATAACAGTCATTATGGTGTAGCCGGATTCCGAAGAATCGTCGGGTCCGCCGAGCTTTGGAGAATTATTGAATTGCTGTTTTTGTAATCCGTTAATCGGTGGTGTCGGCATGAGAGGCCGAGACCGGCGGGCGGTATGTTGGGATCATGTCGCTGGATGCCTTCGGGTCTGTCGGCTTTGGTGCGTTGGCCGGATCTGAGCCGCAATACGCGTCCTTTGTCGAGGCGTGGCTGGCCAACCGCCGCCTGTCGGCGAACACTCGCGAGGCGTACAGACGCGATGTCGCCAACTTCCTCGCATGGTGCCTGGACGGCGGCATCGATCCGCTGCAGGCGATGTTCACGCACGTCAACACCTACGCGCGGCATCTCGAACAGCAGATCGACGTGCGGACCGGACGGCCGCTGACGCCGGCCACCGTGGCGCGGAAGCTATCCGGGCTGTCCAGCTGGTACGACTTTATGATCAAACTTGGTGTGGTCGGCACCAATCCGGTCGCCGGGGCGGACCGGCCCTATGTGTCGCGAGACCACTCCGCCACGGTCGGGATGTCCCCGTCGGAGGTTGACGCGCTGCTGTACACGGCCGCGCTCGACTCGGCCCGGGCGCATGCCATCGTGACGCTGCTGGCCGATCTGGGCTTGCGGGTCGGAGAGCTGGTGGCCCTTGACATCGCCGACCTGGGGCACGAGCGCGGGCATCGCACGGTGCGCTTCCACGCCAAAGGCGGCAAGCAGCGGCGGCGCGCGTTGGCCCCGGGCACGGCGGAGGCCGTCGACAGTTATCTTCGTCAGCGCGGCGAGCGGGCCGGGGTCGCACCCGAAGAGCTCAGCGGCCCGCTGTTCGTCACGGACAAGGGCCGGCCCGTCGACCGTCACGCCATCTTCCGGCTGGTGCGCCGGCTTGCCGAGAAGGCGGGGATCCCCTCGGCCGCCAAGTTGTCGCCGCACTCGTTGCGGCACGCCTTCGCCACGACCGCCCGTGCCGAGGGTGTGCCGTTGGAGGACGTGCAGGACGCGATGGGTCACGCCGACCCCCGGACGACCCGCAGGTATGACCGTGACCGGCACAACCTCGACCGCGATCCGTCGTATGCGATCTGGGCCGCCCGGGCGCGACGCGCGCCGTAGCGATGCCCTGTTCGCGACGCTGTCCAGCCGTCAGGGGCGGGGTTTCGCCGGTTCCCTTTTTGCGGTACGCCGTCGCGGCGCGGTGCCCGTGCCGCGCGTGTTGAGCCGGGCCGAGCGGGCGCCCTCGGCCATCGCGGCGTTCTAGCCCTCGTATCGGGCGGTGAGTTCGGCGCCGATGCGGGCCAGTTCACTTTGGACGGATTCGGGTTCGACGACGTCGACCGTGGTGCCCCAGCCGGCGAGATTGCGGGCGATGTCGCGTGGGGTGGGCGCGCCGAGCCGGACCCGGGCCCGCCCGTCGGCGTGTGGTTGCGGGTCGGTGTGGCAGTGCCGCCCGAAGTGGCCGCGCAGGATGGGCACGTATCGCGGGTCGATGAGCACGGTGGCCCAGGTGCGGGAGCGTTTCTGCTCGACTTCGCCGACGATGTGCTGCCAGGCTTCGGCGAGGGTGAAGTCGTCGGGCCGTTGCGCGGGCTGGTCGGTGGGTGCGGCGTCGGCGATGCGGTCGAGGCGGAAGGTGCGCTGCCCGGCCGGTGTGCCGGCGATGAGGTACCAGATGTCGTCCTTGTCGACCAGGCCCCACGGGTCGACGAGCCGCTCGGTTTGCTGTTTGGCGCCGTTGGTGTAGTTCAGGCGGACCTTGCGCCGGGCGATGACGGCGGTCTGCAGCAGGTCGACCAGGGGCGGGCGGGGCCGGTCCCGCTCCCCCCATCGAGTGGGGTCGATCGTTGTCGCGGTGGCGGCGGCCTCGGCGTCGGCGCGGAAGGTGTGTGGCAGGGCGCGCACGAGTTTGCGCAGCGCGGATTTGGCGGGGTCGGACACGGCGGCGGGCCCGGCGAGCAGGAACAGGGCGCGTGCCTCGGTGGCGGACAGTCCGGTCAGGTCGGTGCGGGCGCCGCCGACCAGTGCCCAGCCGCCGCCGCGGCCGGGTTGCGGGTAGACCGGGATGCCGGCGGCGGACAGGGCTTCCAGGTCGCGGCGGGCGGTGGCCACGGAGGTTTCCAGTTCGCGGGCGAGTTCGGCGGCGGTGACCCGGCCGCGGGACTGCAGGATCAGCAGTGCGGCCACGAGCCGGTCGGCGCGCATCGTTCCCCCTCTCCCCCGGCGCTGTCTCCGGGACGCCGGTTGACCGTGAAGTTTGTGCGGCGACCCGCCGCCGGACATGGACGCAAGTTCGTGATCGACCGGTGGAAAGTGGTCGGTTGGTGAGCACTTTAGCGTGGACGATGGGGGCATGGAGACGTTCGAGGGTGTGGGTGAGTTCGAGGCGTGGCTGGGCGAGCATCACGCCACCGAGACCGAGGTGTGGCTGCGGATCGCCAAGGAGGGTGCGCGCGGGGCGACGCTGAGCATCGGCGAGGCCCTGGACGTGGCGCTGTGTTTCGGGTGGATCGACAGCCAGCGCAGGTCCTATGACGACAGTTTCTACGCGCAGCGGTATTCGCCGCGGCGGCCGGGCAGCCAGTGGTCACGGGTCAATGTGGACAGGGCCCAGCGGCTGATCGCGCAGGGGCGCATGCGCGAGCCGGGTCTGGCGCAGGTGGCGTCGGCCAAGGCCGACGGGCGGTGGGACGCGGCGTACGCGTCGCAGGCCACGGCCGAGGTGCCCGAGGATCTGTTGGCGGCCCTGCGGGCACACCCGGCCGCCGCGCGGGCGTTCGACGCACTGGGCAAAACGCAGCGGTACCAAATCATTCTGGGTTTGCTGAAGGCCAAGTCGGCCCGGACGAGAGCGGCGCGGCTGGCCAAGGCGATCACTACCCTCGACCACTGACGAATCGCGTCCAGCTTCTCCCGATTCCAGTAGATTTATGACCGGTGGTGGCGCCGACCTGGGAGGGCGAATCGCGGCCCGGACGCGGGGCGGAGCCTGCCCGACGGCAGCCCGTGAGGCGGCGCCGTTTACGGCTAGCGCGAGAGGAGCAATCATGACCACGAGTGCGGTGAAGTCGCGAAGCGGTCGCGTGACCGGGGAGAACGGGCGGCGGGCGGATGAGGCCGCAGGGACCGGCAGCGAAGCCGTCGAGGAGGTGACCGGCGAGGTCAGCGGGGTCAGCGAATCCGGCGGGCCGCAGGAGGCGCACGCCGAGGTCGGCACCGAGGCCGCCGAGTCCGGTGAGGAGTTCGCCGAGGCCGCACCGGAGGCGCTGGCGCAGGTGGAGGGTGAGGAGTCGGCGACCGGCGATCTGCGCGCCGAGGGTTACGAGCCGCCGGAGGCCGCGGAGGAGAACGAGACCGCCGAGGCGCTGGGGGTGATCCCGGAGGCCGGGACGGCGCTGGGTGGCGGCCAGGAGTTCCTTCCCGTGCTGGCGGGCCTGGCCGCGAAGGTGGCGCCGCTGCTGGCGTCGGCGGCGGGCCCGGGTCTGGCGCGGGCCGTGCAGGGCAGGCTGAGCCCGCGGGCCCAACGGGTGCTGGCCAAGCCG
>NZ_QJUG01000317.1 GCF_003426775.1 Allorhizocola rhizosphaerae | reverse complement strand
GGCCCAGAGCGATCCCCCGCCCCCGCTTCAAGACTCAGCCGTGTGCCGCGCGTAGCGGTCCGTGCGCCGATGTGCGCCGCCGGTGTTGGTGAGGGCTGTGGGGTGTGGGGTGTGGGGTGGTTGTGGTTCCTGCGTCGATGTGCGCCGCCGGTGTTGGTGAGGGCTGTGGGGTGTGGTGTGGTTGTGGTTCCTGCGTCGATGTGCGTCGCTCGTGCTGGTGAGGGCTGTGGGTGGTTGTGGTTCGCGCGCCATTCTGTGAGGAGGGCGTGCGGTCTGTGATCTGACTTGGCTCAAGATCCGTGGTGTTGATCGCGTTCAAGTCGCCGACCGGCGCTTTCGCGAGGCCCGCCGCACAAATCTGCGCACTGACGAGAGCCACACTGGCATTGATGGTCTGCGATTTTCCCTTCGGCCCGGCGACAGAGGCGGTGCGGGCTGGGTGCGCCGCCCAAGCCTCGCACCATAACCAGCACGGATGCCGCTGATCGATGTATGCCAATTAAGCGCCTCGGACCCTTTATCGTCATCGATCAAAGTCCGGTGCGCGCTCATCTGAGCCAAGTCAGGAGGCTTGAGCGGCGCAGAGCGATCCCCGCCCCTGCTTCAAGCGCGGGAGTGTGGGGCGTGGTGTCCTTTTCGGTGCCGGCGGGGTGAAGTGTCGAGGGTTGTCAGCCGCCCGCGCCGGACTCTTGGTGGTTGCGGATCACCTGGCGTAGCGCCGGCAGCGCTGGGCCTGCCTGTATGGCAAGGGATTCCAGGCGCTTGGCGTGTTGGCGGGTTTGAGCCTGGCTGATGGCGATCCGGATCTGGCCGCTCGCTGCCAACGCGGTCAGCGCTGCCTCGCGCGGATCGGCGTTGCTCCCGTTGAGCGTGCGGGTGACAGTGGAGCGGAGTTGGGAGACCTTACGGTGCTCGTGGATCTTGACTCTGGTAGCGGGGAAGATCCCCAGAACGCGGTAGCGCTCGGTGGTGATGATGCGGTCGTCGACCAGTCGATGCTGGACCGCGCGGAACATAGGGGTCTGGCCGTGGTGGACCCACCAGGCCCATTTCTTCGGTTTGGGTGCGGACGCGATCTCTCGCAGCACCTCGGCCAGCAGGGGATCGGTGACCTTGGTGCCGGTCGCGTGCGGCTTGCCATCGGCATCGGATAGTGCGCCCAGGTGGTGCAGCTCGGTGAGCGCCGCGGCGCGAAGGATGTAGCCCAGATAGCCGCCGCAGGTCAGCTTGCCTTTGTCGGTGTTGTAGGCCAGAAGGTAGACCTGCGAAGTGAGGGGCAGCTCCATGACCAGCTCTCAATCTGACGCGGTTTTGGGCGGTCGGCCGCGCCGCCGCGGCTCGCCTGCGTTGTCAGGCAGCCGACCCGCCTTGGCCAGCGATTGACGCAAGAGGTACTCGATCTGCGCGTTCACACTGCGCAGGTCGTCGGCTGCCCAGCCGGCCAGCGCGTCGTGGATGGTCGGGTCCAGCCGCAGCAGCAGTTGCTTACGCTCGGCCGCCATATCGATATCATAGTGATATCTATTTTCTGGGCGCAAGCAGCACCGAACCTTTGGCTGCAAACCCGCGCCGTACTAGGTGAGCTTGAGGGTGACGGGCTGGCTGAGGTCGGTGCCGACACGGCCGAGGAGTTGGTATTCGCCAGGCGTTGGCGTGGGGCCGTCGGGGGCGCGCCTGGCCGCGCACGAGGAACTGGACTTGCCGTTCCAGACGACCTCGTAGGAGCGCTCATGGCCGGCCGGGAAGGTGCGCAGCTCGGAGCCGGTGGGGCCGTCGCAGTGGTCGGAGGACCAGACGCGGTTGGCGCCGTCCACGATGTAGAGCTCTTGTTGGTCCGGCCCGATGTCGCGGGTGCAGGAGCGCTGCGAGGTGTTTTTGATGAGCAGCTTGATGTGTAGCTCGGCCCCGCTCGGGGCGGTCGTCTTGGCCGGGACGGCAGTGACGCTGAGCTCGGCGTCGGTGCAGGTGGAGGCGTCGACGGCCGGTGGTGGCTGTGTGGGGCTTGAGCTGGTGACGACGGCTGGGGCGACGACACCGGCGCTTGGCGACGGGCTCGGGGTGGTGTCGGGGGCGGGGGTAGGCGACGAGGCCGGGCCGGGCGTGGCCGCGGTCTTGTCGGTGGTGGCGCAGGAGTACACGATCATGGCAACGACCAGCGCCACCCCGCCGAGCACCAGGGCACGACGGCGCCAGTAGACGGAAGCGGGCAGCGGACCCACGACGAGTCTCATGATGGTTTCACGCTAACGTCAGGCCAGCCGGCACGCACGGCCGACACGCGTGGCGATGGCATCCCTCCGCTGCGCTCCGCGGTGCATGCCTGCTGATTCACTCGGGACAAGCCCTCGCTCATGGGCTTCACAGATAAACCTTTCGCTGGTAAATGGCGTGAGCGCCACTGACCCGGTCCACGAACAGGAGCCCGTTGCAGTGATCGATCTCGTGCTGCAGTGCGCGGGCCTCGAACGCGTCCGTGCTGACGGTTATTTTGCCGCCTCCGGGGATCTCGCCGACGACCACTATGCGGCCTGCCCGCTTCACGTCTCCGGTGAGGTCCGGAATGGACAGACAGCCCTCGCGTCCCTGTTTCCACCGGCTCGCCTCGACGATGCCGGCGTTGGCGAGCACGAGCAGACCGTGCACCGTGGACGCCTTGGGGTGGCCGGTCACGTCGACCACGAAGAGTTGGGCCGGCACTCCTACCTGGGGGGCGGCCAGGCCGACGCAGCCGGGCGCGGCGCGCATGGTGCTGACCATGTCTTCGGCGAGCTGGATGACGGCCGGGTCGTGCGGGTCGACGGTGGCGCCGGCGCGGCTCAGCACGGGATCGGGCGCGCGGACGACGGGGAGCACGGTCATAGCACGTCCGTTTCGGCCTGCCGGAGGCTGATCTCCACCCCCAACGATTTTTCGAGGTCTGCCAGGCGCTGCGCGAGGGCTTGCGCCGTACCGGATGAAAGATCTATTTCCGCGATGAGGAGATAGAGGGTACCGGTCAGGCGGGTCGACAGATCGGTGATATTTCCTCTGGCGTCGGCGACGGCGCGGGTGACGGCGGCGACGATGCCGAGGCGGTCGGCGCCGTGGACGCTGAGCACGTAGGGTTCGCCGGCATCGGAGATCGGCTCGTCGGGGCCGACCTCGCGCACCGTGACGGTGACGTCGGTGAGCGGGCGCAGCGCGGCCTCGAGGTCGCCGACGCTGGCGTCGACGGTGCAGATGAGCGTCATGGTGAAGTGGCCGCGCAGCCGGGTCATGGTCGAGTCGGTGAGGTTGGCGCCGAGCCGGGCGAGCGCCTCCGCCACGTCGGCGACGATTCCTACCCGATCGTGACCGATCACGGTGACTGCGAACTCCATGCCCGGATTCTGTCACCGTTAGAGTCGAGGCCATGTCCGAGGTGGCCGAGCTATCCATTGAGTGGTACCGCGCCAACGCGCGCGAGCTTCCGTGGCGTCAGCCGGGCATCGGGGCGTGGCCCATCCTGATCAGCGAGGTGATGCTGCAACAGACACCGGTGTCGCGGGTGCTTCCCGCTTGGCACGAATGGGTTTCGCGTTGGCCCACCCCGGCGCGGCTGGCGGAGGAGCCCGTGAGCGAGGCGATCCGGGCGTGGGGGCGGCTTGGCTACCCGAGGCGGGCCATGCGGTTGCATGCGTGCGCGGTCACGATCGTGGAGCGTCATGGGGGAGAGGTCCCGCAGACGCTGGACGAAATGCTCGCGCTGCCCGGGGTTGGCGACTACACGGCGCGGGCCGTGCTCACCTTCGCGTTTGGGCAGAGGCACCCGGTGGTGGACACGAACGTGCGCCGGGTGGTGGCACGGGTGATGCACGGGGTCGAGGACGCGGCCGTGTCGCTGGGCTTTGTGGAGAGACTGTTGCCTTCCGTCGATGCGCCGTTGGCGAGCGTGGCGCTGATGGAGGTGGGCGCGGTGGTGTGCACGGCGCGGTCGCCACGCTGCGCCGACTGTCCACTTGCGACCATGTGCGCGTGGCGGGCGCTTGGCAAACCCGCGCCGGTTGCGCCTTATCGCCGTCCGCAGGCGTATGCGGGCACCGACCGTCAGGTGCGCGGGCTGCTGCTGGCCGTGTTGCGGGAGGCGGAGGGGCCCGTGCCGCGGGCGCGGCTCGATGTCGTGTGGGGCGATGCGGTGCAGCGGGAGCGCGCGCTGCGCAGTCTTCTGGACGATGGCCTGGTAACAACCCATTTGCCTGACGTGTTTCAGCTACCGGACTCGGCAATCGCCCAGTAGCCTCTGACTTCGTGCCAGTCCCCCGACGGTCCCTTTTGACCGCCATGCCTGCGTTGCTGTGTGGGTGCGGCTCGGCGCCCGGCCCGCGGTTTGAGGGAGGCGCGCAGCCTTCGGCCCGTCCGCCGGCGCCGTCGCCCGAGCCCTCGTTCTCGCCCCCGGCCGAACCGTTGCCCTCGCTGGAGCCGACGACCAGGGCGCCGGAGCACCCGCCCGAAAAGACGGTCAACTGGTACATGTCGCAGGTGCCAAAGTTCACCAAGGCACCGAGGCCGGAGCCGGTGGACGTGCCCCATGGGTCCGCTACGCCGTGGTGGTCGCGTGTGCCAACGCAACACCGGGTCGCGTTCATCACGATCGATGACGGTGGTCTGTCGCGCACGAGCGAGGCGCTTGAACTCATCAAGCGTGCCGACATCCCCGTGACGATGTTCCTCAACTCGCCGGCGGCGGCCAATCACACGGCCTACTTCAAGGCCATCCAGGCCACGGGCGCGCACGTGCAGAACCACACGGTGACGCATCGAAATCTGAAGGGCCAGACCTACGACTTCCAGCACAAGGAGATCAAGGACTGCTCGGACCGGCTCGAAGGCCTGTTCGGTGCGCGGCCGTATCTGTTCCGGCCACCGTTTGGCAACTACGACGGCGTGACGTTGAAGGCGGCCCGCGACTGTGGCGTGCGGGTCAGCCTCTTCTGGACTCAGACCGTGCATGAGGGCGTTGTCAGGTACCAGACGGCACAAAAGGTTGTGAAACCGGGTGACGTGATGCTGATGCACTTCCGGCCGGCCCTGGCCGACGACCTCATCGGCGCGCTCAAGGCCATGCACGAGTCGGGCGTGACGCCCGCCCGGCTTGAGGACTACCTACCGCGCTCCACTTAGGAGGCTCATCTCGTCGGGCGTGAACTTCAGCGCGCCGGCCGCGATGTTCTCCTCCAGATGGTGCACGCTGCCCGTGCCCGGGATCGCCAGCAGGTGCGGGCCCTGATGCAGGGTCCAGGCGAGCCGGATCTGTTGCGGTGTCGCGTCGTGGGCACGCGCGATCGCCTGGACGGCCTCGCTGTGGCCGGTCTCCGCGCCCGCCTCACGCTTCGTCCCGGCGATCGCGAAGAACGGCACGAAGGCGATGCCCCGCTTCGCGCACACTTCCACGAGATCGTCTTCCCTATCTATCGAGTACGCGTTCTGCACGCACACGACGGGAGCGATCTCCTGCGCCTCGTCGAGGTGATCGGCGCGGACGTTGGACAGGCCCAGATGGCGGATGAGGCCCTGCTCGCGCATTTCCGCCAGCGCACCGAACCGTTCGGCGATCGAGTCCGTGCCCGGATTCTTGATGATCCGTAGGTTCACGACGTCGAGGTGGTCGCGGCCGAGGCGGCGCAGGTTCTCCTCGACCTGCGCGCGCAACTGGGCGACCGTCATCGCCTGGTAGAACGCACCCGTGACGGGATCAACGCCGGGGCCCACCTTGGTGACGACGACCGGGCCGTCGTCCGCGCCGTCGAACGCTTCCCGGATCAGCTCGGTCGCGTAGCGGGCCGTGCCTTCGCCCACTCGCAGCGTGCCGCCCGGTGAAACGTAGAAGGCGGCTGTGTCGATGTGATTGACGCCGAGCTCGACCGCACGGCGCAGCACGGCGATGGCCACGCTGCGGTCCGGGTTCGGGGTGAGGCGCATGGAACCGAAACCCATGCGGTTGACCGTAAAATCGCCGAGTGTCCAGGTGCCCGCGGCATCCGCGGTGACGATCCGATCAGAAGCCATCCGAGGAACCTATCTCAGCCTATGGAACTGCGCACCGCACTCTGCCCGCCGCTTGTCACCCCGCAGTTGGCCGATGCCTCACCCCGAGGCGATCGTGGACGCGGCGCTGGGCTATCGGCCCATCGTGCTGTGACCCCTGAGGATGCGCGTCAGACGTAGCGCTCCAAAATGGACGTCTCCGCCAGCCGCGACAGCCCCTCGCGCACGCCCCGCGCCCGCGCGTCGCCCACGCCCTCGACCGCCTGCAGGTCTTCGACGGTCGCGCCCAACAGCCGTTGCAGGCTGCCGAAGTGGTCCACCAGGCGCTCCACGATGGCCCCCGGCAGGCGCGGCACGCGGGCCAGCAGGCGGAACCCGAGCGGGCTCACCGGTGCGTCGAGGGTCTCGGTCGCGGGTGGATAGCCCATGGCCTTGGCGACCGACACCAGGTCGATGAGTTCGTTGGCGGTCAACAGGTCCAGCTCGACGAGGGCCTCTTCGACCGTGCGGGGCCGCCTGCCGAACACGAGTTTGCCGGTCGGCAGGTAGTCGCGGATCACCAGGGTGCGGTCCGAGTCGACGCCGGCCATGAGCTCGTCGAGCTGAAGCGAGAGCAACCGCCCATCCGTGCCGAGCTCGACCACGTAGCCGGCGATCTCGTCCGAGATGCGCCGGACCATCTCCAGCCGCTGCACCACCGCGACCGCGTCGCGCACGGTCACCAGGTCTTCGATCTCCAACGCGGACAGCGTGCCGCTCACCTCGTCGAGCCGCAGCTTGTATCGCTCCAGGGTGGCGAGCGCCTGGTTGGCCCGTGACAGTATCTGGCCGGAGTCGTCGAGCACATGCCGCTGTCCCGCGACATACACCCCGATGATGTTCATCGATTGGGAGACGGATATCACCGGGTAGCCCGTCTGCTTGGCGACCCGCTCGGCGGTGCGGTGCCGCGTGCCGGACTCGGCCGACGGGATCGAGGCGTCGGGCATCAGCTGCACGGCCGCACGCACGATGCGCTGCCCGTCGGCGGTCAGCACCACCGCGCCGTCCATTTTGCACAACTCGCGCAGCCGGGTCGCGGTGAACTCGACATCGAGCGGGAAGCCGCCCGTGCACAACGACTCCACGGTCTTGTCGTAGCCGAGCACGATCAATGCGCCGGTGCGGCCGCGCAGGATGCGCTCCAGACTGTCGCGCAGCGGCGTGCCCGGCGCGACCCGCGCAAGGGTGGCCCGCAGTGGATCGCCGCTAATGACAGCGGGATTCCACACGGTGTCGCGATCGATTGGCACGGCCACAGTCTACGGTCACTCCGAAGAAAACCTTGCCGCCCAGTGCAGTGCCTCACGCACCTCCATCACCTCCACCACGCGCATGCCCATCATCGTCACGCCCGCATCGCCTTCGCGCCTGCCCGCCCCGCCGCGTCCAGCGGCCGGCCTGCCCGCCCCACCCTCGCCTTTGCCCG
>NZ_QJUG01000316.1 GCF_003426775.1 Allorhizocola rhizosphaerae | reverse complement strand
AGCGCCTGCTCCGCCAGACGCGGGAGCACGGCAAGGGGGGTGGGCCCGAAGGGCTGGGGGGCGGGAGAAGCATGGCTGAGCGGATCACCTTCGCCGGCCCGCGCAGGGGTGCGGACCTCGATGCCTGCTACGCCGATGCGGATCTGCTGGTGCTGCCGTCGCGGGGAGAAAGCTACGGGATGGTGGTGACTGAGGCGCTCGCCCGCGGGATACCGGTGGTGGGCACAGACGCGCAGGGCCTGCCGGAGGCGCTCGGACGCGCACCCGATGGGGACCTGCCGGGCATCCTCGTGCCACCCGACGACCCGGGAGCTCTGGCCGACGCACTTCGCGGCTGGCTCAGCCGGGCCGAGCTGCGCGAGCGGCTGCGCCAGGCGGCCCGGCAGCGCCGCGCCGAGCTCACCGGATGGGAGACGACCTCGATGGTCATCGCGAAAGTCCTTGAGGCACATGGTTAACCGGCCGTACATCCTGCTGAGCTGCAGCATGTCGATCGATGGGTACCTCGGCGGCCCCACCGAGGAGCGGCTGCTGCTGTCCAATGCGGACGACTTCGACCGGGTCGACGCCGTGCGGGCCGAGTGCGACGCGATCCTGGTCGGTGCGCGCACGGTGCGGTGCGACAACCCCAAACTGCTGGTGCGCTCGCCGGCGCGGCGCGACGAACGGGTGGCCCGAGGGCTGAAACCGTTGCCGGTCAAGGTGACCGTGACGAGGCGGGCCCGGCTGGAGCCGAGCGCGGATTTCTTCACGACTGGGGATACCGAGAAAATCGTCTATTGCGCCAGCGGGGTCCTGGACTATGCGGTGTCCCATCTCGGCTCGGTCGCGACGGTTGTCGATGGTGGGCAGCCGGTGGACTTTCCCCGGTTGGCGCAGGATCTGTATGAGCGCGGCATCGGGCGGCTGATGGTCGAGGGCGGCGGCAGCATGCACACCCAGTTCCTGACCAATCAGCTGGCCGACGAGCTGCACTTGGTGGTGGCACCGTTCTTTGTGGGCGATTCGCGGGCGCGGCGGTTCGTCAATGACGGAGTCTTCCCATGGAACGCGGACCGGCGGGCACGGCTGGCCGATGTGCGGCAGATCGGCGACGTGGCGCTGTTGAGGTACGCGCTGTCGGCGCGGTTCGGCGGATGAGCGCCCTGCTGGGCGGCCTGTGCGCGCTGCTGGTGTTGCTCGTGCTGCTCCTGCCCGGCGAGGTGGAACAACTCACGGCGGTGACGGGATGGGTGCGCCTGCCGGTCGAGGGAATCCTTGCGGCGCTTGCGGTGTGGCGGTGGCCGCGGCGGCCGGTGGCGATCGGGGCGGGGGTGGTGCTCGGCCTGCTGGCCGTGCTGAAGTTCATCGGGCTCGGGTTCTCGGTCGTGCTCGACCGGCCGTTCGATCCGTACGCGGATTGGCCCTTCGTGTGGGCGGCGCTGGAGTTCGTGCGGCGCTCGTATGGCTGGGCCGCGATGGTGGGTGTGGTGGCGCTGGCGCCCGCGGTGGTCGCGCTGGTGACTGTCTGCTTTGGACGACTGGCGGGATTACTTGGCGCGCACAGGGTCGCGACAATGCGTGGAGCGGTCGCGGCGGCGGTGGCGTGGATGCTGGCCCTCGTGGCGGGGCTTCCGTTGGCGTCGCAAGACTCCTACGACCGGCTGGCACAGGTGTATGCGGGAGTCCGCGATCGGGCCGTGTTCCCGTCGCAGTTGGCCACCGACGCGTTCGGCGATGTGCCGGGCGCACAGATGCTGAACGCGTTGCGGGGCAAGGACGTGATGGTCGTCTTCATCGAAAGCTACGGTCGCGTGGCACTTCCCGCTCCGGCTGTCGCGTCCACTTTGGAGGCGGGAACGGAGCGGTTGCGGACCAAGGGGTTCGCTTCCCGCAGCGGGTTCTTGACGTCGCCAACGGCCGGGGGAGGCAGCTGGCTCGCGCACGCCACACTGTTCTCCGGGCTGTGGATCGACGATCAGCAGCGGCACCAGGCGCTGACCAACAGCGACCGGCTCACCCTCAGCGGGGCGTTCCAGCGGGCGGGATGGCGCACGGTCGCGGTCATGCCGGGCACGAACGGCGCATGGCCCGGCGGCGCGGTGTTCGACTTCGACCGCATCCACACCTCGGAGGATCTCGGCTATCGCGGGCCTCGCTTCACCTTCTCCAGCATCCCGGACCAGTACACGCTTTCGAGCTTCCGCAGGCTCGAATCCGGCGGCGGCACACCGGTCATGGCGATGATCCCGCTCATGTCGAGCCATGGGCCGTGGGACCCGGTGCCGCCGCTCGTGGCATGGGACAGCCTCGGTGACGGTTCGGGCTATGTGTCCGGGCCGGAGTCCAACGATCCGGTGCGCATGCGGGCGAACTATCCGCGCGCGCTCGCGTACTCTATCGAAGCTCTTATCTCCTATGTCGAAACCTACGGTGATGACGACCTGGTGCTCGTCTTCCTCGGCGACCACCAGGCCGCCACTATCGTCACCGGCCCACGCGCGAGCCGCGACGTCCCGATCACGATTGTCGCCCGCGACCCCGCCGTCCTGGCCCGCGCCAACTCGTGGGCCTGGACCGACGGCCTGACCCCAGGCCCGCAAGCCCCTGTCTGGCCCATGGACACCTTCCGCGACCGTTTCCTTGCGGCTTTTGATTAGGGGGTACCAGCCTGAGGCACGTGCTATTTGGAGGATAGCCCGCGTGATCCGGGTGCCGCTGGCCGAAGACGTCCGCTCACAAACGTCGTCTCCTGGAGTACCTTCTACCGTGGCGGGCACTGGGCCACGCGCGACGCCCCAGACCTCCTCGCCGAGGACATTCGCCGGTTCTTCGCCGCACTAGCCTGATCGGAAGCATTCGTGATGTTCACTGTAATCGGCACCGCGCTCGACGCCCTGGACCGCGCCACCACCGGCGCCATCGACACCGGGCGGCTCGACGACCCGACCCCGTGCTCGGCATGGACCGTGGCGCAGGTACTGTTCCACGCCGCCGGAGACCAGCACGCCTGGGCATCCATCGTCGGATCCGGCTCGTCGCCGTCCTACGACCCGTTCAATCCGCCACACCGGCTCGACGAAGGCGTGGCCGTCACGGTCGCGAAGGCCATCGAGGCAGCAACCGCGGCGTGGGCGGGAGTCGACCCGGCTGCCCAGTCGGTGCGCACACCGCTGCCGCCTGTGCCCACCATGGCCCCAGAGCTCGCGGCCGCCGCGTGCGCCCTCGATGCCGCCGTCCACGCCTGGGATGTCGCCGTCGCAACTGGACAGCCCTCGCCCCTGACCGCCGCGCTGGCCGAGCAACTCATGCCGGCCGCCCGCGCGACGGCCGAACCCCTGCGGGGCTTCGCCTACGCCGCTGCCCTCCCCGCACAACCCGACGACGACCCGGCCGCCGCCCTGCTGCGCTACCTCGGGCGCAACCCGCACTGGACGCCCTGACAGAACCAAGAAAAGGCCATAACCCCGATGGGTTATGGCCTTTTGTCTGTGGTCGGGGTAACCGGAGTTGAACCGATGGCCTCTTCGTCCCGAACTGTCGGCATCAAGGTCAACGATGGTCTATCGCGAGGTGGGACTGCTAATCCCGAACCGCATGGGGCAGGGAGGGACAGCTCGGCTGCTGTACTTTCCTGCTGTACTCGTCAGCCGTTGGCGCCATCCGTCGAGCTGGAGTAATATGTTGGATATGAGTACACACAGCCTAAAGGATCTTCGCGCAAATCTCGGGCACGCGGTGCGCGAGGTGGCTTATTCGGGCCAAGAGGCGATCATCACCGACAGTGGAACGGAGATCGCAGCTATCATTAGCATGGACGACTACGAGCGGCTCCATGAGCACGCCGACGTAGCTGATGCGCTCTATCTGCGTGAGAAACGTTCTGTGGACTTTGAGACCGTGTCGATGGCCGAGATGCTCGAAATGCTTGGTGTCGCGGATGTGTCCCGAGGCGTGGCGGCGTGATCCTTCGCTTTCATCCCGACGTCTACAAGCAGTTGCAACAGCTTCCACGTGCCGTTTTCCCGGCAGTGCTGCACCAGGTTATAGCGTTGGTACAGGAGGCCCGTCCGATGGGCTGCAAGAAGCTTGTTGGCGGTGGGGGTAACGACTGGCGGGTTCGGGTGGGCGAATACCGCATCGTCTATGAGATCAGCGACAAGGACCAGGTTGTGACGGTGATGCGGGTGGCGCATCGCCGTGAGGTCTATCGATAGCTGGAGCGGGGCGATCGTGGAGTCAGAAGAAGAACTGCGGAATCTAGCGCCTCAGCCGGAGGTTCAGGTTTGGATCGCTGATGATACTGGCGAGCTGAGACTTGTTCTGGCAGAAAGCGGCGCTCAACATGATGCCCGGCTTCAGGCTGACGCCATCTGGGCTGTTTCGTTGGAACACGAGCGGCGGCTGGCTGGAGATCACGGGGGTAAGTCGATGGAAGAGATGCTCGAAATGCTTGGGATTGATCCTCCATCCGAAGATAAACCGTGGGAGGACGCTTGCGGACGGCTTCGCGACTGGTCCTCCGCGGGAGCACCGGCGAATGCGTATCGCGAACCGTGGTAAATAAAGCTTTTTTACCCCTTGAGGGGGCGGCCGTGCGCGCCTGAGCGGGCCGGAGGTGTAGCGAGTGGTGCGCACGGCCGGTGCGGCTCGTCAGGGCCGCCTTGATCTTCCCCTACCGCAACGGTTAACCGGCCTACGTGTGGGTCAACAAGCCTGACGGCACAAGGGACCGCAAGTAGGTCTACGGCAAGGATCGCGAGACCGTACACGCCAAGTGGGTCAAGCTCCAGAGCAAGGCGGCTGAGGGTCCAGTCGCGACGCGTGTCCCAAAGCTGGGGCCGTTCCTGGACCGCTGGCTGAAGGACATCATTCAGCCCAACCGGACACCGTTGACCTACGCGACGTACGAAACGTTTGTGCGCCTGTACATCAAGCCCGGTCTGGGAGACAAGAAGATCACTTGGTGTTCGTGAGGCACAGACGTGGATCAACTCGTTACCGAAGGTCTGCCAGTGCTGCGCCCAGGGCAAGGACACGCGCCGGTTCCGGGGCGAGAGCCGCTGTTGCGCGATTGGCAAGTGCTGCAACGACTTCCCGTCCGCCCGGACGGTAAGTGACATCCGTACCTGCCTGCGTTCTGCGTTGTCGTATGCGATGGTGGAGGAGCTCGTGACCAAAAACGTTGCAGCCCTTTTGAAACTGCCCAAGCGGCGGCGGGTCAAGAACAAGTCCTGGACGAGCGAGGAAGCGCGAAGGTTCCTTGAGTCTGCCCGCAATGACAACGATCCGTTCTACGCGGCCTATGTGCTTGTGCTGATCAACGCGCTCAGGAAGGGCGAGGTTCTCGGTCTTGAGGAGGATGACATAGATCTTGAGGCGGAAGAGTTCACGATCGCTCATCAGCTTCAGCGGGTCGGCCGTCAGCTTCTGCACCGTGAGACCAAGACGGAGGCGTCCGACGACACGATGCCGTTGCCACCGATCAGTGTTACGGCAATCAAGATCCGCTTGGCTCGCAAGGAGAGCGACCGGAAGCGGGCCGGTGACGTTTGGCAGAAGACGGGTCTGATCTTTACGACCGAGCTCGGGCTTCCGATCGAGCCGAGGAACTTCAATCGGGCGTGGCATGCTCGGTGCGCCAAGGCGGGCGTTCGGAAGATCACGGTTCATGACGCTCGTGGTACGTGCGGAACGCTGCTCGCGGATCTTGACGTGCATCCTCGGATCGCGATGCGGGATTCCCCGTCACGCGAACTTTGCGATCACGATGGAGCTCTACACTCAGGCGTCCACGCGTGAGGCGCTGAAGAAGTTGAGCGAGAGCATCGAACAGGCGGATCAGGACTGATGCGCTGCTGTACTTTGCTGCTGTACGAGACGCAAAGAGGGCATGTCCATCGATGGGAAATGCCCTCTGACCTGGTCGGGGTAACCGGATTTGAACCGATGGCCTCTTCGTCCCGAACGAAGCGCGCTACCAAGCTGCGCCATACCCCGATGGTGCGTCGAAAGACTACCCTATCCCCGGCCCCGGCCCCAAACCGGTATCCGCGCTCACCGTGGGATGAGCGTGAGCAGGCTCGCTTCTGGGCGGCACGCGAAGCGGACGGGGGCGGTGGGGTGGGTGCCGACGCCCGCGGAGACGTGCAGCCAGGAGCGGGCGCCTGCCCACGGGTGCAAGCCGCGCGCCATGCGCCGGTCGAGCCCACAGTTGGTGACCAGCGCGCCCACGCCCGGCACGCACACCTGGCCGCCGTGCGTGTGCCCGGCCAGCAACAGGTCGAACCCGTCCGTGGCGAACGCGTCGAGCACGCGCGGCTCGGGGGTGTGCGTGAGCGCGATCCGCACGTCTGCGCTCGCATCCGCCGGGCCGGGCTGGTAATCGTCTCGACCGATGTGCGGGTCGTCGACGCCCGCCAGGTCGATCCTGCGCCCACCGGCCTTGAGCTGCGTCCGCGCGTTGTTGAGATCCGCCCACCCGGCCTCGGCGAACGCCGCGCGCAACTCCTCGTAGGGCAGGTCGGCACCGTGCCGATATTCGCGATCCTTCTCGAAATAGCTGAACGGGCTTTTCCAGACCGGCCCGGTGTAGTCGTTCGAGCCGAAGACGAACGCACCCGGTACCGGCAAAAGGTCTTTAAAAGCCTTTAAGACAGCCGGTACCGCGTCCGGATGCGCCATGTTGTCGCCGGTCACCACCACGAGGTCTGGGTCGAGCCCGGCCAGCTCGTTGACCCACCGCTGCTTGCGCTCCTGCGCCGGCGTCAGGTGCAGATCGGACACGTGCAGCACCCGCAGCGGCTCCGCCTCCGGTGCGAGCACCGGCACATCAAACCGCCGCAGCGTGAACAGATTTCGCTCCACCAGTGACGCGTATGCCAGCGTTGCCGCGCCCGCGACGAAAACGCCCGCGGCGACTTTTCCAAGCGTGCCCATGGCACTTAAGAGTAGTTTGCTGGCCATGACGACGACGCTTAAGGACCGGCTTACGGCCGACATGCGCGCGGCGCTGAAGGCGCGCGACGAGTTGACCACCTCAACCCTGCGCATGGCGCTGGCAGCCGTCGGCGTGGCCGAGGTGGCGGGCAAGGCAAAGCGTGAGCTGACCGACGATGAGGTCCTGGCGGTGCTGGCCAAGGAGTCGAAGAAGCGCACCGAGGCTGCGCAGGCGTTCGCCGACGCGGGCCGCGCCGACCAGGCCGCCAAGGAGCGCGCCGAGGAGGAGGTGCTGGCCCGCTATCTGCCCAAGCAGCTGTCCGACGCGGAGATCGCCGAGCTGGTCACGCGGGTCGTGCAATCGGGCGACTTCAGCGGCAAGGGTGCGATGGGCCAGGCGATGAAGGCCGTGCAGGCCGAGGCGGCGGGCCGGGCTGACGGGGCCAAGCTGGCGGCCGAGGTGCGCAGGCAACTGGGCGGCGCCTGAGGTTGAACGCTTCGCGATCACCCTCAGGCCCCGCCGTAACCGTGGCTATCCCGGGAGGCAGATCGGTGGGCAGCCGGGTGGTCGCGAGGGCCGGCCCGGGGGTCTCGGGTCGCCCCCACCACCCCCGCCGCCGCCGCCCCCGACACCACCGTTGCTGATGAGCAGCGTGACCGGGTTGTTCTTGACGGTGCGGCCGGACGGGCTGGTGCCGGCGACCGTGCCGGGCGGGCAGGCCGAG
>NZ_QJUG01000315.1 GCF_003426775.1 Allorhizocola rhizosphaerae | reverse complement strand
CGCGGCGCGGCCGGCTGGTTGCGCACGGTCTTCGGCGCCGGGCTGCCGTGCGACGGCCGGCACCGGTACCGCTGGGACGGAAGGCTCCGCGGCCGCCGCGGTTTGCGCCGACGCGCTCGCCGCGGGCGGCAGCACCACCATGCCGGGAACGGCCAGCAGCCCGATCGCGGCCAGCAGGACCGCACCTCGTTGACGCCATCGCTCGTTCATGTCCCCCTCCGTCCTGAGCAGACAGTTTGATTGGGATTGAACAGCGTGGATTGGTGTGCGGCAACATCTTGCACAAAATTGAACAGCCCGGATATTACGCAGCGAGCGTCACACCCAGTCCCCCGTTCACCCGGATGGTCTGCCCGTTGATCCACCGCCCGCCCGACCCGACGAGAAACGACACGACGTCGGCCACGTCCTCCGGCTGCCCAACCCGGCCGAGCGGCGTCTGCCGGGTCAGCGCCGCAATCGTGTCCTCATTGGTCCGTTACAGGAACAGCGATGTGGCGGTCGGTCCGGGCGCCACCGCGTTCACCGTGATGTCCCGCCCGGCGAGCTCCTTGGCCAGCTGCGCGGTGAGCACCTCGACCGCCGCCTTGCACGCGTTGTAAACCGCCTGCCCCGCGACGCCGTGCGCCACCGCCGAGCTCGACAGCGTGACGATCGCCCCGCCGTCGCGCAACCGCCGCGACGCCTCGCGCAGCAGGTGGAAGGTGCCGGTCAGGTTGACGCCGACCACCCTGGCGTAGTCCTCATCGGACATCGCGCCGATGGTCGAGCGCGGCGCCTGCGCCCCGGCGCACGCCACCAGCACATCGACCTCACCGATCCGGTCGAACAGCTCGCGCACCTCGAACGGGTCGGCGATGTCCGCGTCGCCGGAATGGCTGACGACCACCGCGAGGCCGTCCTTTTCCAGGCGGGTCGCGATCGCGGCGACGATGCCGCGCGACCCGCCCGAGACCAGCGCCACGCGCGAACTCATGACGTGTAGTCCAGCCACGACCCGTCATAGTTGCGCACATCCTGCACGCCAACGATTTCGTGCAACGCAAACCAGGTGTGCGCGGCCCGCACACCGCTGCGGCAATAGACGATGACGGGCCGGTCGAGCAGCCCGTCAAACAGACGCTCCAATGCGGGCGCCGGCTTGAACGTCCCGTCGGCGTTGACGGTCTCGGACAACGGGATGTTCACCGCGCCGGGGATGTGCCCCTCGGCGAACTCCTGCGGCGTGCGAACGTCCACAACCGACACACCGCCCGAGGAGACGTCCGCGCGAAACGCCCTATACGGCTTGAGGGAAAGCCCGCGCGACTCCCGCAGCCGCCCGTCGACGGGAAGCGTCCACCGCCCGCCGCCGAGCAGCCGCACGTTGTCGCGCCCGTGCAGCTTCATGCGCCAGAAGGCGTGCGCGGCAAGCAGGTTGTCGCCGTCGCCGCTGAACAGCACGACGGTCCGGTTCGACACCGGGGAGGTGTCCGGGTCTCCCACCTCGCCGGGCGACACCACGGACACGTCGAACCGGTGCGCCTGCACCCACTCGTGTGAAACCAGAGTCATGACCCACCCGCCACGGCCGAGATGACCCACAGCGTCGACCCGTCCGGGGTGGGCGTGTCCAGACTCTGCTCGTAACGCACGTCAATGTCGTCGACGTAGACGTTGACGAACCGGCGCAGCGCACCGGACTCGTCCACCAGCCTCGCGCCCAGCCCGGGATAGTTGGCCTCCAGCTTGCCGATGACGGCGCGCAGGGTGTCGCCGTCGGCGGGCACCTGCCCCGACCCTCCCGTCAGATGGCGCATCGATGTGGGCACCTTGACCGTCACCGCTCCCATGTCACAGGGTCCTTTCCTTGAGCGCCCGGCGTGCGAGTGTGTACCGGATCGTGATGGGCTGGGCGCGTGCCTCGGCGTCCACGTAGGACGGTGCGCTCCACCCGCCCAGGGTGTGGAAGATTTCGTTGTCGCGGCTCTCCACGTAGCAGATGAGGTTCAGCGGCCAGCCCGTGTTGCGGTACAGGTATTCGTCCATGGGCGTCGGCTCCTGGCTCAGCCGTTGGCCGCGCTCGTGTGCGGGGTCGATGTGGTGCCAGTCGGGATGGGAGTGTATGGACCCGAGCACCTCCAATCCTTTGGACTCGGCGTGGCGCGTGATGCGCAAGACATCTTCCGAGTCGCACCAGAACCCGCGCCCGCCGTTGGCGTAGGCCGACCCGAAGCACGGGACGATCACGTCCTCGAACTCCTGCAACACCAGCGGGGACGTCTCGCGGACGTTCGTGCCGAACTGCACCTCCTGCACGCGGAAGGCGTCTGCGGTGAACCGGCCCAGCAGCAGGCCCCACGAGCGCGGCAGGTGCTGCGCGGTGTCCAGGTCGCGGGTTTTGAGGCTCAACCTGTACTGACAAATGGTTTCATCGATAAAATCGGTCAGCATCCACCAGTCCATCAGCGCGACGGTCACGATGCCTCCCCCGCATACGCCGAGCGATAGTCGTGGACCTGATTGGCCGACACGTCATACCAGTGCCGCGGCAGGTCGGCCAGATCCGCGCCGTAGACGTGCACCGATATCGACGGGCGGTTCAGCGGGTTGAAGATGCTGTGAATCTCCTGATCCGGCGGGATGACCTGGGAAATGGCACCGGGCTCGTTGCGGACCGGCTCCAGCGGGCGCAGCACACCGTCCACATAGGAGTATGGCGTCTCGACCTCGCATCCCGACACGACACCGACCAGCCCCCAGGTGAGGTGGTCGTGCACGGGGGTCGTCGCATAGGCCGGGAACGCCACCAGCACGACCGACCAGCCGTCGCCCTTGCCCAGCAGGTGCGCCACCGGCAGGGTCGCGTCGACCGGCAGGTCGGGCAGCCAAGCCTGGTCGGCGAGCAGCTCGGCGAGCAGCGGCTGGACAGCCTTCACTATCGCATCGGCGTCATCGCCGCCGCGCACGACCGCGTCAAGCTCCGCGATGAAGCTCTCGAGGGTCACCATGGATCCCCTCCAGTCCGCACTGAAACGCTCCCAGGTGCCAAAAGTTACGCAACCCGTCTAGGAAGCCAGTGGAGAGATGAGCATCGGCGAACGGCTGGAGCGGTTCGTCGCCGACGGTGACATGCCCGGTTGCGCGCTCGCCGTGGCCAAGGGCGGCGTGCCGGTCGGCGAGTGGTACTGCGGCGAGATGGCCGCCGGCAAACCGGCCGGCGAGACGACGATCTGGCCGCTCGCCTGCATTTCCGCGGTATACACGGCGGCGACCGTCATGGCGTTGGTCGAGCGCGGTGAGCTGACCCTGTCCATGGCGGGGCGGTCACTGCTTCCGTCGTTCGTCGAAGGTGGCCGCGACGCGATCAGGCTGCGGCACCTGCTCACCCACACCTCCGGGCTGGCCCGCACCACGCGGGCCGCCTGCGCGACCTGCTGAATGCACACTCCGATGTGGATGCTCGTCGCGGAGGCCTATCACCATCCATTGATTTCTTCACCTGGTACCGCGTTCGCCTACACCGACCACGGATATGTGCTCGCGGCGAAAATGGCCGAGGCGGCAACAGGCCGCTCATTCGCCTCGCTCATGCGAGAACTCGTGCTGTGCGACCTTCCCGACACGCACTTCCCGCAGCCGTCCGAGTTGGACGGTCGCCTGGCACACGTCACCGGAGCTCCAGCGGGACTCATGTACAACTCCCGCTATTGGCGTGAGCTCGCCCATCCGGCGCTCGGCGTGGCCGCGACAGTGCGCGACCTGCTCCGCTCCGGGCTCACATTCACGGGCAAGTCGCCGATCCTGTCCCCCGCCGCGGTGCGCGCCATGACGACCGACCAGACCGGCGGCTGCGCGGTGGGCTCGGTCATGTCGTCGGTGTATCCGCCGCAGGCCCGCCCGTGGGGCATCGGTTTCAGCATCCCTGGCGGCGGAGGCGGGCATCGACCAGTTCATCGACATCGGCTCTGGCCTGCCCACCGAGGACAACGTGCACGAGGTGGCCCAATGGGTCAACCCGAAAGCGCGCGTGGTTTACGTCGACCGCGACCCGTTCGTGGTCGAGCAGTCGGAAAAGCTGTTGCGGGGCAACCCGAACACGGCGTTCGTCAACCGCGACATCCGTGACGCCGCGGGCATCCTGGGGTCCGACGCGGTGCACGATCTGATCGACCTTTCGCGGCCGGTGGCCATCCTGTGCGTGGCCGTGCTGCAGTTCGTGCCGGGCGACGGTGAGCCGGGTGCGATCCTGCGCTCCTTCCGCGACGCCGTGGCGCCGGGCAGACACCTGGCCCTGTCGCATCCGGTGCCGCGCTCGTCGGAGGCGGCGCAGATCAGCCAGACGTACGCGCAGACCCGGTCGCAGCTGACCTTCCGCACGCCGGAGCAGGTGCGGGAGCTGTTCGACGGGTGGGAGATCCTGGAGCCGGGCGTGGTGAGCCTGCACCAGTGGCGTCCGTCCACTGTGGAGCCCGGCGCGCAGCGTCCGGGCTCAGCCGCTGCGGAAAACGCAGGGTTTAACTCTGTTCAGGCGAAGCCGTGCTCTTGCGCGGCTGAGCCCGGCGCGCAGCGTCCGGGCTCAGCCGCTGCAGAAAACGCAGGCGACTGGTTCTGCTGCGCTATCGGGCGTAAGCCTTGACCACGGTGGCGTCCTCGTCGGTCACGATGGTCGGCTCGAAACCGTTGCGGCGCATGTGGTCGCGGACGGCCGGCGCCTGATCCCTGCTCGTCTCCACCAGCAGGTGTCCGTGCGGCGCGAGCCACGCGGGCGCGCCCGCGACCACACGGCGCACGATGTCGAGCCCATCGGCCCCGCCGTCGAGGGCCACGCGGTGCTCGTGCAGGCGTGCCTCAGCCGGCATCAGCCCGATGGCATCCGTTGGCACGTAAGGCGCGTTGGCCACGATCACGTCGACACGCCTGCGAAGGTGGTGCGGCAGCGGCTCGTACAGGTCGCCTAGCAGCACGCGCTGCGGGTCAAGATTGCGCCGCGCGCACGCCACGGCAGCCGGGTCGATGTCGACCGACCACAGTTCGCTCGCGCCGATGGCCAGGCCCACCGCACCCGACCCGCATCCCAGGTCCACGACTGTCGCGTGTGGACACGACCGTGCCTCGCGCACCACGAGCGCGGTGCGTTGGCGCGGCACGAACACGCCCGGGTCGACGGCGACACGTAAGCCGCAGAACGACACCCAGCCCACGATGTGTTCCAGCGGCAGGCCCCGCACCCGCTGCGCGACCATCCACTCCAGCTCGTCCACGGTCTCGGCGGACGAGATCAGCAGTTGGGCCTCGTCCTCGGCGAACACGCACCCGGCCGCGCGCAGCGTGCCGGCGACGCGCGCTAGCGCGTCCGGCGTTTGCGCTCGGCCCACCGGTCCATGAACGTCGGCAGTTCGTCCTGCACCCATTGGTAAAAGTCTCGCATGTTGGCCAGTCGGGCACCCGCCACGGTGTCGGGCCCGCCCGCGGCCGCCACGCCCTCGTCGGCGGCGTCCGCGATCGTCTTGATCAGCGTCATCTTCGCGAGGGTCACCTCGTACCACGAATCGTCGACCAGCCGGTACAGGTCGCGGCGCGAACCGGGCACGGGCTCGCGCACCACCATCTGGATCTGGGTGAGGTAGCGCACGGCCCCGGAGATCGCGGCCGGGCTCGCACCGAGCCGCTCGCCCAGCTCGCCCGCTGTCAGCGAGCGCTCCTCGGCGGCCATGAGGCAGAACAGCACCCGCGCGGCCATGCGCGGCAGCCCCCAGTCGGCCAGCAGCCGGCCCATGTATTCCACGAACTGCCGCATGGCCGTCTCATCGCGCTGCGGGACCTGAGGCATGGAGCGGTTCCTCCTCTCGTCGCGTCAAGAACCCGTCAAGAATAACGTTTCCGAACTTTCACAAGTTTGTGAAACGAATGTACCGTCCGAAGCATGGAAAACGCCATTTCCGTGTCCGACCTGATCAAGAACTTCGGCCGGACACGCGCCCTCGACGGCCTCGATCTGACCGTCACGCGGGGGGAAGTCCACGGCTTCCTCGGCCCCAACGGCGCGGGCAAGACCACCACCATCCGGGTCCTGCTCGGCCTGCTGCGCGCCGACGGCGGCACGGCCACGCTGCTGGGCGGCGACCCCTGGCGGGACGCGGTCGCGCTGCACCGCCGCCTCGCCTACGTCCCCGGCGACGTCACCCTGTGGCCCAACCTTTCCGGCGGCGAGGTGATCGACCTGCTCGGCCGGCTGCGCGGCGGCCTGAACCCCAAGCGCCGCAAGGAGCTGCTGGAGCGCTTCGACCTCGACCCGCGCAAGAAGGGCCGCGCCTATTCCAAGGGCAACCGCCAGAAGGTCGGGCTCATCGCCGCGCTCGCCTCCGACGTGGAGCTCATGCTGCTCGACGAGCCCACCTCCGGCCTCGACCCGCTGATGGAGGAGGTCTTCCGCCAGGTCATCACCGAGGAGGTACGTGGCAACGGCCGCACCGTGCTGTTGTCGAGTCACATCCTGTCCGAGGTCGAGGCGCTGTGCGACCGGGTGAGCATCATCCGGCAGGGCCGGATCGTGGAGACTGGCACGCTGGCGCAGCTGCGCCACCTGACCCGGACGGCGATCACGGCCGAACTGGCCGGCCCGCCCAACGGGCTGGCCGACCTCACCGGAGTGCACGACCTGCACGTCGAGGACCACCGCGTCCGGCTGCAGGTGGATTCATCCGAATTGGACAGTGTGCTGCGCAGGCTGACGGCCGTCGGCGTGCGCAGCCTCACCAGCCAGCCACCCACCCTGGAGGAGCTGTTCCTGCGGCACTACGAGACGGCGGGGCGGAAACGATGAACTCGCTGACCGGCACCGGCTCGCTGGTCCGGCTGATCCTGCGGCGCGATCGCGCGCTCATCCCCATCTGGGTGCTGTTCATGGCTCTGCTGCCGCTCGGGACCGCCTCGGGCACGGTGAGCCTCTACCCGACCGATGAGGCGCGGCGCGGGTACATCGACGGTCTGGGCAGCAGCCCGCTGCTCATCATGTTCTACGGGGTGACGCCGGCCGAGTCGAGCCTGGGCGCGCTCATCTTCTGGCGCATGGCCAACGGCATGGTCGTCATGGCGCTGATCGGTCTGCTGATGGTCATCCGGCACACGCGGGTCGAGGAGGAGGCCGGGCGGCGCGAGCTGCTCGGGTCGACCGTGGTCGGGCGGCACGCCAACCTCACCGCCGCGCTGATCGCGACCGGCGGCACGAGCCTTCTCGTCGGCTTGCTCGTGGCGCTGGGCATGATGAGCCAGGGCGCGGCGGCCGGCGGCTCCGTCGCCATGGGCCTGGCATGGGCGTGCGCGGGCATCGTCTTCGCCGCGATCGGTGCCGTCTGCGCGCAGCTGACCGAGGGCGCCGGGGCGGCACGCAGCATCGGCATCTCTGTCGTGGGTGTGGCGTTCGTCCTGCGCGCGGCGGCCGATGTGTCCGGTGTGGACGGTGGTCTGCGTTGGATGTCGTGGATTTCACCGCTCGGCTGGAGTTATGAGGTGCACGCCTACACCGATGACCGGTGGTGGGTGTTCGGCCTGGCCGCCGTGTTCACCGTGGCTGTCAGCGGTGCGGCGATGGCCCTGTCCGCCGGGCGCGACGTGGGCGCGGGACTGTTGCCGCCACGGCTCGGCCCGGCGCAGGCCTCGCCCCGGCTGCGCTCGCCGCTGGCGCTCGCGTGGCGTCTGCACTCCGGCGCGCTCACCGCGTGGGTCGTCG
>NZ_QJUG01000314.1 GCF_003426775.1 Allorhizocola rhizosphaerae | reverse complement strand
CACCTGCCCTCCGGACGCTTCGCAGCCAACGCGGCCTGGCTGACCCTGGCCGCCATGGCACACAATCTGACCCGTGCCGCAGGATGCCTGGCCGACGGCACCACCGGCGGCATTTATGCCAAAGCCCGTGCCGCAACGCTGCGCCGCAAACTGATCAACATCCCAGCCCGGATCGCTCGCCACGCTCGCCGCCTGATCATCCATCTGCCCGCCGGATGGCGATGGCGGCATGACTGGCAACGACTGTTCACCAACACTCACAGCCCACCGGTCACTGCCTCACCGATCTTCAAGCCGCGCAGCCACATTCCCGGAGCAAGCCGGAACCCGAGCCCGGCGAATACGACATACACCAAACAAGGCAACATCGTCGACCATCGATGTCCTACCGAACCCGATCACGAAGAACCCGTTCAACGAAAGAGCCCGTGGATGCAGGCTGAGACCGGGCACACCAGGTTGGTGGCCACCACGGTCGGGCGGGTGCAGGTGACCCGGATCGCCTACCGTGCGCCTGGCGTATCGAATCTGCACCCGGCCGACGCCCGGCTGTCGTTGCCGGACAAGATGTACTCGTTTCCGTTGCAGCATCAGGTGGTTCACGAGGTGGCCGGCGGGTCGTTGCGGGCCGCACGCGAGGCGATCATCCGCGGCACCGGAGCGCATCTGGGCACCCGGCAGCTGATGCACATCGCCACCGAGGCCGCAGTCGACATACGCGATTTCTACCAGCAGATGGCAAACCCGAAACCTGGTCCGGCTGGTGACAGCGGATATGACGTGCTGGTCCTCAGTGTCGACGCCACCGGGGTGAACATGATCGCCTCCGATCTGCGTGCGCCGGCCCCGCCGCGCCCGGCCGGGCCGCAGCCACCCTCAGCGCAGTTGTCACGCCGGGAACGCACCGGGCGCAGCCGCATGGCGGTGGTGACCGCGATCTACGACGCCGTCCCCGCCCCACGCACCGCCGCAGACATCCTTCCCGCCGATACGCGAGAGCGCGCCGCCCGGCAGCCCGGCCCGAAAACCAGCGGCCGCAAGGTCGACGCCTCCCTGCAACACTCGGTCGCGCCGATGGTCGCCGCGTTGTTCGACCAAGCCGAAACCCGCGATCCGCACCACCGACGGCGCTGGATCGTTCTGGTCGACGGCGCCAACCACCAACTGGAATGCCTTGAAGCAGAAGCGAAACACCGCGGCGTCCAGATCGACATCGTCGTCGACTTCATCCATGTCCTTGAGTACTTGTGGAAGGCCGCCGAGGACCTGCACCCCACCCACACCGCCCGCGCCGCGTTCGTCCAGACCACCGCCCGCGACCTGTTGGAAGGCCATGCCCCGCAGGTGATTGCGGACCTGCGCGCCCGGCTACGCACCCGCGACGACAACCCAGCTCCCGGCCTGCAACGCGCTATCGCCTACCTGCACGCCAAACAGCCCTACCTCAACTATCACATCGCATTGGCTTTGGGCTGGCCGATCGCCACCGGTGTGATCGAGGGCTGTTGCCGCTACCTGGTAAAAGACAGGCTCGACATCACCGGCGCCCGCTGGAGCCTCACCGGCGGCGAGGCCGTCCTGCTATTGCGCGCTGTCATCGCCAACGGCGACTTCGACGCCTACTGGAGATTCCACCTCAACCGTGAGCACGAGCGCATCCACGCCAGCCGCTACCAAGACCATTTCGCCCTGGCCGCGTAACAGCCCAGGCTCCGCTCACTCAAGAAGAAACGCACCCCCGTTGCGGACGGACATCCGAAACGGCAGCAACGATACGCATGCCGACGTACAGCGAATAGGCGACGTTCATGCGACGGCCAGCAGCAACTCATTCAGGGCTTACGCTTTGGCCAGCTGACGTCGAGCACATAGACACTCACGTCGTATCGCGGCGCGACTTCTTTGGCCCAGCGTCGCATCTCGTTGACGAGGTTCTGCTTGTCGGCGTATTTCCGTGTGCCGGAGGTCTGTTGCTCGGGCGGCAGCCAGTAGACAAGGTAGATCCCGTGCTGCTGGCCGGTTGGGACCAGGTATTGCTGCACGAGCTGAGTTTGCAGCGCGGTGGACAACCCGTTGTTGCTGACCAGCTTCGCCTCGATGATCGCTTGTGCGACTCCGATTCGCGCGGTGTTGGTCGGGGCGCCTGCGGTCAGGTCGATGCGCGTGCCGGAGCCCTTGACCGCGATGCGCTCGACCTGGGGCTCCCTGGCAAGGATGACGCGGTCGCGACCGAGCCGCTCGGTCAGCCGGCGCCGCACCCAGTCAGTGATGTCATCCTCGCTGCCGAGATTCTTGCCGTCCGGCGACCACAGGTCGCGAAAGCCATTGTTCCGCGAGATCTCGTGCTGTAGCTCGTCTAGGTGGTCTAGCAAGGCGCCGATCAAGTCGGCAGAGTTCCGGATCAGCCGCAGATCTGAGCGGCCGAGCAGGCGGAGCAGTCGGGCCGGGCTGAGGTGGAAATGGGCGTTGTCGGCCGCCACTTGTCGGGCCAGGCGTAGATAGTGGCGGATGAGCGCCTGTTCCTGCTGGGGCTGCCCGTCGGCCAGGATGCTGAGTTCGCTGACGAGGCCGCGCATCGCCAGGGTTTCGACCGCGTAGTTGCGCATGCGGGCTGCCCGGTGCGCTGGGCTTTCGGGCCAGTCCTCGACGTCCCAGGAATCATCGGCAAGCGGATGCCGGCCCAGCAGAAGGCGGGCCAGCGCGGCCAGGCGGCCATCGTCGACTGTGTCAATTCGTAGACCCTCAAGGAGATCTGGCAGGACGCTTGGCCGGATCGGCTCGCTGAAGAGGCGGTCTATCGTTGCCTGGCTGTCGACGCTGGCGAGGTATCGGTTCGCGTCGCGTGACAGCTGTGAGCCGTCGCCGTCCGCAAGAGATCGGGCCGTTACGACGGCCATGTCTGGGTCGTGCTCGATCAGAAAGGCGAGCGCGTCGGCGTTCTGATCGTTAGAGTAGGCCCGATGTTGCAGGGCGGTGGCTAGGTCCGGCGCCAGGTCCACGGCGAAATGTTCGTAGAGCGGTTTGCGCTGCCATTGGACGCTGCTGCGGAGCGAGGCCTGCGTGGCGATGCGGATCTCGGCTTTTGCCTCGGTGGGAGCGAGGTCGACCAGTTCTCGGAGGAGGTAGGCGTCGCTGTGGGCCCAGGCGTTTGCGATGGCGGGAGCCCACCATGTCCACGCTGTCGGTGGGAGGTCGGTAAGGCGCCGTGGCGCGTGACGCGCCAGCGTCGTGAGCAGGTAGACCCCTGACCAGTCCCGGATGACCTCGAGCCCGATCGAGGACTTGCCCAGCCACAGGTCCGGGTTGGGCAAGTGCCTGGTGACGTATTCGAGGCCTCGGTCGAGGACCTCCCGTTGTTCGTCGCTGGTCAGCAGCGTCCAGCCTGGCCTGGTCGTGAGGTCGCAGAAGAACAGCGGTTTGCGGTCGGGGCCTGGTACCAAGGCGATCGGGATGTCGGCCCATGCGGCATGGTCGTGGCGAGACGCGGCGATCGCTGCTCGGAGGGCGGCGGCGATACGGTCAGGCAGGGTCTCGGTTTCGTGCTCGTCGGTCTCCTGTTCGTCTTCCTCGTCTGCAGGGGTGGGTGGGGCGGTCAGCTGTCGAAGGCATCGGGCCAGCACGTTGTGGCCGGTGGTTGGTTCCGCGTCGACGACATCCCTCAGCCAGTAGATGTCGTCGGTGGTGACGAGATGCAGTTGGAGCAGCACAGGCCATAGATGTTCGTCGAGTCGCGCCGCGACGGCGAAGGCGAGACGCCGACGGAGGGCGGCATCTTCAGCCCACAGCGCGCGGACACGGGTATTGCCGGCCAGATCGACGATCAGCTCGACCAACGGTTCCAACGCAGCCGGGTCATCGGACGCGGCAACGGCTCGCGCCACAATCCGAACCGACAGTTCACGAATCCATGGGCGTGACTCGATGGAAATCTGAGATCGCAGGGTTACCCGCGCCCAGGCGAGAGCGTCGGGCAGGTCGGCGTCCGGAACTCTGGCGGCGAACTCAAAGAGGAATTTTTGGTATGCGCCAATGAAGTTGAACCGCCGCGGCCGTGTGATGAACTGCAACAGCCGGACGGTGGTCATGTGCCGGGGGTAGAGCCCGTCGAGCAGGCCGGCTCGCAACTCGTCGTCCGGGTCCACGTCTGGGTCGAGCGTCAGGCCCTCGAGCAACGCCGACCGGTCGGACTCCGTGCCGAGGCTGGTCACCACAGCGATCGCTGCTCTGCGTGCCCAGGACGGAAGCCGGTCGTCCAGCGCGATCGTCAGCACCGCGGAAGCGGCCGCCGACATCTGACCGGCGAGGGCCAGTCGGCAGATCCACCATGCTTCGAAAGGCTGGTCGACTCCGGCCGTCAACCGGTCGGTAAGCTGCTGCACCAGGCCGGGATGCACGACGACCGACAGGTCTAGAGACCATCGCGGCGGCAAATCGTGGTCCCGCGCCTCCGCGAGTAGGGCCTCCACCACCTCCGCCCGCGCGGCCGGCGACATGCCGACCTCCGGCTCATCGATCAGGGTCACTGCGTTGGCTGGTGCCACCACGTCCGCGAGCTCCGGGCGCAACGCCACCATCCACGCCGCGACCGTGCCCATCGAGCGCGGCAGGACCCCATCGGTCAAACCAAGCAGAGCGGCAACTTGCGGCCGCGTAGGCTCCCGGTCCACCACGTACCTTGCGGCAAGGTAGTCGACGTACTCCTGGTGCCGGAAGGAGACGGTGTCCCGCGGTGCGGTGTCGAACAAAGCGCTGCCCAACACCTCCGCGTAAACCTCGTGCCCGATCGTGGTATCAGGGCGGTCCGGCTCGGGTACCGTCGGCAGGTCGGTGATCGCGACGGCGGTTTGACCTTCGCCGGTGCGAAACGCGAACCGGCCTGCCCCGCCGAACGCGGCGAACAGGGCCAGCCGGCCAGCCGCCTGACGCCGCACGTCCGCACCTGTCCGCAGTGGCTGCCGGACGTCTTCCCGCTCGGTTAGCAGCCGCTGCACCTCGGACTCCAGGGCGTCAATGCGCTGCCCGGGAAGGCGTCCGTCCTTCTGCCATTGCCGGGCCGCCGCGATGAATTGCAGCAGAGAGGCACTCAACCTACTTCGGCCCGCTGCGGCCAGCGCGTCCAGGAAGCCTTCATCTATATTGAGCGAAACGAGCAGTTGGCGGGCGGCGTCACGCGTCATCGGTAGCAGGCGCAGCTTCTCGACGTTGGCGATGCCGTCGATAAACGCACTGGTCCAAGCCGAAGGGCGGCACGCGAGCCGCCATCTGACCCCATCAGTGCACGACCCGGACATCGCGCGGTTCACCAGCCGGACGAGGGCCGGCTCAGCAAGCAGGGCCTCGTCCAGGGAGTCAAGGTGAATCGGTTTTCCGGTAGCGATCGCCGCGCTGACGGCCCGGCCGACTTCGGCGCCTCGGAGTCCCACGAGGTCGACTTCGACGCCATCCTCGCGGCGCCGCAAATCCTTGAGTACCTCGGACTTTCCGACGCCGCCGGGCGCAAGTAGGACAATGCTTCCGGGGCGTCTGGCGAGATCGCTGGCGGAGGTGATGCCAGTAGCTGCACCGATGTCGAGAAAGCCGTCACGGTCCAGCGGCGCGTGCTCCTCATCGGCGCTCTGTACATGGCGTTCGACCGGATCGATGGCCACCGTCGCTCCCTTCGCGTCGCGCACTCATCCTAAGAAAGCGCGGCTGCCGGCCGGACTGCGGACCGGTCCGCGAAGACGGCAAAACCTTCCGAGAGCCGAATCACAAGCTGACCTCCCCGGGCACCTCGCGTATCCGACGGCTTGCTCCCTGTTGTCGCGTGGCATCCACGTTGATCGTACGACGATTTCCATGTCGTCCGATTCAGAGCGCCCGCCGGACGTCATGCGAGGCACTAACTATGCTTACGTCGACGTCAGGGCAATGGTGCCTTTGGCCGCGCCCGTATGTGAGCTTCCAGGTGTGCAGCGCCGTTGCGTCGGTAACGCCAATAGGCAAGCAGCTTGTCGTGCTTGGAGGAGTTGCAGTATTGGCAGGCCGGCAGGAGATTGGAGGCGTAGTCCGAGCCGCCCCTGGACAGCGGGAGCACATGGTCGCGGTGGAGTCCGGGCCGGATGCCGCAGTATGCGCAGCGACCCTGAAACCTACGCCTTAGTGCGCGCCATTCACGCTCGGAATGGGATCCAGCGACCTGGAGCCTACGGGCGCGGCGAAGACGTGTGTGCCACCGCGTGTTGTCGGGATTACGTCGCTTCCATTCTCTTGCTACGGCTAAGGCATGGTTACGGTTGGCCGCATACCAGGCGCGACCCCGCGCCAAGTTGCTTTCGCGGTGTTTTCTGTAAGCGCGGCGTTGGATGGCCCGTCCAGCGGGTGTCCTGGAGAACTTTCGCCCGCGTGCTCGTTCACGCTCGATGTTCGCTGCGTAGTAGGCGCGGCGTATCGCTCGGTGCCCGGCGGGGTCTTCAAGACGCCGTCGAAGCTTATCGGCGAGACGACACGGCTTGCACATCACGTCGCCTATGTAGAACTCGGTAAGAGGCTTTACCGCTTCACAGGCGTTGCATTCGCGCTGGACGCCGCTGGCGACCATCTCGCGCCACTTTCGTTTAGGGTCTGTATCAAAGGCGGTCAGAGCCATTCGTTGATCGCGGCGATGTGAATGGTGGCTTCGTAGCGCACCGCGAGCTTGTCGAACCGTGTGGCGACCGCACGGTTGCGCTTGAGCCGATTGATCCCGCACTCCACGGCATGCCGCTGTTTGTAGATGTGCGGGTCGAACGCCGGTGGCCTGCCGCCCTTGGATCCCTTGGCACGCCGGTGAGCGTCCTGATCGCCCTTGGACGGGATGGTCGCGGCGATGCCACGCCGGCGCAGGTAACGACGGTTCGCCCGGGACGTGTAGGCCTTGTCGGCCAACACTCGCCGCGGGCGGGTACGCGGCCGGCCGCCGCCCAGCCGTGGCACCCGGATACCGTCGAGTACCGCGGTGAACTGTGGGCTGTCGCCACGCTGCCCGGCAGTCAACACAATCGACAACGGCTTCTGCCCTTGCTCACACGCAAGGTGCAGCTTCGTGGTCAACCCGCCACGAGACCGGCCCAACCCCGTGATCGGCCGGCTCGTCACTTACGCCACCAGGCGGCTCGGTCTGCAGATCCCCCTTTTACGCGCACCAGCGGCATGCTGATGCGCCCGTGCGATCGTGGAGTCCACCGACACGTCCCACACGATCTGTCCGGCCGCGTCGGCCAACGCTTGTAAGGCCGTCAAAATCCTGGCCCAGGTGCCGTCGCGCTGCCAGCGGCGAAAACAGTGCGGATACCGCCGCCCACGACCCGTACCGGTCCGGCACGTCGCGCCATGGCGCACCTACCCGGGTGCGCCACCGGATCCCGTCGATCAGCTGCCGTTTCGTCCAAGTCGGTGGACGGCCTGCCTTCTTTGCCTTAGGCAGCAACGCTTCCAACACCGCCCACTGGGTGTCGGTCAAGTCATGCCGCCTCGCCACCGTTAAGGTGTCCACGAGGTCTCCGGTCGGTATCAGGTTCTTCTTGGTCGTTGAACCATCTACCGGAGACCTCGCCCATTGTCGATCTCCGACACGCCGTCTCGGCTATCGCACCAGGTCCGGCAATGTGACGAACTTTGATACAAACCCTAGCTTGACTTTTAACCTGTGCGGCGCGGTCGGGGATTGACTGACTTCTTGGTCTTGGGTTTCGGTTTGCTGGCCTGGTTGCTGGTGACGACGTGGACGTCGTAGCGGTTGGTGGGTTGGTGGTTGGGTCTGCCGGGTGG
>NZ_QJUG01000313.1 GCF_003426775.1 Allorhizocola rhizosphaerae | reverse complement strand
CTCGCGCCGCCGCGCCTGCGACCCCTGCCCGGACAGCGCGCCCATCGACTCGAACGCGGTGTCGACGTCGCGCACCGTCAGCGTGGCCGCCTCGGCCGGTGGCGGCAGGTCGCGCAGGCCCGCATAGCCCAGGCCGATCTGGCGCTGCCGCAGCTCGCCGCTCAGATAGGCCGAGCCGGCCGCGACCTGCACGGCGTCACCGCCCGCGGCGAGCCCGCGCAACGCGCCCGCGAGCAACTCCACCTTGGCTTTGCGCCCGGAGGTGGACGTCACCGCGGCCGAACACGCCGCAATCTCTGCGAATAACACGCCCCCATCGTGACACCGAGGTCCGACAAAAACGTGCGCTATCAAGCCTCCGGCCACCCTCCGAAATGGCCAATACCCACCATTCCCAGAGGAGCGAATTTAAACTTTTTATCGAAAATGCCAGCAAATGGTGTAATTGCGGTGCACAGTGATGTCTGGAGCAACTTAAGGAACGTTGCTTCGCGGTCCAGCCGGAAAGGTGACCGGCCGGACGTACCGATTGGAGGAACGTGCGATGGCCGTAGCCAAGGCTTCTGCCAAACGAGCGGCAGCGAAGAAGGCACCCGCAAAGAAGGCGGCAGCTAAGCGGACGACCGCCGCCAAGAAGACCACCGCCGCGAAGAAGACGGTGGCCAAGAAGGCCAGTACCCGACCAACCGCGAAGCGGACCACCACGGCGAAGAAGACCTCGCCCGCGAAGCGGACCACGACCAGGAAGGCCACAGCCAAGAAGACCACCGCCAAGAAGGCCACGGCCAAGCGGACGACGGCGGGAGCCAAGAAGACCACCGCGGCCGCCAAGAAGACGACCGCCGCCAAGAAGGCCACCGCCAAACGGACGCTCACGTCGCGTACCGCAAAAAAGACGACGGGCGCCGCCAAGACGACCGCGGCGGCCAAGAAGACGACAGCGCGCAAGACCACGGCGAAGAAGGCGACGCCGGCCAAGAAGGCCGCCACGGCGCGCAACTCCACCACCGCGCGCAAGTCGACGGCCAAGCGGGCACCCGCGAAGAAGACGGCGACCAGGCGATCCACCGCCAAACGGGCGACGTCTTCGACTAGATGACATTTCAGGGGGTACCCAGAAGGCGGTCAGCTGATAGGAATGTGCAGTGGCACACCGTCTGGCACACCGCCGAATTCAGGCGACCTCGATAGATTTCGCCGACCTGCGCCGCGAGTTGGAGCTGCCGAGTCAGTTCCCGCCCGCGGCGCAGGCGCAAGCGGAGCAGGCGGCCGCACAGGTCCGCCTGCCCGAGCGCGATCGCACCGACCTCGCGTTCGTCACCATCGACCCCCCGACCTCACTCGACCTGGATCAGGCCGTGTGCCTGCTGCCACGCCCCACGGGCGGCGGCTATCGCGTGCACTACGCCATCGCGGATGTGCTCAGTTACGTGTCACCGGGCAGCCCGCTCGACGAGGAGACCTGGCTGCGTGGCCAGACCGTTTACCTGCCCGACGGCAACATCCCGCTGCATCCGCGTGTGCTCAGCGAGGGCGCGGTGAGCCTCCTGCCCGATTCCGACCGGGCGGCCGTCGTGTGGAGCATCGACCTCTCCCGCGACGGCGAAGTCGAGAGCGTCTCACTCGAACGGGCGCGGGTGCGCAGCCGCGCCAAACTCAATTACGCGGGCGTGCAATCCGACGCCGATAAGGGCACACTGCCGCCCTCGATTGAATTGCTTCCGCGCATTGGCCGGCTCCTTTCGGAGCGCGCATTGGCGCGCGGATCGGTGAGCCTGCCCATGCCCGCGCAGGAGGTGGAGCGCGACGGCGACGGCTGGCGCCTGGTGCTGCGCCCGCTCGTGCCCGCCGAGGAATGGAACGCGCAAATCTCGCTCCTGACCGGCTGCGCGGCGGCGCAAATCATGCTTGAGGGCAAAATCGGCCTGCTGCGCACGATGCCCGCACCGCCCGAGGCGGCCATTGAGAAGCTTCGCGTCGCCGCCGCCGGTCTGGGCGTGCCGTGGCCGGACGGCAAAACCGTCGGGCAGGTGCTGGCCTCCCTCGGGCCGGCCTCCCCGAAAACCGCCGCGTTTGTGGATGAGGCCGCCGAACTGCTGCGGGGAGCCGGTTATACCGCCTTTTCGCTGGAGGCGCCGGACGAGCCCGCACACGCCGCCGTGGCCGCGCCCTACGCCCATGTGACCGCGCCGCTGCGCCGCCTGGCCGACCGCTACGCGACCGAGGTGTGCCTGGCCCTTTTCGAGGGCCGTGAGGTCCCGCAGGCCGTGGCCGAGGCGCTGCCCAAGCTGCCGGGTGTCATGGCGAGCACCGACCGGGTCGCGGGCACGGCCGACCGCGCCGCCATCGACCTCGTCGAGGCGACCGTGCTTGAGCAGTTTGTGGGGCAGACGTTCCCGGCGGTCGTGCTCGACAGCGAGCCGGACCGGTCGCGCGCCACCATCGCGCTCGACGACCCGGCCGTGCGCGCCCGCTGCGATGGCCGGGTGGAGGCGGGCACGCGCATCACCGCCCGCTTGACCGTGGCCGACCCGGTCAAGCGGCAGGTCCGCTTCGCCGCGGCGTGATGTCCAATTTGGATAGTTGCTAAACCGGACGGTGGTATTCGACCGCACGGCCGCAGTAGGCCGGCGGCGGGGTGTTGATCGGGCTGCGGCACACCTGGATGACGACCCGGTCGAGACGCGCGATCGCGGCGTTGGAGCCCAGCGTGAACTCGACGGGCACGACCGCGTTGTTGGCGCGTGCCGCGTGCCGGTCGAGGACGGTGTTGCCGGCGTAGGCCACGAACGTCGCGATGGTGAAGTATCCGTCGTCCCGGCACAGGGTGGGATCGGTGCTTGGCGCCGGGCGGTCGGTGACCGTGCCGCGCACGCCGACCACGATGGTCGTGGCGTTCCAGCTGAGCACGCCGTCGGTGGAGCCGTAGCGGCAGCTGTCGCCGGAATCGGCGTGGAAGCGCACATCGGCGGCGTGCGCGGCGGAAGCGGGGACGAGGGCGCCCAGCACGGCAGCGGCCGACATCAGGTAGGCATGGATTCTCATGGATATCGGCCTAACATTCGCGGTCACCGAATTCAAGGATGGGGGGCCAAGCCTTTACATTGATTTGATGACAAAGCAGGTACGCGTGGGTGACCCGGCACCGGACTTCGAACTGCCATCGCACTCCGGGCAGACCGTGCGGCTCGGCGATTTTCGCGGCAAGTCGGCCGTCGTGCTGTTCTTCTACCCCAAGGACAACACGCGCGGGTGCACCGCCGAGGTGTGCGCGTTTCGCGACAGTTACGAGGTGTTCGCCGAGGCGGGCGCGGAGGTTGTCGGGGTGAGCTCCGACTCGGTCGGCTCGCACGAGCGCTTCGCCGGCCAGCACAACCTGCAGTTCCACCTGCTCAGTGACGCGGGCGGGCGGGTGCGCCGGGCCTACGGTGTGGCGTCGACCCTGGGCTTCATCCCGGGCCGGGTGACGTTTGTCATCGACCGGGAGGGCGTCGTGCGGCACGAGTTCAACTCGATGACCAACGTCGGCGGGCACATCGACGGCGCGCTAAAGGTGGTGCGTGAGCTGAGTTAGCCGGCTCAGCAGCTCGAGGTTGAGCTCGGCCGGCTCGGTGGACAGCCACTGGCGGATCGCCGGCGCGAGGTCGCTCGCGTGGCAGATGGTCAGGTCGTCGCGCAGGTCGCGGCGTATCACCTTGCCCGCGGTGTCCACGGCAAGAAACACCCGGCGGCGCGGCACGCCATCCACAATGGACAGTCCGCGCCGGGCCCGTTCGAGCTCGGCGCCGCCCTGTGGCCACAGGCTGCCGTCGCGGCGCACGGAATCGTTGGACGCGATGTAGTCGCCCTCGGGCCAGGAGGCCAGCCGCACCAACGCCACGGAGTTGCCACACGTCACCGCGTAGTGGCAGGTGCCGGACGCCAGGCGCAGGAAGCGGACCGCCGGCATCGACTCCAGCTCGGTGAACTCGCCGCGCACGCTGGGCTGCCCGAACCAGCGCCGCGTGCCCAGCCGTGCCCGCAGCGCGAACCAGCGCAGCCGCAGCGCCGACGTGCTGCGGCCCCACACGCCGAACAGCGCGCCGACCGCGAACGCGGCCAGAATCCAGCCGATCGACCCGAACGGCGACGAGTCGTATCCGCGCACCGAGATGGCAAGCCCGAACCCGATGCTCGCCACGAACGCGGTGACGCCCAGGCCCACCCGGCCGAATCCGATGAACACCCCGACGAGCAGCGTCAGCACCGCCCACAGCCAGGCCCATCCGGCCGGCGCGAGCGAGGTGGCCCACCATGTGGTGAAGCCGAGCCCGGCCAGAACGGCGGCGAGCAGTCCTGGTTGGACGGTCGGCGTGTAGACCACGCGCATCCGGCGTCGCGGCTCGGGCCGCTCCACCGGTTCGTTCTGGCCGGGAGTCGCCTCGCGCAGCGCCGCGGCGAAGGCGTCGGCCGTGGCATAGCGCTCATCCGGGTTCGGCGCCAACGCCTGAAGCAAAACATTCATCAATTTTGTCGGTACGCCGTCAAGGCGCGCCGGCTTCGACGACCTCCGCCACACGAGCTCGGCCGGGCTCGGATTGCGGTGCGGCTCATGGTGCGGGGGATAACCGGCAAGCATGGTGTAAAGCGTCGCGCCCAGCCCATAGATGTCGGTCTTGACGGTCGCCGGCTCGTCGTGAAACAGCTCGGGCGCCGCATAGGAGGCCGTCCACCGCCCGGTCGTCGCCGAGATCTCGTGCCGCAGCGCAACGATGCCGAAGTCGGCCAGCACCGGCGAGCCGTCCTCGGCCAGCAGGATGTTGTGCGGCTTGACATCGCGGTGCAGCACGCCGCGCCGGTGGGCGCGGCCCAGCGCCTCGGCCATGGTTTCACCCAAACTGATGACGGCCGCGGGGCTCATCGGCCCGCGCTCGGCGATCAGGCTCGCCAGCGACCCGCCCGGGCAGAGCCGCATGGCCAGATAGGCCTGGCCGTTGTCGAGCACGCCCACGTCGTAGAGGTCGATGATGTGCGGGTCGGGCGCGAGCCGCTCCATCGCGTCGACCTCACGCTGGAATCGTTGCCGGTCGCGCCTGGACCGTAACGTGGAGTGATAAATCTTGATGGCCGCCTCGTGGTGCGGCGGGGCGAGGCTGCGTCCAAGATGGACCGTGGCCTGCCCGCCGGAGTCGTCGAGCCGCCTCACCAGGGTGTATCCGGGCACCACAAAACCGCCCTGCACGGTTGCTCCCCCTGAGTTTCTCCGCCATATACAGCGACGCTGCCAGTGCAACACGATGGCACATCGAGCCCGGTAACGCGAGTCGGCCCGAGGTGTTATGTTCCGGACAGCTCAAAAGAGTCTGGGGTGGCGATGCGGACCTGTCCATCATGTGGATACGTCAATGAGCTCGGTGACGCGGCGGATGTCTCTTATTGTCTGTCTCCCGGTTGCGGAGCGTTGCTGCCCGCGCCCGAGCGGGAGCCGGCCCGCCCACAGGCCGAGCTGAAACCGTCCGTCGAGCCAAGGATTCCCGCGCGTGCGCTCACGCCGATCCTCGGCGTCGGTGTGGTCGCGCTCGCCGCGGTCACGATCCTGGTGGCGGCCAACAACTCGCCGCGGCCACCGGCGCAGACCCTGCCCAGCCTGTTCGAGCCCATGGTGCCGGCGCTGGTGACACCGTCGCCTGTGGACACCGGCTCGGCCTCGGCGGCCCCCGGCCAGCGGCCGACGCCCTCGCCGAGCGCGACCAAGTCGCCCCGCCCGAGGATCAGTCCCGTGCCTCCGCCGGCCGGGCAGCCGAACTCCGGCATGTGGCAAAGTTCGGATGATGTGATGATTCCCGATGGCGCGGGCGAGGCCAACTCGATGATCACCGTGTTCGGCAAGCCCGGCAACGCGCCGACCAACCTGCTGGTGTCGGTGCACATCAAGCACAAGGCGCGCGGCGATCTGGCGATCGACCTGATCGGGCCGACGGGCGCGAAATTCTCGCTTCCCGTGGGTGAGCCAGGCACCGACCTCAACAAGACATACACGGTCGACGCGTCGTCGCAGCCGTGCAACGGCACGTGGCGGCTGCGGGTGCGCGACGTCAACGCCGAGGGCAGCGTCGGATACGTCGACAAATGGACCATTGAGTTCTCATGACCGATGCGTCGACACGGCCGGCCGGGTGATCGCGGGCGGCGAGGATGGGCCTGCGGGCTTTTCGGCCGATCGGGTCCCGCAAAGCTGGCCAACACCGGCGGCCGGCCGCTGGGCATAGCGGTCGACCGGCGCGACGGCTCGCTCATCGTGTGCGACGCCCATCGCGGACTGCTGCGGGCCTGGCGAAGACCGGCACATCCGGCTCCAACGGCTGGTCGAGTGCTGCTTTCGCCTATCGTGGGGCGCATGTTCGAGGTACGACCCGTGGGCGTGGTCGAGTCCACTTTGCAGCGCCGGGAAGACGCGCCCAAGCAGGGCGACGAGGGCGCGCCCGAAGCGTGGATCGCGTTCGAGCCGGCGGCCGCCGGTGCGCTCGACGGGCTGCGCGTGGGCGACGAGGTGCTGTTGTTGACGTGGCTGGACCGCGCCGACCGGTCGGTGCTGCGGGTGCATCCGCGCGGTGACCTGAGCCGGCCGCTGGCGGGGGTGTTCACGACGCGCTCAGCCGATAGGCCCAATCCGGTGGGCCTTCACCAGGTGCGGATTCTCGCGGTGGACGGGACCCGGGTGCGGGTCGATCGGCTGGAGGCGCTGCATGGCACCCCGGTGATAGATGTCAAGCCGGTCCTCGGCGCCGTCGAGGAGCGCTGACCGGGCGATAGTACGAATCCACCGCAGGCTGCCCGGTGAAGTTCGGCCCGCACGTGTCGTCGGCGCCCACGTATTCGAGCCCGAGGTGCATTTCGAGCGGCCCCCGACGGGTCACGAGCCGGCGGTGGGAGTCGTAGCGCAGGCCTTTGAGCGCGGGCATGCGGCCGCCGTCGACGAGTTTGAGGTTCGACAGGTCGAGGTGTGCCGCGAAGAACCCGTCCGGCTTCAGCCATCGCAGGGCACGGGCCACCACGCCGAGCTTGTCGCCGACGTAGTGCAGGCCGTGCACGCACGTGATGAGATCGAAGGCGTGATCGGGCCGCCAGCCCACGATCGAGGCGGCGGTGAGCGTGAGCCCCGGCAGGCCCGCGCCCGTCGGGTCGAAGAAGTCCACCAGATCCACGCCGGTCAGCCGCAGGTGCGGATGAGCCCGTGCCGCCTGGATCAGCGCACGCCCCGAGCCGCAGCAAATGTCCAACCACGACTGCCCCTCGCCCGTGAGACAGGAAAGCGGATCGAACCCGAGATCCTTGCGGTAGCTGTTGACCCCGTCGAGGTTGCGGTCGCGGTTCATGGCGTTGTTGGCGACGACGGAGGATTGTTCCAGCGCCTCGTCATCGAGCAGTCGCGGGCTCGTCACCATCCGATGATGCCTGCGGCGTAACGGTTGGGGTAGGGGCGGGCGCGGGCGAACTCGTCGCCGTCGTGGGGCTCGGGGTCGGGCTCGTGCGCGCTGATGTGGGCGAGTTGACGACGCTCGGTGCCGGGCTGCGCGTCGGCCCCGTGGGACGCCGTGTCTGCTGTACTGGCGAAATTTCCACGCTGGGCGTCACGACCGGACCCGAAGGAATCATGGGCGTGTCCAACGGCGTCCCCGACAGGTTGGCCATGACAAGCGCGGCGATCGCCGCCAGCGCAACGGCTCCCGCGCCGACACCCGCCGCGACCCTGCCCCTGGACCGCTTGCCGGGCGGCGGCGGCAGCATGGCGACCGTCTGGGCCGCGGCGGTTTCCGGTGCGGCCGCGGCCG
>NZ_QJUG01000312.1 GCF_003426775.1 Allorhizocola rhizosphaerae | reverse complement strand
GTTAGCAGAAGGGGGGCGGAGGCCGGCAATGCAGGTTTGCCAGCCCGCGGGGGAGGATGCTTGGCCTTCGGCGGTGTAGTACTCGTTGGTGTACCAGAAGGTGCATCGTCTGTGGGATCGACGTTCATGGAAGTGTAGTCGCCCCAGCGGGAGTTGGTGGTGGTCTGTACGCCGGTGCCGTTGGCGATGGTTTGCTCGGTGAGGGGCATGGTGCCTGGTGGGTCGAAGATGCGGCGGCCGGTGTAGCGGATGCCCGGGTAGACGTCAGTGCCGTTGACGACGCTGTAGCCCAGCGCCATGTTGGCGAACTTGTCCATCGCGATGCTGCCCATCCAGCGGTGTACGCCGGTGTACGCCGTCGGTGGGGGCGTAGGTGCCCTGCTGGTGGAGGTGGTAGTGGTCGCCGAGGCGAAGGATTTCGTACCAGCGGACGCCTGAGACGCCCGGGGCGGCTTCGACCGACTGGTTGGTGGTCATGGTCTCGACTGGGCCGAATGTGCGGTATGCCAGCCTCCATGTAGGCCTTTGGCGGTACCCTAAATGATCAAGAAATTGGGTCTGATCGGTGATGCCGGGTTGGGGCAGGCAGTCGCGGGTGGAGGTCGGGCCGCACGGGAAAATTGAATCGAAGGCGGCAACTGGTAGTTGGGTGGCGAGTTCGATGGATGCGGTGGGTGTTGAGCGCCACTTGACGTCGAACTCCCAGACGTTGACGGCGTCGAAGGGCGCGTCGTAGGGGCCGCCGTCGTCCTGTGTGCCGATGATGGGAGCTTTGGCGCTGTTCTTGGGCTTGTGCTTGCCGTCAACGTCGGCGGGCAGGAGGCCGCCGCCGAAGAAATTGATTGGCACCTCGTGCTGTTCGAGGAGGAATCCTGCGGCGCGGGCGGTGGGGTCGCCCTCGATCATCTTGTCGCGTTCGAGGCCGTAGGCGCCGACGCCGTAGATTTCGGGGTCGAGCACGCCGAATTCACGCGTGGTGACCAGGTAGGAATCGCGCCAGACGCCGTGTTTGGGATAATCTGGGAAGTTGTGCCCGGTGGAGAACGCGTAGCGGTAGTACGAGCCGGTCGGGTCACCGGTTGTCGAGATCGCGACACAGTTGTAAACAGGTTGAGCGGCTCGTTCGGGTAACTCAAGCCACGGGTCGTGAACTGGGTGAGCAGCCAGCGGTCGGCGAACTGGTCGTAGAACACGACGGGATCGCCGGACGGATCGGTGCACTCGTCGATCGCGAATCCCGCCCAGAGTGCGCCGATGTTGATCGGGCCGAGCAGGCGTTCGCCGGACTTGGAGAACACGCCGAAGACGACGTTGACCATTTGCACGTAGTGGTTTGGACCCACGTCGCCGATGGTGTCGGGCGGGTTGACCCGGAAGCCGAACACGTCGAAGTTGTCCTGATTGGACGGTCCTTCGAAGTTGGCGATGGTGTTGCTGCTGCCCTGTTGCGTGCCGGCTGTCTTCTGTAGCGCGCCGGGTCGGGGGTGTGAGTGGTCGTGTGGTTGGCGACCTTGGGGCCGCGTTCCGGGAGCTCTTCGGCCCGTGAGCGGGTATTGGGCAGGCTCCGTAATGGGGGTGAGACGTCGAACGCCGCGGCGGCTGTGAAGCGGGCGGTGAGCTGCGGTGGTGCCGCCGCCGCGTTGACCGGAGTGAGCAGGGCGGCGAGCAGCGCGCCCGCGCCGATCATTCTCGTGCACTTCTTGGTGTGCATCCGCCACCTCCTGATCGATCAATTTCGATCAGGTTACCCGTAGAGCGAGTTGGTCACGGTCCCGTGTGGACGGTCGGCGGAGTGGGGGAGGTTTTGTCGTACCCCCGACGTAGGTTGAACGCATGAAGGAGAGTCAGAGCGACATCGCCCAGCTCCAAGCGCTTATGGACGCGTCCTTGGCGCGTTCGACCAAGCACCTGCAGTCCATCATCACCCCCGGCGAGCGCACGCTTACGGCCGCACAACTCGTCCAGGTCTTGGTGGGCATGTGCACGCTTTCCATCGCCACCGTCACGGCGTCCGGTGAGCCGCGCATCAGCGGAATCGACGGACATTTCATTAAAGGACATTGGTTTTTTGGTACGGCGCGGGGCGCCGCCAAGGCACGCCACCTCGCGGTGCGTCCGGCGGTGAGCGTCGCGCACCTGCGGGGAGAGGAGTTGGGTGTGTTCACGCACGGCACCGTCGAGCAGCTCAATCCGGCCGACGCCGAGCCCGACCCGCAATGGCCGGAGGTGCTCGCGCACATGGCCGAGCACTACGGCGCCTCGCCACTGGAGTGGGGCGACGACGTTGTGTACTACCGCCTGCGCCCGAGCTGGATGGTGGCGTACGCCTTCGAGCCGGAGAAGCTGCTGAGCAAGATGTGAGATGAGCAGACGTCATGGTGCAGGCGCGGTTGCCGGGCGTGGTGGCCGCCGTCGGCACCGGTCGATGACCGAGCTAGGCCGGGGCCGTGACGAGTGGTTCGTCGTCGAGTACGGCGATGCAGCTGGCTTCGAGGATCAGCGATGCGCCTTCTGTCTGCAGCCGGTAGTGCGTGGGCGGGCCCTGGTGCTGCCAGTGCGCGCCGACGACCAGCGCCGTCTCACCGGCCCGCTCCCCGGTCACGATCCGCACCTGCGACCCGGGCGGATGGGCGCCATATGGCACGGCCAGCAGCGCGTCGAGGATCTGCCTGGCCCCGCCGAATGCCTTGCGCGGCACCATGGCGCGAAATTCCGGTGCGAGCGCCCGTGCACGATCCGAATCGGACCCGATCGCGGCCTCGATCCGCGTGCACAACCGCCACACGTCCTCGTCGAGCAGCAGCCGTGCCGCGCGGTCCAACGCAGCGCACAACGAGTCGACGGCCGCCTCCTCACCGAGCTCGCCGACCCACCCCAGACTCTCGGCGCTGGGCGGCAACGCGGGCTTCTCGTGGGCCAAAACCGCGTAAAGCAGCGCCAATGCGGCCTGCCGACCCTCGCCCGCGTAGAGATCCGTTGCCCCCGTCTGCCGCAGCCGCGGGAAGCGCTCGGTCAGGTGTGCCGCGCGGCCCAGCGGCAGATCCGCCGCCAGCCGTGTGTCGCGCACCCGCAGATCCAATGTGCGCTGTTCGCGCATGGCGAAAAGCCATGCCCGGTGTTTGTCGGTGCCGGTGGGGAACCGGACCGGGGCAACGCCGACCTGACGGGCCGTGAGCAGGCGCGCGGCCACCGAATAGGCCACGCCGAGCCTGGCCGCGAGGGCGCGGATGGCCCTCCTGCGGGCCCGGTCGGATACGGATCGCCGGTGCTGTTTGCCGCTCATCGTGCTCCTCCCGCGACGACGTGCTCCCGGCCATGTTAGGTCCACGGAGCGTCCTCGTTGTAGCCTGAGACTGCCGGGCGCCGGCACGAGCGTAGCGAGGCTCCCCACGCGGGCCACGCGTCAACGCCAAGAGGCTCAGACTCAGCGCACGTCACCCACTTCCGCTGCAGCATGCGCACGCTCGCATGCCCATTGCCAGGCTGGGGTGCGTGGGGCCTCGCCGCGAGGAGTGAGTGTCGTGTTTGAACGGTTCACCGATGGTGCCCGCCGTGTGATTGTCCTGGCGCAGGAGGAGGCCAGGATCCTCAACCACAGCCACATCGGCACGGAGCACATCCTGCTCGGCCTGATTCACGAGGGTGAGACGGCCGGGCGGGCGCAAGAGGAGGCCACGGGAACCGCAGCGGAAACGCTCAGGGCGGGGGGCCGAGGCGAGACGCCCGCCGCCATGGGGCGCAGCGTGGCGGCGATCGTCCTGCAGCGCCTGGGGTTGACCCTGCAAACCGTGCGCGATCAGGTCGGGGACATCCTGGGCCAGGGCAACCAGGCGCAGTCCGGGCACATGCCGTTTTCGCCGAGAGCGAAGAAGATACTCGAACTGAGCCTGCGTGAGGCGTTGCAGCTGGGGCACAACTACATCGGCACCGAGCACATCCTGCTTGGCCTGCTGCGCGAGCGCGACACCGTGGCCGGCCAGATCCTGCAGCGCATGCAGCTGGATGCCAATCGGGTGCGCCAAGAGGTGCTCCAAGTCCTGTCCGGAGACCGAGTCGCCGAACCGGAGACGGCGCCGTCGCCCGAATCCCTGCTGCTGGACCAGTTTGGCCGCAACCTGACCCGGGCCGCACGCGATGGCGCCCTCGACCCGGTGATCGGCCGCGATCGCGAGCTCGACCGCATGATTGTCGTGCTGTCGTGCCGCCTCAAGAGTAATCCGGTGCTGCTCGGCGAGCCCGGTGTGGGCAAGAGCGCCCTCGTCGATGGGCTCTGCCAGCGGATCGCGCTTGGCCGCGTACCGAGAAATTTGAAAAACAAACAGGTGTACACTTTGGACATCAGCTCGCTCGTCGCCGGATCACGCTACCGGGGGGATTTCGAGGAGCGGTTGCGCAAGGTGGTCAAGGAATGCCGCACGCGTGGGGACATCATCCTGTTCATCGATGAGATTCACACGCTCGTGGGTGCGGGCGCGGCCGAGGGGGCGATCGACGCGGCCAGCATTCTCAAGCCCATGCTGGCCCGCGGCGAGCTGCAGACCATCGGCGCCACCACCACCGACGAGTATCGCAGGTACTTCGAGAAGGATGCCGCGCTGGCCCGGCGGTTCCAGCCGATCCAGCTCGGCGAGCCGACGCGGGCCGAGGCCATCGAGATTCTCAAGGGGCTGCGCGACCGGTTCGAGGCGTTCCACCGTGTGTCCTTTTCGGACGCCGCACTCATCACGGCCGTTACGCTCGCCGATCGCTATGTAGCCGACCGGTTTCTGCCGGACAAGGCGATCGATCTCATCGACGAGGCGGCCGCCCGCACCCGGCTGAGCCGGCTTGCCGCACCGCCCGATCTGCAGGAGTTCGACGAGAAGCTGCTCCAGGTCCGCCGGGCCAAGGAATCCGCGATCGACGCGCAGGACTTCGAGCGCGCGGCGCAGCTGCGCGACGACGAGCGGCACCTGCAAGCCCAACGGGCGCAACGGGAAAGCGAGTGGGAAGCAGACGAGGCCGACATCGTGTCCGAAGTGGACAATGAGCAGATCGCGCAGGTGCTGGCGAGCTGGACCGGTGTGCCCGTCTATCGGCTCACCGAGGAGGAGACCGCACGCCTGGTGGGCATGGAAGACGAGCTGCACAAGCGCATTGTCGGCCAGCACGAGGCGGTCCGCGCCGTGGCCAAGGCAATCCGCCGGGCCCGCGCGGGACTGAAAGACCCGCGCCGCCCATCCGGGTCGTTCATCTTCGCCGGGCCGTCCGGCATCGGCAAATCCGAACTTTCAAAGGCTTTGGCAGAATTCCTATTTGGTACCGAGGACGCGCTCATCCAGCTCGACATGAGCGAATACCACGACCACGCCTCGGTGTCCCGCCTGGTCGGCGCGCCCCCGGGATATGTCGGCTACGGCGAGGGCGGCCAGCTGTCCGAGCGGGTGCGCCGGCGCCCGTTCTCGGTCGTGCTGTTCGATGAGATCGAAAAGGCGCACCCGGACGTCTTCCACACGCTCCTGCAGATCCTGGAGGACGGCAGGCTCACCGACGGGCAGGGCCGGACGGTGGACTTCAAGAACACGGTGATCATCCTCACCACCAACCTCGGCACCACGGAGGCGGCCAAGCCCGTGTCGCTCGGCTTCGGCTCCGAGCTCACCGACGTGGCGCGCGACCGCGTGCTGGCCGCGCTGCGCGGGCACTTCCGGCCCGAGTTCCTCAACCGCATCGACGACACGATCGTGTTCCACCGGCTCGGCCAGGAACACCTGCTGGAGATCAGCGCCATCCTGACCGAGCGCATCCGGGCGCAGCTGCGCAACATGGACGTCGATTTGGAGCTGACCGACCGGGCGCGCCGGTTCCTGGTACATAAAGATCATGACTCGGCCATGGGTGCACGGCCGTTGCGGCGCACCATTCAGCGCGAGGTCGAGGACCCCCTGTCCGAACTGATCCTGCTGGGCGAGCTGCGGCCGGGCCAGACCGTGGTCCTGGACTGCGAGGGCGACGGCCTTGTCTTCAGGCCCCTGGTCGCCGGCCTCACGGGAAGCTGATGTATCATCACGATGTAGCATATTCATAATATCGTGCCGAAAGGATGCCATGGATAACATCGCGTTGATGCGTGCGGCCTACGACACCCTCCAGCGAGGCGATCTCGACGCGAGCGTCGGTCTGCTCACCGAGAACTTCATCGCCAACATCCCCGGACTCCCCGAGCCTCTCCACGGGCGCGAGATCTGGCGGATGGGCGCGCAGGCCATGCTTGACGGCTTCCCCGACCTTCGTGTGGAAATCGAGGACATATTCGGTGTGGACGACAAGGTGGCGGTGCGAGTGCGCTTCCAGGGCACCCACAAGGGGCCGTTCCAAGGGGTGCCGCCGACTCATCGCCCGGTCGACTTCACGAGCATCGAGATCTATCGAATCGAGGGTGACAAGATCGCCGAGGAGTGGGTGGCGCCCGACATGACCAGCCTCATGCGGCAGATCGCGGATCCGGCTCCCGCACCGTTGGGGTAGGGCGAAAGCCTGCCCTCGGCCTGTAGCACGGGGATGATCGCCGCGATCGCGTCGACTGTCTGGGAGCGGTCGCCGCCGCCGTGCTCACCGTTGGGGTAGGGCGAATTGCCAGCTCTCGGCCTGTAGCACGGGGATGATCGCCGCGGCTGCGTCGACTGTCTGGGAGCGGTCGCCGCCGCCGTCGTGCAACAGGACCACCGCGCCCGGCGTGATGCCCTCGCGCAGCCGCTGCAGCAGCACATCGCTGCCGGGCGGGTCCCAGTCGGCGACGTCAAGGCGCCAGCCCAGCGGGCGCATGCCGAGGTCGGCCGCCACCGTTGGCGAAACGCCCCAGCTGCCGAACGGGGCGCGGAAGTAGGGTATCCGCGCCCCGGGCACCGCCCGCCGGATCACCGCGTTGGTCTCCAGCAGGTCGGCCCGGATCTGCTCGGCCGTCCACGTGCCCATGTTGTCGTGGTGCATGCTGTGGTTGCCCAGGGTGTGCCCGTGCGCCACGATCTCGCGCGCGACATCGGGGTGCTGGACCACGTGGTCGCCCCACAGGCAGAACACCGCCTTGACGTCATGCTCGCGCAGCACCGACAGCAGGCGCGGGGTGTCGTCCGGGTTGGGCCCGTCGTCGAACGTCAGCGACACGACCTTGCCCTGGCCCCGCGCCGTGTCGATGAGCCCCGTCATAACGGGAACTCCTGATACGTGGCGTAGTCGAAGTCGGCGTAGCCCCCGTCGGCGCCCAGATCCTGCACCCACAACCCGAGGAACGCGCCGGTGAACCCCCACGCCGCGGGCTCGCCGTCGACCACGGTCGCGGCGTGCTCGTCGGACAGGATGGTCGCGTCCAGCTCGATCGGCACATCCTGCCAGCCCGCGCCGAGGTCGTAACCGAAGCGCAGCACCGGCCCGTCGAACGCGACCCGCAGCCGCACCCGCGCGCTCTGTCCGATGTCGACTGTCAGGTGTGGATAAGCCTCCCGCTTGCCCCCGTTGCAGCTCAACACCTCCAGCACGGTGCGGCCGTCATCGTCGCGCGTCATGTAGAGATAGTGCCAGTTGGCCGTGTTGTAGTAACCGGTGATCCCGGCGAGCTGCCGGTGGCCCGCCGGCCGGAACTCCAGCTCGGTCTCCATCCGGCAGTGCACCGCGCCCACGCGCCGCGCGACCAGGCTGGGCGCCTGCCGCCCCACCGGCGACTGTCCACCGTGGACACGCAGGTGCGACGACCGGGCCTGCAGCTCGACCCAGTCGGGTGTGGCCGGGCGGCGCAGGGTGGACCAGGCCGCGCCGAGCGTGGGCCCGTCGAAGTGGTCGGTCGCCGGCTCGGCGGGCCAGGGGTGCGCGGGCAGGTCGGGCG
>NZ_QJUG01000311.1 GCF_003426775.1 Allorhizocola rhizosphaerae | reverse complement strand
CGGCTGAGGCCGGGCGCGCAGCGATCCGGGCTCAGCCGCTGCGAAAAGGTTCAACTCCGTTCAGGCGAAGCCGTGCTCTTGGCGCGGCTGAGGCCGGGCGCGCAGCGATCCGGGCTCAGCCGCTGCGAAAACGTTGAGTCATACGTTTGACTGACTTGGGGCAGCTGGGGGCCCATGATTGAGCGATGCGGATACGGGTGGGGCTCCTCGGGCCGATCGAGGTGACCGTGGACGCACAGCCACGCATGGTCTCCGGGCTGCGGCGCAAGGCCGTGCTCGCCGTGCTTGGCCTGCGCGCCGGCGACGTGGTCAGCGCGGACAGTCTGATCGACATCGTCTGGGGTGGACGGTCGCCCGCGACCGCCGTCAACACGCTGCAGAGCCATGTGTCGCACCTGCGGCGGGAGTTCGGCATGCACGACGCGATCGTGGCGCACCCGCCCGGGTACCGCTTGGCCGCGTCCACCGATCTGCAGGAGGCCGAACGCCTGATCGCCGAGGGCACCCGCGCGGCGCAGCCGCAGCAGCGGGTGGAGATCCTGCGCGCGGCGCTCGGCCTGTGGCGCGGCACCGCCCTGGTCGACGTGAGCGGGCTGGCCTGGCTGGAAGAACAGGCCGACCGGCTGGAGCGCACGCGGCTGGCCGCGGTGCACGCGCTGACCGACGCCCGGCTGGCGCTCGGCGAGCACGCGCTGCTCGTGCCGGAGCTTGCCGAGCAGTCGGAACGGCACCCGTTCGATGAGGATCTGCACCGGCAGCTGATGCTCGCGCTGTACCGCAGCGGCCGCCAGGCCGACGCGCTGGCCACATACCAGCGGCTGCGCCGCAGGCTCGACGACGAGCTCGGGGTGGATCCGGGGCCGGCGCTGCGCGAGCTGGAGTCGTCGATGCTGCGCCAGGACTCCACATTGGACCTCCCCGCCGCCGAGGGTCCGATCCTCGTGCCCGCCAAGCCCGCGGTGCCTGCGCATCTGCCGCCCGCGCTTACCCGGTTTGTCGCGCGCGGGCCGGAGCTCGCCTGCATCGACAAACTGCTGGGCACGGGCCAGATCGCGGTCCTGTCGGGCACGGCCGGGGTGGGCAAGACGACGCTTGCCGTGCAGTGGGCGCACCGCAACGCCGAACGCTTCCCGGACGGCCAGCTGTACGTGAACCTGCGCGGGTTCGGCGCCGAAAGCGCGGTGATGGAGCCCGAAGAGGCGGTGCGCGGTTTTCTCGACGCGCTCGGCGTGCCGCCCGAGCGCATCCCACCCACGCTCGACGCCCAGGTCGCGCTCTACCGCAGCCTGCTCGCGGGCAAGCGCGTGCTCGTGGTGCTGGACAACGCCCGCGACGCGGGCCAGGTCAGGCCGCTGCTGCCGGGCACCCCGGGCTGCGCGGTGCTGGTCACCTCGCGTACCCAGCTGACCTCGCTGGCCGTCGTCGAGGCGGCCAGTTCACTGGCCGTCGACCTGCTCGGCGCGGCGCAGGCGCGAGCTCTACTGTCCGCCCGTCTCGGTGAGGACCGCTTGGCCGAATCGCCCGAGGCGGTCGACGACATCGTCGCCCGCTGCGCCGGGCTTCCGCTCGCATTGGCCATCATCGCCGCTCGGGCCGCCGCCGATCCGGGGCTTTCGCTGGCGAAGTTCGCGGCCGAGCTGGCGCAGGCGCTCGACGCCCTGTCCGTGGGCGAGGCGGTGGCCGACGTGGCCGCGGTGTTCTCGTGGTCTTATGGCGCGCTCGGCCCGGACACGGCAAAACTGTTCCGGCTCTTGGGTTTGCACCCAGGGCCGGGGCTCACGGTGGACGCGGCCGCCGGCCTGGCGGGCGTCACCCCGAAGCGGGCACGGTCGCTGCTGCACGAGCTGACCGAGGCACACCTGTTGATGCGGCACGAGGATGGGCGTTATCACTTCCACGACCTGTTGCGCGCCTATGCGGAACGGCAGGTGCACGTCCAGGAGACCGAGGCCGAGCGGCGTGAGGCGCTGCGGCGGCTGCTCGACCACTATCTGCAGGCCGCTTTCGGTGCGGCCGTGGCGATTTCGCCGCACCGGCCGAGGATCGACGTGGGCGGCGGGGCCGTGCCCGGTACCGGAATAGAAAATCCCATGGCCTGGTTGCTGGCGGAATGCCGGGTGCTGTTGGCCCTCATAGATCTGGCCTTTGCCGAGGGGTTCGACGGCCATGCGTGGCGGCTGGCGTGGACGCTGACCAGTTTCCTGACCATGGTCGGGATGCGCGGCGAGCTGGCGATGGCCGGCCGCACGGCCCTGGCCGCGGCACGTCGCGCCGGCGACCCCGCCGGGCAGGCACATGCGTTGCGCGGCTTGGGCTTCGCCGACATGTCGCAGGGCAGGTTCACCGAGGCGCTCGACCACCTGCGCGCGGCGCTGCGGCTGTTCGGCCAGGCGGGCGAGCATGTGGAGCAAGCACGGGTCCACCTCAATCTGGCCAACCTGTTCGACCGGCACGGCCGGCCGGATGAGGCGCTTGAGCACGCCCTGCTCGGGCTGGACCGGAGCCTGATCGCGGGCGATCCGGGCACCGAGGGCGACGCGCGCAACGCGGTCGCGCTCTACTACGCGCGGGCGGGCGAGCACGATCGGGCGCTGGAATACTGCCTGGAGTCGGTGCGCCTGCTCGCCGAGATCGGCCACGACACGGGCGAGGCGCTGGCCCGCGACACACTGGCCTATATCTACGAAAATCTGGGCGAGCACCGGCAGGCGATCGCCAATTATCGTTACGCGGCACGGGTTTTCGGCGAGCGCGGCGACCTGCGCAACGAGGCCGAGACGCTCACGCGGCTTGGCGACTGCCACGAGGCCCTGGGCGAGCCCGCGGCCGCACACGATGCCCGCCTGGCGGCAGAAGCCGTGCGAGCCAAGCTAGAACACCCAGCGCGCTCCTAAGTAGACGATCGCGGCGATGAGGGCCGCTCCCGGGAACGTCAGAATCCATGCGATGACGATGTTTCCGGCCACGCCCCACCGCACGGCCGACAGCTTCTTGGTCGCGCCGACGCCCATGATGGCCGAGGTGATGGTGTGCGTGGTCGAGATCGGCAGGCCGAGCTGCGAGGTGGTGAACAGCACGCTCGCCGCGACCGTCTCGGCGGCGAAGCCGGCCGGCGGGTCAAGGTGGATCACGCGCCGGCCCAGTGTGCGGATGATGCGCCAGCCACCCGCATAGGTGCCCGCCGCCAGCACGGCCGCCGAGCTCCAGAACACCCACTCGGGGATGTGCGTCTTGTCGTCCTGGAATCCGCCCGTGTAAAGCGCGAGCACCACGATGCCCATGGTCTTGGCGGCGTCCTGCATGCCGTGGCCGACCGACATGGCCGCGGCCGAAACCGACTGCGCCCAGCGGAATCCGCGGTTGAGCTTGCCCGGGTGCCCGCGTCGGAAGGTCCACATGACGGCAAGCATCACGAGCGCGCCGAGCAGGAAACCGGAGACCGGCGAGGCGATCATCGGGATAATGACCTTCTCCAGGATGCCGGACCACAGCACCTCGCCGCCGATGCCGAACGCGACCGCGCACAGCGTGGCTCCGGCCAGCCCGCCGAACAGGGCGTGCGACGACGACGACGGCAGCCCGAAATACCACGTCAACAGGTTCCAGCCGATGGCGCCGAGGACCCCGGCGAACACGATCCCGAGGCTCTCCTGCCCCTGCGGCAACGAGACCAGCCCGCTGCCGACGGTCTTGGCGACGTTGCCGCCCAGGTGCGCGCCAATGAAGTTGCCGACCGCCGCCATGCCCAGCGCCACCCGCGGAGTGAGGGCACGGGTGGAAACGCTTGTGGCGATGGCGTTTGCCGCGTCGTGGAACCCGTTGGTGTAATCGAACACCATCGCGGCGAGGATCACCGCGATGACGGCGAGCAGCACACTGTCCACTCAGGACTCCTTGACCGCGATGGTCTCAAGGGTGTTGGCGACGTGTTCGAACGCGTCGCACGCGGCCTCGAGCTCGTCGGCGACCTCCTTCATCTTCAGCACGGTCAGCGCATCGTATTCCCCGCTGAACAGGCGCACGAGCAGCATGCGATAGGCCCGGTCGCCCTCGTTCTCCAGGCGGTTGCACTCGACCCAGTAGTCCTCCAGGCCGCGCAGGCCCTTCATCTTCTTGACGCCCTTGGGCGGCTTGACACCGGGGGCGCCCACGCGCAGCCGCTCCATCGCCTCGGCCGTGATCGCGGCCTGGCGGTTGAGCACGTCGACCATCTCGTGCATCTCGCGCGGCAGGCTGGGCAGCTTCGTGAGGCCGTAGAGGTACACCAGGCTGCCGACCGCCTCGATGTGGTCCATCACGTCGTCGAGGCGGCTGCCCAGCGCGTAGATGTCCTCGCGGTCGAACGGGGTGATGAAGGTCGAGTTGATCTTGTTGTACAACTCGTGGGTGATCTCGTCGTTGTCGTGCTCGGCCTCGGCCAGCCGCTCGCTGACCGCCTGCACGTCGGCCCCGGGCAGTGCCAGCTCGGTGAGCAGTGCCGTGCCGCGCAGCAGGTTTTGCGCAGCCCGGCTGAACATGTCGTAGAAGGCCGCTTCACTTGGCCGAAGCGAGAACTTCACTTGTTGGTCCCTTCTTCGAGCCGTTTGCGTTCCCGCTCGAGGTCGAAACTTGCGGTGGGATAACGCAGCCCGAGCCCCGAGAAAGCTTGCAGCATCAGGTGTGCCACGGCCCAGTCCCGATACCACTTGCGATCAGCTGGCACAACGTACCAGGGTGCCGCATCCGTGCCGCATCGCGCCAGGACATCCTGGTAGGCCTCCTGATATGCGGGCCAGAATGCCCGATTGTCCACGTCCTCCGGGCGGTATTTCCAGTGTTTTGTCGGGTCTTCGAGCCGGGCCAACAGCCGCCGACGCTGCTCCTCAAGGGATATGTGCAACATCACCTTCACCAGCGTGATGCCGTCGGCCGCCAATTCCTCTTCAAAATCATTTATCTTCTGGTACCGGCTGCGCCAGACCCTGGCCGGTGCGAGTTTGCGAACCCGGACCACGAGCACGTCCTCGTAGTGCGATCGGTTGAACACCCCGATCATCCCGGGCGGGGGCACCGCGTGACGAATGCGCCACAGGAAGTCGTGCCGCCGCTCCTGTTCGGTCGGCGGCCCGAACGCGGCGATCCGCAGGCCCTGTGGGTTGAGCGCGCCGGCGACCTTCTTTATCGTGCCGTCCTTGCCGCCGCAGTCCATCGCCTGCAGCACAAGCAGGATGCGCCTGCGGTCACCGTTGGTCTTGAAGTTGGCGTACAGCATCTCCTGCTGAATCGCCAGCCGTTCGCCGAGCGAAACCAGGTCGCCGCGGGCCCATGGCTTCGGGTTTTTGCGAACCGCCTTCTTGCCGGGCAGTCCGGGGGTGGACGCGGTATCGATCGAGGCCAGGTCGAGACCCGGCCCCGCGCACAGAAGTGCCGCTAAATCAGACACACAGCGATCATCGCGCATTTACCGGCGATGGGTGCTGAAACAGCGCAAGCCATCGGTGGAAGTCACCGGCGAACGGCTCAAGCCCGTTGTGCAACGCCTTGAGCAACCACGTCGCCGCGGATTGGGCCTGGCTCATGACCTCTTCCGGATAACCGTATTGGCGCGCGTGGATCGAGAACTCGTCCTCGTCGACCAGCTGCACCTCTCCGGTCTCGCGGATCTTGCGCACGTCCAGATCGAGGTCGGTCACCACGACCCGGTTGCCCTGCCAGGCCGCGGGCGTGGTGATGTCGCAGTACACCGAGGTGTTGCGCGGCGCCGCGTTGAACATCGCCGTCCACCAGCCGACGTGCGGCACCAGCAGCACTCCGGGGATCTCGTAGACCTTGCCCGAGTCGGCCACCGTGCCGCTGGGGATGCCCAGCCAGATGCCGTGGCGGTCGCGCCCGAGCGCGCGCGTCACGATGCCGCGATGAGGCCGCCCGTCATACTTCCTCATCTCGTACCGGACCGCGCTCATGCCGGACGCTCTCTTGGGCCGCGGCCGGCATGAGGCACGCGGTGAACTGCAATTTTGATTCGCTCGCGCAAGCGCTCGCTCATGCGACCATGATATGCCTTCCGTGAAAGACCACCGGAACGAAATTTTTCGTGGCGGCCACTGCTCATCGTGGGCCGAAACAAGAATTGTCGGCGGCGCGCGATAGCGTCAGGGCCATGCCGGAAGCAGCCGAGCTTCTCTCCGCCGCGGTCGCGGCGGTTCCCGGAGGCGCCACCCGCCCAGGTCAAGAGGCCATGACGGCCGCCATCGCGCAGGCCGTGCGCGACAAGACCCATCTGCTGGTGCAGGCGGGCACCGGCACCGGCAAGTCCCTTGCCTACCTCGCGCCCGCGCTCACGGTGGAGGGCCCGGTCGTCATCTCGACAGCCACCTTGGCACTGCAGTCCCAACTGGTGGACCACGATCTGCCCCGGCTGACCCAGGCGGTCTCCCCGCTGCTCGGGCGGGCGCCGACGTTCGCCCTGCTCAAGGGTCGGCATCACTACGTGTGTCTGGCCAAATTGGAGCACGCCGACGAGGAGGAGGGCGCCGGGCAAGACGCGTTGTTCGAGCGCACGAAGTGGCTGGGCGAGGCGGGCCGGCTGGGCAAGCAGATCGTGCGCATCCGCGACTGGGCCGGGTCCACCGAGACCGGCGACCGCGACGAGCTCGACCCGGGCGTCGACGACACGGCGTGGCGCGCGGTGTCCACGCCGGCACGCGAGTGTGTGGGCGCGACCAAGTGTCCCTATGGGACGGAGTGCTTCGCCGAGCTGTCCCGGGCGCGGGCGCGCGAGGTCGACATCGTGGTCACCAACCACTCCCTGCTGTCCTACGACATGCTCGCCGGGCGCCACATCGTGCCGCCGCACAAGCTGCTCATCGTCGACGAGGCGCATGAGCTGGCCGATCGCGTGTCCAGCGCGGCGCAGGCCGAGCTCACCTCGTCCGGAGTGGACAGTTGCGCCCGGGCCGCCCGCGCGTTCGTCGAGGGCGAGCACTATCAGGGCCTGCTGGAGGCCGCCGACGCGCTCACGGTCGGGCTGGCCGAGGTCATGCCCGGGCGGCTGACCACGGGCCTGCCGCCCGCGCTGCATGAGGCGTGCGTGCTGCTCGACTCGGCGACCCGGGCCTCGCTCAACGACGTCGGCGAGATCAAGCTCGACGATCCCGATCCGGTGCGCAAGCAGCTGGCCAAGTCGCTGCTGTCCGACGTGTCGAGCACGGCGCAGCGGCTGCTCGACAACTCCGAGCACGATGTGGCCTGGGTCGAGCACGAGCCGCGCCGGGCGCTCGTGGTCGCGCCGCTGTCGGTGGCGGGCCTGCTGGGCGAGCGGCTCTACGAGGACCGCACGGTCGTGGCCACGTCCGCGACGCTCGCCCTGGGCGGCAAGTTCGAGACGATCGGCAAGGCGCTCGGCGCGCCCGACGGCTATCGCACACTCGATGTCGGCTCCCCGTTCGACTACCCGAAGCAGGGCATCCTCTACGTGGCCGCCCACCTGCCACGGCCCACGGCGTCGGGCCTGTCCGACGCGGCCGGCGAGGAGCTGCTCAAGCTCGTCACCGCGCTGGGCGGGCGCACGCTCGGCCTGTTCTCGTCACGCCGGGCGGCGCAGCAGGCGGCCGAGTTGCTGCGCGCCCGCACCGGGCTGACCGTGCTGCTGCAGGGCGACGAGTCGCTCCCGCTGCTGGTGCGGCGGTTCCGCGAGGAGCGCAACAGTTCACTGTTCGGCGTGATGTCGCTGTGGCAGGGCGTCGACGTGCCCGGTGACGCGTGCCAGCTGGTCGTCATCGACCGGCTGCCGTTCCCGCGCCCCGACGAGCCGCTGGCCGCCGCCCGCTCCGCGGCCGTCGACGCCGCGGGCGGCTCGGGCTTCGCCGCGGTGAGCGTGCCCATCGCGGCCGTGCGGCTGG
>NZ_QJUG01000310.1 GCF_003426775.1 Allorhizocola rhizosphaerae | reverse complement strand
CGCCGCGGCCGCCGCGTGCGCCGAAACCTCGTGCGCCGTCAGGTGATCGGGCGCCTGCCGCCCGGCCAGGCGCAGCGCGTCGGCCACTTCGAGCCACGCCCCGTGCACGCGGGCCACCGGGCTGCTCGCCTCCAGCCGCGACCGCCGCAGCTGAGCTCGTCCGATCAGGACGATCAGAGTGAGCGTGAGCAGGGCGAGCACCAGCAGCCCGCCACCTCCGGCACCCGCGATAAGCACGATGTCGGTCGCCCCCGCCGCGTTTCGAGAGTCTGTTTTGGACGGTGGCTGGCTCTCGGCCATCGTCGGCACGGGCGCCTCCGACGGCGGCGGTGGCTCCTCGGACTTCTCGGGCTCCGGCTTGAACTCCTCCTCGGGCGGCTTCGGCGGCGTGTCGCCCTTGGGCAGCGGCTGGAACGCGACCCAGCCGATGCCGTTGAAGTACACCTCCGGCCACGCCAGCGCGTCGCCCGCGGTGACCTCCCTGGTGCCCGCGCCCGCCGTGAACCCGACAACCACCCGGCTCGGCAGGTTCATCAGCCGGGCCAGCACGGCGAACGCGGCGGCGAACTGTTCGGATGTCCCCTTCTGCCCACCGTGGCCGGGCGGCTTGAAGAGAAAGAAGTTGAGGTTGGGGTAGGCGTGCCCGCTGGGCGCGTTGGGGTCGAGCCGGTAGTGCTGGGCCAGGTATTGCTCGATGGCCAGCGCCCGCGGATAGGGCGCCCCGTTGGCCGACGCGAGCTTCTCGGCCAGCTTGCGCATGTCGTCGGGCACGCCCGCGCCCAGCGCCAGATAGCGCGCCATCGTTTCGGCGCTGGGCACCTCGGCCGCCGCAAGCGCCGCCAGGTCGGGCTTTTCCCGCTGCGAGACGACGTTGTACGCCAGCCCGGGGCTCAGCCCGTCGGGCTGGATGATCGTGCCGGTGGCCTGGTCGTAGGCGACCCGTACGCCGTCGATCTGCCGGGCCGTGGCGATGGCCGGAAGCAGCTTGCCCCGCAGCTCGGCGATGGTGATCTGCTGCCGCACCTCCTCGCGGGGGGTTTCAAACTGCGGCTCCGGCAGCGTGCGCCCGGCCGGGCGATATGTGGCGCCCACCCGCCACGTCACACCGTCGTAATCGGACAGCACGGCCAGCCGGATCCTGGTGTCTTCGGGCACGCTCGCGGTCAGCAGGTGCTGGCCGGGCGACAGCGCCCAGCCCGACAGCCGGATGAGCGGGTTTTCGTCGAGCGCGTCGAGGTCGGGCGGGTCGACCAGGGCCCGCGGATCCATGGGCTTGCGGTCGATCTGCCCGATGATAACCGGCCCGCCCGCGACCGCCATCGCGAGGATCACGGCCACGCCGGCGGCCGCCGCCACGGTCGTGCGAAGCCGCAATGCGCTTCTCGTTTTAGGGTCGATTCCGGTATCGGGCGTGCGCACCCGCCCCGTCACGGCGAGCGCGGCAATCGCCAAGCCGCCGAACACCAGCGTCGGCCAGAGCGTGAGCCGGGCCGACGGCCCGACCAGCCAGAGCGCTCCCGCATAAAGCACAACGGGCGGCAGCAGCCCGACCGTCGTGCGCCTGGCCCGCACCGCCAGCTCGGTCGACACCAGCCCGGCGATCCAGGTCGCGATCACCGGGACGGCGACCGTGTCGGGCTGCGGCTCGATCGGCACCAGCGCGGCGAGCAACCCGGGCACGCCGTTGACCAGTGACTCCAGCGCGATTGTCGCGAGGCCGCCCGGGATCGCCGCGACCTTCGCGGAGAAGATCAGCGCGAAGGCGAGATAGCCCGCCAGCCCCACCGTCGACAATGGAGCGACCAGCCACGCGGGCGCGCGGCTGAACAGCACGCTGACCAGCACCGAGCCCACGGCCGCGCCCGCCACGAACAGCGTGAGCAGGTTGCCCGAGTAGACCCGGTCGGCCGCGACACCCGCCAGGCTGATAAGTCCAATCAGGATGATCGGCACGGTCGCGCCGCGCAGGAACCCGACTACCATCGCGCCGTCCCCGTTTTAGGGGGCGTGCCCAAGTTCGAGGCTCGCACTACCATCGGGTGACCCCGTCCCACACGGACGCGAACTCGGGCCCGTCCTCGGCGCGAAGCATAAGCACGCCAAGGGATTCGGGCTCGTTCGGCACGCGCGGCCCCAGCATGCCGACGGCGACCGCCGGGAACGGCCCGCGGAGCCCGGTCACGAGCGCGAGATCGGCGTGCCCGCCCGTGCCCGTCAGGTAGATGAGCGTGTCGCCGGGCCGGTGCTGGCGCAGCCGGTTGGTCGCGGTCACCAGCGCCTCCGCGTCACGGCTGGCCAGGTCGGCCTCGGCCAGCAGGTCCAGCAGCCCGCGTGCCATGCCGCGCACCCGCCCTGACGAGGCCGCGCCGCCGCTGACCAGCTGGAGCGTGATGGTCAGGTCGTCGCGCATGGCCGCGCTGACAATGGATGCCGCCGCCTCGCACGCCGACTCGAACTCATCGCACGTGATGCCGTCAAAGCGAGGCCACGACCCCAGCCGGTCATCGAGCAACACGACCAGCCGCGGCAGGCTCGTGTCGACGTGCTCGCGCACCATCAGCTCGCCCACCTTGGCGCTGGTGCGCCAGTGCACGTGCCGCAGCTCGTCACCGATCACATATTCGCGCAACGCGTCGAAGGTGATCGCGCCGTGCGGCACGCGGTCCAGGCGCCCGTCGAGGCTGCGCGAGATGCCCGCCGGGACCGATTGCATCAGATGTGCCTTGGGATAAACCCAGATTTGGCCGGTATCCCCCTGGCCTCGCGTAAACGAGACGAGCCCGAGCGGATCGCGCCGGGTCAACTGCAGCGGTCCGACGGCCACCACGCCGCGCCTGTGCGTGGGCACCGGGTAGCTGACGTCGGTCTGCTTGCCGCGGCGCAGCCGCAGCAGCGGCACCGGCACGGTCTGCGTGCCGCACCGGTCGTTGGCCAGAAGCGTTGCGGCGCCGAACCTCCCGGTGTTGCGGATGGTCAGCGTGACCCGGCTGGAGTCGCCGCGCTCCACCCGGTCGGGGTCGACCGCGCGCTTGACCGACAGCTCGGGGCGCAGGGCGGCGTGCAGCAGCGCGACCAGGAGCGCGGTGAGCGCGATCGCACCCAGCACGGCCAGTTCCGGGTACCCGAAAAGGAAGCCGGAGCCCAGAAGCACGGCCCCGGCAGCCGCCACCCCCCACCCGCGCAGGGTGACTAGCATTGGCCCGATCCCCGGCCCTGCCACGGCCCCACGCCCGCGGCGCCTGCTGACGGTTGCACGCCTGCGGCGCCCGCCGCCCCGGAAGCGCCTGCACGCCGAGGCGCCTGCACGCCCATTACTACCCCTGGCCCGGCAGCGGGACCGGCACGGACTCGACCGCGTCGCGCAACACCTCGGCGGCGGTCACCCCGCGCAGCTGGGCGTCGGGCGTGAGCAGGATGCGATGCGCGAAAACGGGCTCCAGCAAGGCTTTGAGGTCTTCGGGCAGCACGAACCCGCGCCCCTCGGTGAGCGCGAACGCGGCCGCGGCCCGGGTCAGCGCGATGACCCCGCGCGGGCTCACGCCCACCCGCACGTGCTTGTGCTCGCGCGTGGCGGTGGCCAGGCGCACCGCATAGGCATAGAGCGGGTCGGCGATGTGCACCCGCTGCGCGAGCGTGATCGCCTCGCCGATGGTCGCGGTGTCGGTGACCGGCTGGATCGCCTCGGGCGAGCGCAGGGTGTGCCCGCGCAGCACCTCGATCTCGACCCGCTCGTCGGGGTAGCCCACGGACAGCTTCATCAGGAACCGGTCGAGCTGCGCCTCCGGCAATCGATAGGTGCCATCCATCTCGACCGGATTCTGCGTCGCCACAACGAGAAAGGGCCGCGGCACCGGATGCCGCACCCCATCGACCGTGACGAACCGCTCCTCCATCACCTCAAGCAGCGCCGATTGCGTCTTCGGCGAGGCCCGGTTGATCTCGTCGGCGATCACGATATTGGCGAAGATCGGGCCCGGGTGGAACTCGAACCCCCGCGTGCCCTGGTTGAAGATCGTGACCCCGCTGACGTCGGACGGCAGCAGGTCGGGCGTGAACTGGATGCGCCGCCACGCCCCCTGCACCGATGCGGCCATCGCCCGGGCGAGCGTCGTCTTGCCCACGCCCGGGACGTCTTCGAGCAGCACGTGCCCCTGTGCGAACAGGCAGACCAGTCCCAGCCGCACCACCTCGGGCTTGCCGAGGACCACGGTGGAGATGACTCCACCGAGCCGGGCGGTCAGGTCCGCGAACGCGCGGATCTGTGGCGGGGTGAGCGGCTGGGTCACGTGGTCAGTCTTTCCTTTGCTGCGGCATCAACACACGGGCAGGTTATTGAGGCTATCGCCGTCGTCCAACTGGAACCACGCCCACGGGATGTAGTTTTCACCGGAGAAGTTGACCCGGATCCACCACGTGCTGCGCTTGTTGTTGTTGTAGACATAGGCGTAGATCTCTTCACCCTGGCGCTTGCAGAACGCCTGAAGGTCGGTGCCGTTCTTGGCGTCGCCGACCGAGTTGCTGCTCTGGGTGGCGGCGCCGTAAACCCCGATGCCGCCGTTGCAGTAGGTCGGGCCCTCCGGCTGGTTGATGCAGCGCACCGTGCCGCGCAGCGCCCTCGCGGCCGCGTCGACCTTGCCCGAGGTCTGCCCGCCCGCGGCGTTTTCCACACGCACCGTGTAGTCGTATTGCTTGCCGGGCATCAGACCGCTCAGCGTGTAGCCGCCTGCGCCCGAGTTGCACGGGATGGTGCGCTCGCTGCCGTTGACGGTCAGTTTGCACGTGGGCGTGCCGCCGCCGTCGTTGTGGGCGAACGAGATCTCGATGCTCTGATAGTTGGTCGCCGTCGTGCGCACGTTGGAAACCGTTGCGGGCGCTATGGTCTTGGCGGTGGCCGACTTGTCGGGGCCCTTGCCCGCCTCGTTGACCGCGCGCACCACACCCGTCACGATCTCGCCGGGCCGGAATCCCTTGACGATCGCGTTGAGCGTGGTGACCGTCACCGTCTTGCCGCCCGCGACGACCTCGTAGTGCTGGATGGCCCGGCCGTTTGCCGGAGCGGGCTGCCACGTGAACTGGACCGCGCCCTCCTGATCGGGCACCGTGCGCCCGGCCAGGTTGACCACCGCGCCCGGCTTGGTGAACGGCACGACCGAGTTGCTCACCGGCGCGGAGGCCTTGGAGCCCGCGCCGAGCTCGTTGATCGCGACCACCGTGAACGAGTATTGCTTGCCGTAGTCGAGCTCCTTGTCGGGCAGCACGATCCGGTTTTCGCCACCGTTGGACCCGGCCAGCGCGCTGGTGCCCGCCGTGATCGCGGTCACCTCGTACCGCACGATCTTGCGGCCCTGCCCGTTGGCGGGCGTCCAGGTCACCTCGACCGTGCCGTCCGGGTTGGCCTTGGCCTTCACATCCGTCGGCGGGTCGGGCACGTCACGGGTCGGGATCACCTTGTTGCTCTTGCGCCCCGGGCCCTCGCCCTTGCCATTGACCGCGCTGACCGTGAACTCGTATTCCTGCCCGTTGACCAGCCCGGTGATCACCAGCGAGCGCTGGTTGGCGCCCACCTCCCAGGTCTGGCCGTTGCCCTTCACGATGTATTTGAAGACGCGCGAGCCGTTGTCGGCGGCCCGGCTCCAGGTCAGCGCGACCTGGTTGTCGCCGCCCGCGGCCTGCACCTTGCCCGGCGCGCTCGGCTTGTCGACCGGCGGCTCGGGGTCCGGCGGCGGCGGGATGTTGGGCGGCGTGCCGCCGGGCACGTCGTCGCGGAACTTGTCGACCTCTTTGACCTCGTGCTTGTCGTTGACCACCTGCGCCTGCGACGAGCCGGGGGAGTTGATGAACAGGTGGCCCTCGCGCACCTCGAGCTGCAGCTGGCCGGCGTGCTTGAACTTGATCGTGTTGACCGGCGTGCCGTTGTGCTCCAGCACGTAGACGATGCCGTTGGTGTCGTCGGCGATGTAGATGCGGCCGGCCCACGCGACCGCCGGCTGCAGCTTGCCGTTGCCGGGAACCGTGAAGGTGTTCACCTTGGCGTCGTTGCCCTCGCCCTGCACGAGGTAGACGTTGCGGCCCTCGATGAGCGTGACCGGCACGACGTCGCCGCCCGTGCGGGTGGGCAGGTCACCGCCTGCCGCGTCGGTCGAGACCGTGGTGATGACGTCGTTGCGGAGCGCGACCAGCTTGCCGTTGGTCACGTCGAGCACGGCGACGCCGTTGTCCAATGCGGACAGTGCGAGGTCGTGGTATGGCTCGGAGACCGGCTCGGTGCGGGCCAGACTTGGCGAGGCCGCGCCGCCCTGGCCGCCCTGGTTGCCCCGGGCCGCCGGGGTGATCGCGGTGACCGTGCCCTCGCTGGGCACCGCCACCCACAGGCGGCCCTGCCCGTCGAAGGAACCGCCGGTGATGCCCGGCGGGAAGCTCAGCGTCTGGCCAACCGGCTGCAGTGTGGTCGGGTCGAGCTGGCGCACGATGCCCTGCGCGGGGTCGATGATGAAGGCGGCGTCGTTGTGCAGGGCGATGCGGATGCCCGCGCCCTGCTGGGTGTCCATAGTGGAGGTGATGCTCAGCGTCGCCGGGTCGAAGGAGCTCACCTTGCCGGTGGCCAGGTCGCGCATGATGAGGTAGCGGTCGGACTGGCTCAGCTCGATCGTGTGCCCCTGGGCGCCCTGCACCGCGTGGCGCGTGTCGACCTTCGCCGTGAGGCCGTTGATCCGGGCCAGCTCGCCCTGGATCGTGCTCCACACCCACGACGACGCGTCGTGACTGGCGTCCGCGTGGTCGCGGAGGCTGAGCCCGAACCAGGTGGCGCCCATGCCGGCGATCAGACTCAGCACCGTGACGATCGTTACGATGCCGCCTTTGGTGCGCGCCTTGCGTGAGATAGCCCCTGGCGACAGATCCACCATGGGATCGCCCCTCCCCGAAAAGCTCATCAGTGCGGGGGCAATTACCCCGCGTGTCGGTGTTCCTCCCGTAAACCGAGGGTCATCCTAGGCGGTGGGTATGACAAGCAAAAGTCAGCGGCTCGGCGTAGGTGTGGCTTTCTTGCGGTTCGTGCAGACCTGATCCGATTCCTTGACGGAGTCGACGTAATCCAGCAGCACCCGGAAGCAGTAGTCGAAGTTCTTGTTCAGCCCGGTGAGGGGATGCGTGGTCGCGCCCCGTGCGGGCAGCCCGAACCGGCGCAGGCCTTCGCCCTCGCGGTTGCCCACGATGATCGGCTGAGCCTCCCCGTTGGACGGATCCGCCCAGGAAATCGTTACCCGATCGTCGCGTACGTCGATCGCCACGCTCGTGGCGGCGAGCCGCTCCGGCTGGTTGAGCCCGCCGTCCGGGCGCAACACCGCGACGTAGACGGTCACACCGGCCGCCACGATGGCGATGACCGCGGCGATGATTGAGGCGATGAGACCTCCGCGGCCTTTCTTTTGGGGGTACGCCACAGGCGCCGGCAAAGTGGGCAGAGGCCCGAAGCCGGGCGGGTAGGGGCCCGGCCGCCCGCCGGGCAGCCCCGAGGGCGGCATGGGCATCGCCGACGTCGGCCGCATCGGCATGCCCGGATAGCCACCTGGGGGCAGCTGCTGCTGCGGTGGTCCCGGAGGTGGCGCCGGCGCGATCGGTCGCTGCGGCGTCACCGGCACCGGCGGAACCCCTTGCGACGCAGGCGAAGCCGGCCGCTGCGGTGCCGAAACCGGTTGCTGCGGTCCGGGTGCCTGTTGTTGCGGAGCCGGTGCCGGTTGCAGCTGCTGCGTCGGAGCCGGCGGCAACGGCTGCTGTCGAGCGGGCGCCGGCGACACGGGCTGCTGCTGCGGGGGAGCCGGCGACACGGGCTGCTGCGCAACGGGCGCCGCCGGCTGTTGCTGCGGCGGAGCGGGCACGGCCGGGGCCG
>NZ_QJUG01000031.1 GCF_003426775.1 Allorhizocola rhizosphaerae | reverse complement strand
GTCGGCCAGGCGGCGCAGGGCGGGCAGGGCGGCGTCGGCGAGCAGGGGCTGGGCCCGGCGGGCCAGGTGCAGCAGGCCGACGCCGATGCGCAGGCGGCCCTGCGCGTCGCGGCGGACCAGGGCGTGCTCGGTGAGCGTGGCGGCCAGGCGGTAGACCACCGCACGCCCGACACCGAGCCGGGCTGCGGCCTCCGTCACAGTGACACCGCCCGGAGCGTCTGCGACCAGGCCGAGCAGCCGGAGGCCGCGATCCAATGTCTGCGCGGTATCCACGAGCACAGGGTACTTTTCTCAGGTGATTGCCACCGTGGCGTTCGACGCCGATCAGACTCTGGTTGACACCACGCACGCGGTGGAGACCGCGCTGACCGCCGTCGTGGCGGCGGTCGGCGAGCCGAGCCTGACGTTCGAGGTGTTCTCGCAGGACGGGGCCGACTTCTGGAGGCGGATGCCCGAGCTGCCGGCGGCCGAGATCCGGCGGGCCGCGCTGCGGCACACGCTGTCGCGGGCCGGGCGTGAGGCGGAGGTCGAGCGCGTTGCCGAGCTGTTCTTCGAGACGCGCTATGCGCACTCGCGTCCGTTTCCCGGGGTGGTGGAGGTGCTCGGCAAGTTGCGCACGGATTTCCGGGTGGGATATGCGACCAACGGCAACAGCATGACCGAGCGGTGTGGGCTGGGCGGTGCGTTCGACTTCGAGCTCTATGCATTGATTGATGGGGTACCGAAAAAGCCCGCGGGCGCGTTTTACGAGCGGATGATCGAGCTGGCCGGGTGTGCGCCGAGCGAGATCGTTTATGTGGGCGACAGCTACGAGCACGACGTGGTGGGGCCGGCCGGGTTCGGCATCAGGACGGTGTGGCTCAACCCGCTTGGCGAGCCGGTGCCAGGACGGCTGCGACCCGACGCGGTCATCGAAAATCTGTCGCAGCTGCCGCGTATCCTTGCAGGGTGGCGCTGAGACTGTATGACACGCTGACCCGGCAGGTGCGCGACTTCGAGCCGCGCGAGGCTGGACGGGCGTCGATCTACCTGTGTGGTCTCACCGTCCAGTCGGGCCCGCACATCGGCCATCTTCGCTCCGGTGTGAGCTATGACGTGTTGCGGCGGTGGCTCGTCCACTCGGGATACGAGGTCACGTTCGTGCGCAACATCACCGACATCGATGACAAGGTTCTGGCGAAGGCGCTCGACCAGGGTCGGCCGTTCTGGTCGATCGCCTATGAAAACGAGGTGCTGCTGGGCGCGTCCTATCGGGCGTTGAATGTGCTGCCGCCGACCTATGAGCCGCGCGCGACCGCGACCATCCCCGAGATGCACGAGCTGATCGCGATGCTGATCGAGCGCGGGCACGCCTATGTGGCGCCGGATGGTAGTGGGGACGTGTACTTTTCTGTCCAGTCCTATCCCGACTATGGACAGCTTTCCCGGCAGAAGCCGGGTGAGATGGAGCCGGCGACGGACGGGCCGGAGCGGGCGAAGAAGGACCCGCGCGACTTCGCGCTGTGGAAGGGCGTGAAGGCGACCGAGCCGCAGGACGCATACTGGCCGTCGCCGTGGGGGCGCGGCCGGCCCGGGTGGCACATCGAGTGCTCGGCGATGACCTATCGCTTTTTGGGGCCCGAGTTCGACATTCACGGTGGCGGGACCGATTTGGTGTTCCCGCATCACGAAAACGAGATGACGCAGTCGCGGGCGGTGGGGCACCCGTTCGCGCGGTTCTGGGTGCACAACGGCATGCTCGATCTCGGTGCGGAGAAGATGTCCAAGTCGCTGGGCAACGTGGTGGACGTGGCGGCGGTGCGGGAGCGCGGGATCAGGCCGGTCGAGCTGCGCTATTACATGCTCGCCGCGCACTACCGGGCTCGGATCGAGTTTTCCTGGGGCGCGCTTGAGGAGGCCGCTTCCGGGTACCAAAGGATAGAAGGTTTTATCCTAAGGGCGACGGAGGCTGCCGGGGTGACGGCGCCGACGGTCGTGTGCGCGGAGTTCGCCGAGGCGATGGACGACGATTTGAACACGTCGGCGGCGCTGGCCGCGTTGCACGAGGTGGTGCGCGAGGGCAACACGGCGCTGGCCGGCGGTGAGGTCGACAAGGCGCGCGGCGCGCTCGGCAGCGCGCGGGCGATGCTCGGGCTGCTCGGGCTGGATCCGTTCGATCCGGCGTTCGCGTCCGGCGACGACCGGGGGCTGCGCGAGACGGTGGACGCGTTGGTGGTGCTGGCTTTGCAGCAGCGCACGGCCGCGCGCGAGCGCAAGGACTGGGCCGCCGCCGACGCGGTCCGGGATCAGTTGAAGCAGGCGGGTGTCGTCGTCGAGGACACGCCACACGGTCCACGATGGACGATTGCGAGGCTTTGAATTTATGGCTGGAAACACGTCGCGGCGCGGAGGGCTGCGCAAGACGAGCAAGAAGGGGGCGCCGAAGGGCAGCGGGGGCAAGGGGCGCGACACGCTGAAGGGGCGGGGCAAGACCCTGCCTGCCGAAGAGCGCCCGTGGCACAAGGGCTATTCGGGCACGGAGAAGCTGCCCGCGCGCACCGCCTGGAAGCAGGACAAGGAGCGCCGCGCCGCCGAGGCCGAGGGGCGCCTGCCCAAGGTGGGCAAGCCCGGCACCAAGGACACCACGTGGGGCAAGGGTTGGGGCGGCGCGACCGGGCCGCGCAAGGCGACTCCCGGGCGTTCGGCCGGGCCGCGGGTGGCACCCGGGCGCAGGGCGCCGACGCCCAAGGAGGCGCCGGAGCTGTTGGTTGGGCGCAATCCGGTGGTCGAAGCGCTGCGCGCGCACGTGCCGGCGACGGCTCTGTATGTGGCCCAGGGGATCGACATCGATGATCGCGTGAGCGAGAGCGTGCGCACGTCCGCCGACCGGGGCATCGCGATCCTGGAGATCAGCCGGGCCGAGCTCGACCGGCTCACGGGCGGCGTGCTGCATCAGGGCATCGGGCTACAGGTGCCGCCGTTCGCGTACGAACCTTACGAAGACCTGCTCGCGGTCGCGTTGGAGAGCCCGCAGCCGCTGCTGGTCGCGCTCGACGGGGTGACCGACCCGCGCAACCTCGGGGCGGTGATCCGGTCGGCGGCGGCGTTCGGGGCGCAGGGCGTGTTCCTGCCCGCGCGGCGGTCGGCGGGCGTCACGGCGACGGCGTGGCGCACGAGCGCGGGTGCGGCGGCACGGATGGCGGTCGCACAGGTGACCAACCTGACCCGGGCGCTGAAACAGGCGCAGGGCGAAGGGTTCATCGTCGTCGGGCTGGACGCCGATGGCGAGACCTCGCTGTATGACCTGGAGGCGGCGGTTGGGCCGCTGATTGTCGTGGTCGGGTCCGAGGGGCGGGGGATGTCGCGGCTGGTCGGGCAGACGTGCGATCTGCGGGTGCGGATTCCGATGCTGTCGGAGGTTGAGTCGTTGAATGCTTCGGTGGCGGGGGCGGTGGCGTTGGCTGAGGTGGCGCGGCGGCGCGGGGTTTAGGTTTTGAACCCGTCGGCTGGGCATGGTGCGGCGGCGGCGGGATGTCCGTTTCGAGGACGAGGCAAGAGCGTTTTTAGTCCTCAAAACGGACATCCCGCCGCCGCTTCAGTGAGCTGCGGTGGGGCTGCCGCCGTGTCGGGGATGGAGCTTGGCGGTGGGTGGCCGCTGGTCGTGACCAGGCGCAGGGTGCCGGTGGTGGTCATGCGGGTGGGCGGGTCATGGCAAGGACGTCGAGGGCCTCGTCGAGCTGGGCGAGGGTGATGGTGCCGCGGTCGACGTGGCCTCGGGCGATGACCACGTCGCGGATTGACCTGGATTCGGCGAGGGCCTGCTTCGCGATTGCTGCGGCCTCTTCGTAGCCGAGGTAGCGGTTGAGGGGGGTGACGACGCTGGGGGAGCCTTCGGCGTAACTGCGGAGGGTTTCCTCGTCGGGCTCGATGCCGGAGATGCACTTGGTGGCGAACAGGGTGGTGACGGTGGTGAGGAGGTGGATGGACTCTAGGAGGTTGTGGGCGATGACGGGGAGCATGGTGTTGAGCTCGAAGTCGCCCTGGGAGCCGGCGAAGGCGATGGTGGCGTCGTTGCCGATGACTTGCGCGCAGACCTGGCGGACGGATTCGCAGATGACCGGGTTGACCTTGCCGGGCATGATCGAGGAGCCGGGCTGGAGGTCGGGGATGCGGATTTCGCGCAGGCCCGCGCGGGGGCCCGAGCCCATCCAGCGGATGTCGTTGGCGATTTTGTAGAGCGACACGGCAGCGGCCCGGAGTTGGCCGGACAGCTCCACCAGGGAGTCGCGGGCGCCATGCGCCTCGAAGTGGTTTTCGGCCTCGGTCATGCCGGGTAGGTGGTCGTAGACGGCGCGCCGGAAGGCGGACGTGGTGTTGACGCCCGTGCCGACGGCTGTGCCGCCGAGGGGGAGCTCGGTGAGTCGTGATTGGACTGAGTCGATCCGTTGCCATGCGCGCCTTATTTGCTGGGCGTAGCCCGAAAATTCCTGGCCGAGCGTGACCGGTGTGGCGTCCATGAGGTGGGTGCGGCCGGACTTGACGATCTGGGTGAACTCGACCGCCTTGGTGTCGAGGGTGTGGACGAGTTCGCGGAAGGCGGGGCGCAGGCGGGCCTGAAGTTCGTTGTGCGCGGCCAGGTGGATCGCGGAGGGGAAGACGTCGTTGCTCGACTGTGAGGCGTTGACGTGGTCGTTGGGGTGGACCGGGCGACTGAGGGCCTGAGTGGCGAGGCGGGCCAGGACCTCGTTCATATTCATGTTGGTGGACGTGCCAGAGCCCGTCTGGAAGACGTCGAGTGGGAAGTGTGCGGAGTAGTCGCCGGTCTGGACCTGGCGGGCCGCGTTGGCGATGGCGTCGGCGAGGTCGGGCTCGAGTGCGCCGGTGGTTTTGTTGGCGAGCGCGCAGGCCTCCTTGATCTGCGCGAGGGCGATGACCAGGGGTGGCGGCAGGGTGGTGCCCGAGACCGGGAAGTTGGCTATGGCGCGCTGGGTTTGGGCACCCCACAGAGCCTCGTCGGGCACCTCGATCTCGCCCATGGTGTCGCGCTCGATCCTCATATGGCCATCTTATGCCGTCTACATATGTGGACAAATGACAATATGTTGTACGCTTTTCGGGTGGAGAGGCTTTTGCTTACCGGTGGGGCGGGCAACGTCGCCAGGTTGCTTCGTCCGCTGTTGGCCACCAAGCCGGGGCGCACGGTCCGGCTGCTGGACGTCAAGCAACCCAACGATGTTCTGCCGTCGGAGGAGGTGATGATCGGGTCGGTGACCGATCCGGGGTTTGTGGCGCAGGCGGTCGACGGCGTCGACGCGATCGTGCATCTCGGCGGGCAGAGCCGGGAGTCGCAGGTGCGCGACGTCATCGAGTCCAATATGTACGGCACGCATGTGTTGTTTGAGGCGGCGCGTTCTCATCGAGTGGGGCGGGTCGTGGTGGCGTCGTCGAATCATGCGGCCGGGTTCCACACGCGTGCTGGTGAGCCGCTGGCGGCCGAGGTGGCCGGGCGGCCCGACACGTTGTATGGCTGGAGCAAGGTCGCCATGGAGGCGTGTGGCCGGCTGTATGCGGACCGGTTCGGCATGGACGTGATCTGCCTGCGGATCGGGCTGTGGTCCCCGGCGCCGCCGGGGCTGCGCGGGCTGGCGATGTGGTTGTCGCCCGCCGATGGCGGACGGTTGGTGGAGGCGTGTCTGTCGGCGCCGTCGCCGGGGTTTCGAATTGTGTGGGGGATCAGCCGCAACACGCGCCGATGGTGGTCGCTCGCCGAGGGCGAGGCGATCGGCTATTTCCCGCAGGATGATGCCGAGGAGCACGCGGACAAGCTCATCGCCGAGCACGGCGAGCCCGATTTCGTGAACGATCCGGTGCTCAACCGGGTGGGCGGGCAGTGGTGCGACGTGCCGTTGGGCGGGGCGGACTAACGGATCCCGGCCCGGCGCAGGGTGGTGGCCAGGGCGGTGGTGTGCTGCATGACCGCCTTGGCGACGCGCTGGATCTCCTTGTCGGTCGCGGCCGGGGCGGGCATCGAGCAGCCGATCGCGTCGGTGGCGGGGATGCGGTAGTGCACGGCCGCCGCCACGCACGCCACGCCCGGTGTGCCCTGCTCGCGTTCCACGGCCCAGCCGCGGTCGCGCACCGCGGCAATCTCGGCGTGCAGGGCGGCCCGGTCGGTGATGGAGTTGGCCGTGTAGGACTCCAAAGTGGACGGAAGCACCTTGTCCACCTCCTCGTGCGTGAGCTCAGCGAGCAGTGCCTGGCCCAGCGCCGTGATGTGGGTGGGCAGGCGCCGGCCGACGCGCGAGATGACATGCAAGGTGTCGCGCGACTCGCGGCTGGCAAGGTAGAGCGGGTGTGCGGCTGGACCGGGATCAGTTGGCACGACTGGCTTCCCACTACGCGCGGTGTGGGATTCGGCAGCGCGATGACACCGCTTGCATGCGGCAGTTTCAGCCCGCGTGGAAGAGGCCGGTGTGGTGATTTCGGCGCATGCCGATCCGTGGACGTGATCGGGGATCCGGCATTCGTCGAGCGGGTCTCGTGTCCGATGTGGACAGTGTTCCGGCGCGGTGCTGGCCGCTCGGGTCTTCGGCTCCGGTGGGGATGCAGGCATATGTGTCGGCGCTGCCGCCCTTCGGCGCGTCGGTGGAGAAACTGCACGAGCACGTGCGGCAGCTGGCCACGGGTGGTGCGTCCGGGCGGCCCTCTATCATTTGGGGTTGATGCCCGACCCGGCTCCGCTGTTGTCCTCGTTAGCGAAGGCGTTCCGTGATGACTCCGCTGTATAAGTGTGCAGAAGTGCTGGATCTGCGTGCCGATGAGATCGTCAAGGTGGTGGGCGACGAGACCGGCCTGCTCGAACCGCGCCTGCGGGCCGAGCTGGAGCGCACCACCGGGCAGCTGCGGATGCTCAGCGATTACGCGGCGACGCCGTGGCGGCGCACGTCGCCGGGGATCACCACCGTACCGGTGGCCGTCGGGCCGGTCGCCGTGTTCGCCGCGTCCAACTTTCCGCTGGCGTTCGGTGTGCTCGGCGGCGACACCGGGTCGGCGGTGGCGGCCGGATGCCCGGTGGTCGTCAAGGCCCACCCGGCACAACCCAAGACCGCCGAGCTGCTCGGGGCGGTCGGGGCCGCGGCCCTGCCCGAGTTCGAGCTCGTCTACGGCGGGGCCGACAAGTCGCTGGAGCTCGTGCGGGATCCGCGCATCCGGGCCGTCGGGTTCACCGGGTCGCTCGCGGGCGGGCGGGCACTGATGGACGCGGCCGCGGCGCGGCCCGACCCGATACCGGTCTATGCGGAGATGGGCTCGCTCAACCCGGTTTTCGTGCTCCCGTCATACGACGGTGACGTGTCGGCGCTCGCCGCGTCTGTCACCAACTCGTCCGGCCAGCTGTGCACGAAACCCAACCTGGTCGTCACGCCCTCGGAGGAGTTCGCCGTCTCGCTGGCGGAGGCGGTGGCCACGGGCAAGACCCATCGCATGCTCACGCCGGCCATGGCCGCGGCGCACGCGGCCTGGCTGGAGCAGGCCTCCGGGCTGGGGCGCGTCTACGCCGGCGACTCCGACCCGCGTCCGTTCGCGCTCGTGGCGCACGAGTTCGACCCGTCCTTCCTGGAGGAGCACTTCGGGCCGTCGGTCGTCATCTACGTGGGCGACTCGATCCCCGCTTGGGACGGCTCGCTCACGGCCACGATCCTCGCCGCCGACGACGATCACGACTCGGTGCGGGACCTGCTGCCGGCACTCATGAACCGGGCCGGGCGCATCATCTTCAACGGCGTGCCCACGGGTGTCGCCGTCGTCGACGCCATGCACCACGGCGGGCCCTGGCCGGCCACCTCCGCCCCGTGGTCCACCTCCGTCGGCCCGGCCTCCGTCGAGCGCTTTCGCCGTCCGGTCGCGCTGCAGGGCTTTCCCGAGGAGCTCGTGCCGGGCTACCGATAGGCATCGCGCCGGTGGTCGATGTCCAAGACGTAGGCCACCTTCTGGCCCTCGCCGATCCGGTGGCGGACTCGACAATGCCCCTCGAATGGCGCGCGAAGGGGTCCGACCGGCTGCGGATTGCCGGCCAGCTCCCCGAGGACGAACTCGACGCAGGTCGCGGCGACGGCCTCCGGCAGGCGCGAGGAAAGCTGACGCTCGGCGGTAGGCATCACTGGGACCGCATAAGTCCGGGGTTGGCATAGCGGCGCACTGCGAAGTTGACTGGAGGTCAACGAGCAGGGTGAGCCAGCTCGAGCCCAGTAAGGGACTCGAACCCTTAACCTTCCGCTTACAAGGCGGATGCTCTGCCAATTGAGCTAACCGGGCGTGCGGATCGATGATACGTGTGGCAGGGTAGCCGGGCGAAATCGACCCTGGCGACCGGTTTACGGCGGCGCCGTACCAAATAATGATCCGCAGACTTGTTAACGAGACGTTGCACGGTTACGTTGGCGGTCACAAGTTCCGCCTTTTACTCGGATCGTCCGGCACGTTCCTGCCGGTGAAAGGAAGCACACCCCTATGGCTACGGTCACCTACGCTCAGGCGTCACGGCACTACCCCGGCACCGAGCGGCCCGCCGTCGACAAGCTGGATCTTGAGATCCGCGATGGCGAGTTTCTGGTTCTGGTCGGCCCGTCCGGTTGTGGCAAGTCCACCAGCCTGCGCATGCTCGCCGGCCTGGAGGACGTCGACAACGGCGCGATCTACATCAACGACAAGGACGTGACGAACCTTCCGCCCAAGTCGCGCGACATCGCGATGGTGTTCCAGAACTACGCCCTCTACCCGCACATGACGGTCTACGAGAACATGGCCTTCGCGCTCAAGCTGCGCAAGACGCCCAAGTCGGAGATCGACGTGCGGGTGAAGAAGGCGGCTCAGATGCTGCAGCTCGAGGACTACCTCAACCGCAAGCCGAAGGCCCTGTCGGGTGGTCAGCGCCAGCGTGTGGCCATGGGGCGCGCCATCGTGCGTGAGCCGCAGGTGTTCCTCATGGACGAGCCGCTGTCCAACCTGGACGCGAAGCTGCGGGTGCAGACCCGTTCGCAGATCGCCTCGCTGCAGTCACAGCTGGGCATCACCACCGTCTACGTCACGCACGACCAGATCGAGGCCATGACCATGGGTCACCGGGTGGCCGTGCTGCTCGACGGCGTCCTGCAGCAGTGCGACACGCCGCGTGCCCTGTATGACACCCCGGCCAACGTGTTCGTCGCCGGCTTCATCGGGTCGCCCGCCATGAACATCAAGACCGTCGCGTTGACCGACGAGGGCGCGATCTTCGGCCAGATGATCCTGCCGCTGAGCCGCGACCAGATCGCCAAGGCGCGTGCCGAGGGCGGCGACGGCAAGGTGACCGTCGGTTTCCGGCCCGAGGAGTGCGAGCTGGTGTCCGCCACCGAGGGTGGCATGCCGATCGTCGTGGACCTGGTCGAGGACCTGGGCTCCGGCGCCAACGTCTACGGGCACGCCGCGATCAACGGCGACTCGGAGCGGTTCGTGGTCGCGACCGACCGCCGCACGATGCCCAACCTTGGCGACACGGTGTTCGTCAAGCCGCGCACGGATCACCACCACGCGTTCCACGCCACCACGGGTGTGCGCATCTGACCTGGCAGAGCATGAAAAAGTGGGGCCGCGACGGCGGCCCCACTTTTCTTTCGGCGAGAGCGAATCAGGCAGCGGTGTCGCTCTCGTTCTCTACAGGAGATCGCCCAATAGGGGCAGGTTCAGCGGAAGGTTCAAGTTCGCGATCGAGCCGAGGAGCGGGAACGAACCCGACTCCAGATATTGCGGGTCGGTAACCTCGGGGCGCTCGGTGGCCCGGTGCTTGCCGGTGTGCGTCCCAGACCGGTGCTTCTTGTCGCCGGTGGGCTTGCCTGGTGCCGATGCCGGGTCGACCGCGGGTGCCTGCGAGTCGTCAGCCGGCGCCTGCGGGGCCCGATCGTCCAGCCCGGGAATCGCCCGCAAGGGCGGCTGGGCGACGGGTGGCAGTGGCAGCACAGACGGAGCCCCCGGAGCAACCGGAGGGGCGATCGGAGCCGCGGGAGCGGCCGGGACAGCGGGAGCGGCGGGCGCCCTGGGGGTCAGGCCGCCGACGATCGGCAGGTCGCCCAGCAGACCGGTGACGATGTTGCCCAGCGGGCCTTCGCCCCCGAGCAGTGGGCCGACCAACGGCAGCCCGTCCATCAGCGGGAGAGCCTCTTCCCGGGCGAAGGCTCGCTCCTCGTCCGAGTTCGACGGCGTAGGAGCGGGCGCGGGCGGTTCGAAGGCCGGCGCGGGCAGTGTGACGGGCGAGGGCCTGCCCAAGCGCCTGGCGAGGGCGTCGGCGAGTACCGCGGAGAACATCGGTCCGGCCGCGTCGTTGACCTTCCGTCCGGGATCCAGGTCGGGCGGCGTGGGGCGCGGGCTGCTCTTGTCCGCGCCGGTGCCCCGGGGCGCGGGCGCGGTGACATCGGCGGGCGAGCCGGGGAGGCGGTTCTGCGTCAGGGCGCCGCTCACTGCAGGGTCGAGGCCCTGCACCTGATCGTTCCTGCCGGCGACCGGACTGCCCGTCAGGGTGCCGGTCACCGCGCCGACAGGGCCGCCGCCGTTGGTCGGGCTGCCGGTGACCGTCTTGGGTGTGGCGGCGGGGTCGGTGAGGCCGCCCGTGAGCGCGGACAGCGGGCCGCCCCCGGTGAGCCCGCCGAGCAGGCTGTTGCCCGCGGTGCCGCCGGTGAGTTTGCCGAGCCCGCCGGTCAAGCTTCCGGTGAGGCCACCGAGCGGACTGCCGCCGCCGCCCTTGTCCCCGCCTCCGAGCAGGCCGCCGAGGAACTCCTCGCGGGGGCCGTCGGGGGTGAAGAACTCCGCGACGCCTTCGCGCATCGCCTGCGGGTCAACCGTAGTTTCCGTCTCTGCGTGGGCAACGCCGCTGGTCAACAGCAGGGTGCCGCTCGCGACGCCAACGGCGCCGGCGGCGCGGTACAACCACTTATTCATGTCCATCCATTCGATTGCTTACCGGTACACGGCTCGGCGTTGACGCCGCCGACTGGTGCATTCGTCCGTTGGTGCAACGACGAAAGCGGGCAAATCGTCGCGCTCGAAGCGACCATGGCTGCTTGGACGGTGACCGATACCATCCGTTGGTGCCCCTTCCCCTCCCTTCACTGACCGGTCGGCGCCCGCGCGGTGGACACTTTGTCATCAACGGTTCGGACGGCCTGGCCTACCGGCTCGCCGACCAGCTGTGCCGGCGCTACGGCGCCGACGTTGTGGTGTTAATGACCAAGCAGGAGCATCGGGCGGCCCGCGATTTCACCGAGCTGCCGCGGGTACGACTGGTCGTGGTCGAGCGGGTGGACGAGAAGGCGCTGATCAAGGCGGATGTGGCCACGGCATCGGGGCTCGCGCTCACCGTGCAGGACGACGTGGGCAACATCCACGTCGCCCTGCAGGCCCGCGAGCTGGCGCCGAAGCTGCGCATCGTGGTCCGGATGTACAACACGCACCTGGGTCAGGGGATCGAGAACCTGCTCGGCGACTGCAGGGTGCTGTCCGACGCCGAGATCGCCGCGCCCGCGCTCATCGCCACGGCGCTGGGCGAGGTGGCGGCCAACCCGGTACACGTGGCGTCGCGCACGCTCATCGTGGCCCGGCGTGGCGACGTGCCACCGCAGGACATCGTGTGCGGGCTCGCCGATACCGGTGCGCTCGGCGGGCCCGCGCTGCTTCCGGCCGACTCGGCGCGCGCCAACCTGGTCCTTGCCGAGGCGGTCAGTCCGGAGGCCGAAGATTTGATCAGCACCGTGCGGCTGGGCAACAATCGCCGCCGCCGATGGTGGGGCATGAAGGGAGCCTGGACCTTCGTGCGCGCGCTGTTCTCGCGCAAGCTGGGCATGGCCTTTCTCACGGTCGCCGCGATTCTGGTCGTCTCGGGTGCGCTGCTGGCCTGGCAGGACTTGAAGATCGACACCTGGCAGGGGTTTTATCTCACGGTCGTCACCGCGCTGGGCGGGCTACAGGAAAACTACGACCTGACCCGCTTCGAGCAGGTCCTGCAGTTGTTCATCGGGATCGCCGGGCTGGCGCTGGTCCCGCTCGTGACGGCCCTGATCGTTGAGGGGGTGGTCAACGCGCGCATCGCGGTGGCACAGGGCCGGCTGGCGCAGCCGCGCGAGGGGCATGTCGTCGTGGTCGGCATGGGCGGTGTGGGCACGCGGGTGCTGCGCCTGCTGCACGATCGCGGGCTGCCCGTGGTCGCGATCGACCACAACGAGAACGCGCGCGGCATCCCGCTCGCCGCCGAGTTCGGCATCCCCGTGATCATCGGCGATGCCAGCCGGGAGACGACGCTGCGCAGCGCGGGTGTGGATCGCTGCCGCGCGATGATGGCGGTCGCCAGCACCGACGTGATCAACCTGGAGGCGGCGCTGCACGGGCGCAACCTTCAACCCGGGCTGAGGGTTCTGGTGCGCCTGTTCGACGAGGATCTGGCGGCGCGGGCGCGCAAGACGCTCGACCTGCAGCTGTCCAGCAGCGTGTCCTATGTGGCGGCCCCGGCGTTCGCCGAGGCGCTGATGGACCGCGAGGTGATCGGCACGATCTCGGTCGGCCGGCGCGTGCTGCTGCTCGCCCAGGTGATCGTGACGAAGGATTCCGCGCTGGACGGGGCGCCCCTGGACACCGCCGACGACCCCGGAGCGGTGCGGGTGATCGCGCACCAACCGGTGGGAGAGCCGCGTCCACAGTGGAACCCGCAGAAGGCGACCAGACTGCGGGCGCTGGATCAGCTCACCGCGGTCTGTACCCGCGATGGGCTAACCCGCCTGCTGCGCCAAGCCGCTGCCGTCGTCTGATCAGCGCGAAGACGCCGATGAGGCCGAGCAGGATCAGGCCCGCGGTGCGCGGCAGGCCGGAGGACGAGACGGGTGGGCCGAAGACCTGGCGCCAGGAGTTGAACTCGACCGCCGCCTGGTAGACCACGACGGTCGCGTCGCAAGCCTCCTGGTGAGCACACTGCACGTGCAGGTCGTGCACGAGAAGGTGGTCGATGTCCGCGCGGGTGGACGGCGGCGTGGGCGTCCCGGTGCGCGCGGCGTAGCGCAGCAGGTCATAGCCGAAGTCGTGCGCCTGGCAGGCCACCTCGAAGTCGAACGGCCGCCCCTGGCCCGGGACCGAGCACGCGCCCTTGGGATTGACCAGCCGCACCGTGCCGTCGGCGAGCGTGGCCGACACCGGCTCGTATCCCATCACCGACGCGAAGTCGGCGGGCACGACCGAGGGGTTGAGCGGAGTGCCCGCGTTGCTCGCGGGTGCGGCCACGGTGAGCGCCACCGCCACGCCGAGGGTGAGCATGGCGGCACGGGAGATCCAACGCATTGACTTCCTTTGCGACCGGGGGAGTCGCCCAGGGTACCGGATGAAATCACACTTCTTCCGGATCAAAGCCGAGGATCGCCTGTTCGTCTGGGCGGTGCACCAGGACGTCGGCCAGGAACGACTGCACGGCCGGGGCGAGGCCGACGTCGCGCCCGGCACTTTCGGACAGCTGCCAGCGGTGCCCGATCACCTGAACGAACAGCTCGGGTGGTTCGAGTTTGCCGCGCAGGTGCGGCGGCACGGCCCGGATCACGGGCTCGAACACCTCGGTGAGCCAGCGGTGCGCGGCCTGCGCCTCGTCCGGGATGTCCGACTCGGCCCGGTAGGCGTCCAGATCGTTGAGCAGCGCGCGGGCCTGGTTTTCCTCCGCGTCCAGGCCGGTCAGGCGCAGCAGGCGGCGGGTGTGGTGGCCGGCGTCGACGACCTTGGGGCGCAGCGTGACCCGCCGTTCGCCGCCGTCCTCGACGATCGACATCGCCACCTCTTCGACGTCGAAGCCGAGCTCGTTGAGCCGCCGGATGCGCTTGTCGATCTGCCGCCGCGAGTCGGTCGTCCCGCTGGCGAGAACGGCCTGCTCGTGGGTGAGCTCGTGCCACAGGATCTCGTAGCGCCGGACCACGTCGTCGGAAACGTGTTCGGGATCGATGCTCTCGTGCAGCAGCCCGGCCGCCTGCAGGTCGAGCGCCTCGCCGAAGATGTTGGTGCGCGCGATCTCCAGGTCCTCGTCGCGCTGCCCGTTGGACAGGCGCAGGTGCAGCGCACCCGTCTCGGCGTCGACCAGGTATGCGGCGAAGGCGCCCGCGTCGCGCCGAAACAGCGTGTTGGACAGCGAGCAGTCGCCCCAGAAGAAGCCGAGCAGGTGCAGCCGCACGAGCAGCGCCGCGAGCGCGTCGAGCAACCGGTCGAGGGTCTGCGGGCGCAGCGTGTGCGAGAACAGCGCCCGGTAGGGCAGGGAAAACTGCAGGTGCCGGGTCACGAGCACCGGTTCCAGCTCGTCGACCCGGTCGGCGACGATCGCGATCGCCTCGACGGCCGGGGCGCCCAGCCGTTCGAGCGCGCGGAGCAGGTCATACTCCCGCTCGGCGATCCGCTCGCGGGTCTCCTTGACCGCGTAGACCGTGCCGCCTAGGCGCACGAACCGCACGACATGGCGGGAGATGCCCTGGGGCAGGGCAACCAGCTGGTCGGCGGGCCACTGTTCGAGCGGGATGGACCACGGCAGGTCGATCAGCGCCGGGTCGACGAGGGCGGAGGTGATGCGCACGTAAGTAGCATGACCGTTTAGCCGAAGCACTGCATTATCCGGTGGCTCGTTACACATGCGTGCGACGGACTCTCAGTTGGATCATCGGGATCGTGGCGTTGGTTGTGCTGGCGGGGACGGCCAACGCCGGCGTCTTGACGGAAACGGGCCCCGATGGGCTCGTGCAGCGGATCAGCAAGGTGATCACGGGTCAGCAGACCCTGCGCTATCCGGGCGCCGAATACGTCAAGCTGCACTTCGCGCGGGTGGATGGGCCGGTGACGGTGAGCACAGTGGACGGTGCCGAGTCGCACCGGGTGGACCGGCCCGGGTGGGCGATGTCGATCAGCGCGGACATGGTCGTGGTGCGTGGCGATGGGGTCGTCGATCGGGTGGCGCGCGGAACGCGTACCAGAAAAGAAGAATCTAATTGCGGCCCCGATGAGAAGACCGACGCGGTGTGCTACCGGACGACCAATCCGGTGGCGTATGGCAACGCCAAGGCGGTGGCTCGGATGCTGATCAAGGGGACCGAGCTGTGCACGGGCTTCCGGGTCGGCCCGAGCAACCGGATGATGACCAACTACCACTGCGTGGGAACGCCCGAGGAGGCCGCCGACACGGAGGTCTGGTTCAACTACCAGTGCGCGGAGTGCGGCGGATATGCGGTGTTCAGGACCACCAAGGTGTGGCTGAGCGAGGTGCTGGCCAGCGATAAGACCCTCGATTACACGATCTTCAGTGTGTCGAACTTCTCGTCGGTGGAGAAATTCGGCTATCTCGAACTGGATGTGCGGCGGCCCGCCCGTGGGGAGGAGCTGTATGTGCCGCAGCACCCGGGCGGCAAGCCCGCGATGATCGCGATGGGCAACTGCGCGGTGGACGAGCCGTATTACGAGGGGTACGCGGCGGACACCGACATCTCATACTATTGCGACACCGAGGGTGGTTCGTCGGGTTCGCCGGTGCTGGCGCGCGAAACGCATCGGGTGGTCGCGCTGCATCACTTCGGTGGCTGCCCGAACTCCGGCGTGCGGATGGATCGCATTTACCCGCAGGTCCAACACCTGCTCTAATGTTGGCCGATGCGCCGACTTCCTCCGCGAGGCTCCGGGACTCCGGCTCCTTCATCACTCTCGCGACGCGCTGCCGCGCTGCGGAGGTGATCCGATGCGGCGGATCATAGGCTATTGGCCGGAGGTGGCGCTTGCGCTTGCCCTGGGGTTGATCACGCTTGCCGCCGCGAAAGGGTGGACCGCCGGGCTTGACGAGGGCGTGCGCGCGTTCGTCAAGGCGCATCAGTACTCCTTTCTCGAGGCGATCGCCGTCGTGCTCAACAAGCTTGGGCAGGGGGTCGTGGTCGCGTGGATCCTGGCCGGTGGGCTCACCCTGTATCTGCTCTGGCGCACCAGGGACTGGCGCAACGCGCTGCCCTGGGCGGTGGCATTCGCCCTGACCTATCTCACGATCGGGCCGCTGAAGATCTGGTCGCACCGGGATTCGCCCAACAGCGTGCTGCCCAATGCGGTGGAGTTCTTCAACGAGCAGGCGACGTACACGATGAGCTACCCGTCCGGGCACGTGGTCAACGCGATCGTGTGGTGGGGTGTGATCGCCCGTGCGCAAAAGCTGGTGCCCGCCCGCCCGTTGCAGGTCATCCCGCCGATCATCGTGGTATGCACCACCACCTATCTGGGCCACCACTGGCTCACCGATGGGCTCGCGGCCGTCGCGCTGGGTCTGCTCATCGATCGAATAATGGCAAGGGCCTTCCCCGAAACACTCCGCCCGCTCCGCCGCGCAAGCCCCAAGCCGGTCCGTAGAGTGTCGCCGTGACTAGCTTGGCGCGCAGGCTCAAACCGGTCGACGCCGTCGTGATTGGACTCGGCGCGATGATCGGGGCCGGTGTCTTCGTGGTGTGGGGGCCTGCCGCCGCGGCGGCGAAGACCGCGCCCGCGTTGTTCGCCGCGCTGCTGTTGGCCGGGCTGGTGGCGGCGTGCAATGCGACCGGCTCGGCGCGCCTGGCCGCCCGCTATCCGGAGTCGGGCGGGACGTATGTCTATGGGCGCGAACGGCTGGGGGCTTTTGCCGGGTACCTTGCGGGGTGGGGTTTTGTCGTCGGCAAGACCGCGAGCTGCGCCGCCATGGCCCTCACCATCGGGTTTTATCTCTGGCCGCAGCAGGCGCGGGTGGTCGCGGTCGCCGCGGTGGTCGCCCTGACGGCCGTCAACCTGCGCGGGGTCACCAAAACCGCTTTAGCGACAAAGGTTCTGGTCGCCGTGACCGTGGCCGTCCTGCTCACCGTCATCTTCTTTTCCTTCTCATCCGGTACGGCGCAAGCGGTGTCACTGGGCTCGCCGACCCCGCTGGCAGCGGCCGGCCTGCTGTTCTTCGCGTTCGCGGGCTACGCCCGGATAGCGACGCTCGGCGAGGAGGTCGTCGAGCCACAGCGGACGATCCCCCGCGCGGTGCCGGTCGCGCTGGGCGTCGTGTTCGTGCTCTATCTGCTCGTGGCGATCGTGTGCGTGCGCGTGCTTGGCATGGCGCGGCTGGCGGCGTCCACGGCGCCACTGGCCGAGGTCGTGCCGCAATTGTCCATTGTGGTGCGTGTAGGCGCGGGCATCGCCGTGTGCGGTGTGCTGCTCAGCCTGCTGGCGGGCGTGGGGCGCACGACCCTGGCCATGGCCCGCCGGGCCGACCTGCCGCGCGTGCTCGACCGCGTCCATCCGCAGTGGCGCACACCGTGGATCGCCGAACTCGTGCTCGCGGCGGTCGTCATCGCGGTGGTGCTGCTCGCGGACATCCGTGGGGCGATCGGGTTCTCGTCGCTGACCGTGCTCACGTACTACGCGATCACCAACCTGTCGGCGTGGACGCTTGGCGGCAGGTGGTGGCTGAAAGCCGTTGCCGCCCTGGGCTTTGCGGGCTGTGTCCTGCTCGCCGTCACGCTGCCGCCCGGTTCGGTGATCGCGGGTGTGGCCGTGCTGGCGGTCGGCTGCCTCACGTACGCCGTGACGCGACGCTGACGCCACCGTGATCGGCGCGTGTCAATCTCCTCGCATGATTCTTTCGAGGAGGAAGTTATGGCTGCTGCCGGCGCTGGCCGCGCTGGTGGTCGGCGCGGTGACGGCGGGACAGGCGCAGGCGGTCCCCGACGACGTCGTGGTCAATGACGTGCTCAACTGCGACGGCGGCACGCAGAAGCGGGTGTTCGTCCGCACCGACAGCAATGCGTTGACCATCGCCGAGACGGGCTGGACCGCGATCCCCGGCATGCAGGTCAACTTCGTCGTGCCCAACGACCAGACCGACCACATTTTGGTGCAGTTCTCGGCTGACGCGAGGCTCACCAACCCGAACTTCTCGTACACACTGCCGGCGGACGAGATCCTGGTCAGGATTCTGCTGGACAACGTCGAGATGGAGCCCCCGCTGGGTGACCACACGTTCAACACCGACGTCGGTCAGTCCAACGCCTTGCAGGCGTGCAAGCGGGTGGGGCCCGGCAACCACACGATCACGGTCGAATACCAGGTGGTCGACCCCATGCCGTTCGTCAACCTGACCGGCGTGCTCGACGGCATGGCGCTGCACGTGCAGCAGAGCGAGTAGGTCAGGGCGCCCGTCTCCGGGACGGGTGCAACTCGATCCCTGCCAATGCCTGCTCGACGGCGGACTCCGGGGAGTGCGCTTCGAGCAGGCCCGCGACGGGTCTGCCGTGCTGATCGGAGATGCGCCAGCCGCCGAGCGTCACCACCGGGATCCCGCCCCGGCGCATCGCCAGGGCCACCTCCGACAGCGTGCCCCACGACCCGCCGATGGCGATCACCGCGTCGGCCGACCACACGATGATGGCGTTGCGGGCCTCGCCCATGTTGGTGACGATCACCGCGGACAGGTCGGGCGACGCGTCGTCGGGGTCGTCGCCCGGCCGCACGCCGATCACTTGACCGTTCTTCGAGCGCACCCCGGCCGCGACCGCCGCCATCACACCCGAGCCACCGCCGCAGACGACCGTGATCCCGCGCTCCGCCAGAAGTTGGCCCACCCGGAAGGCGTTGGCCTCGTCCTCTGAAGTACAGTGCCGAGGCCCGCAGACCGACACCTGAGCGGGCACGTTACCTCCTGGCGATCACCCTTCGAGTTCACGCGTGGCGGGATAAGCCATGAACAATGCGATCCTCTCACGAAGATCGGCGGCCGTCACCGAAGAGTCGAACCGGTCCCCCTCCAGCCCTCGGCCGATCTTGTTGACCCGCTCGACGACCGGGACCGTCCGGCGCTCGGCGGGCAGGTCGAGCACCTGGGGCAGCTGGTCGAAGACCGCCTCGACCTCCTCAAGGGCCAGGTGGGCCGACACGAGGTCGAGGTGCGCGGCGGCGACCAGCTCGGGACACGGGTCGTCCTCGGCCGTGAGCAGCGCGCTGGCCTCGGCGGCGTCGATCAGGGCACGCCGGGCGTTGGCCTGGCTGCCGAGCGCGAGCCACGCCTCGGCCGCGTAGTAGGCGGCTTTGCCGGGGTTGAACCAGAACACGCCCGCCTCGGTGGGGCGGGCGGGAAGATTGTCGCGTGCGCTCTGCGCCACCTGCAGCGCCCGCGTGACCTGCTGCGCGTCGCCGAGCGCGGCCCAGGAGCGGGCCTCCTGGCTGGCGAGCCGCAGCTTGCTCGACCCGGCCGAGCTGTAGCGCTGTCCGGCCTGCGCGGTCTCGGCGGCGCGGCTGTAGTCGCCGCTCCAGTAGGCGATGTTGCTCTGGATCCACCGGACGTAGGCGCGTAACGGGTTGTGCCCGGCCAGGTCGGCGCACATCCACGCGGTCCGGGCGTGCGCGTCGGCGATCAGCGGTTGGCCCAGGTCGGCGCTGGCGTGAGCCAGCAGACCGGTGAGCTGTCCGGCGAGCAGGTAGAGGTCGGAGAGGTATTCGGGCCGGACGTGGCTGTCCAGGATCGAGAACACCTCGCGCCGGAGTTTGGCTATGGGCTCGAACACCGCGTACGGCGGGCGTTTCACAAAGTCGATGGCCAGGCTGCGCACCTCGTCGCTGAGCTGCTCGATCAGCTCTGCGCTAGCGGACGTGCCAGCCCGGCGGATGAACTGTGCGGACTCCTCAGCGGTCATTGCGAGCTCCTTGATGGGAACCTGGCCTACCCCATCATCCCGTTTTTTGACCGCAACGTGAATGTTCCGTGCAGTGGATGTATGCGCTAGCCTCGCCAGACTCCCGTCCGCGCCTAGGGCCTCGTCGCAGCGCTCGGCGACCTTCGTCGTGGGGGTCTTGATGCCACGCTCCAGTTCGGACAGGTAGGAGGCACTGTATTGGGTGCGGCTCTGCAACTGGCGCAGCGACATTTCACCGCGAAGCCGTCTTAGTGCCGCACCGAACGTCTCGCCCATCGCTGCCTCCAAAGGCTGTCTGCATACGTCTGCATACACCGCGGCACTTCCGGGCTCAACCCATCACCATCGAAAATATTGACGCAGGGCAGAACCGCGGAGTCGGTCAGTCTATGGCCAACGGGGATCTTGCGGCCCTGCGGGTGCCGGGTGGGCCAGCGGGCGCGACCGTCCTTTATGGATGGTCCGCGCCCGCCCCTTTGCATCCTGGATGCCACGGGGTTGCTGGGACGGCGGAGGTGCGGTCCGCCGGCCCAGCAGGCATAGTCTTCGGAGTGAAGTACTCACCCAATCTCCAGCGGATCCCGGGCGACCTCGACACCCACGCCGAAGAGTTGCTGCACAGCAGGGGACGGCTGAGTGAACGCGATCGGCTCGCCCTGGGCCGCTACGGGTACCGGATGCAGACCATCGCCCTGCGGGAAAGGTCCCCGGAGTTGCTGCGGCGGGGGCTGCTCGCCATGGCACTGGGTGTGGAGGAGGGTGTCGACGATCCGCGCGACACGATGATCGGGCTTTCGCTGCCGCACGTGGTGGCGGGGATGCTCGGCATGTCGCCCGCCGAACTGTTCGCCGGCGTCGCGGCGGAGCTCCCCGACGGGTCCACAAAGGACCTGCTGCTGCAGTTCGGGGCGCGCGACGGCATCGGGTTGCGGTCGTTTGGGTGGGAGCTGGTGGACACGCCGGACGGGCCGGACTTTACTGTCGGCCCTGGCTGGTAAGCCACAGGAAGCGGGTCGGCCGCGGCGCCGGTCACTGCCAGGCCCCGGCGCGCATGACGCGCAGCACGTGCAGGTCGTCGTCGAGCACGACCAGGTCGGCGTCGCACCCGGGGGCCGTGCGCTTGTCCAGGCCCAGCACGCGGGCCGGTGTGGTCGCCGCCATCTGCGCAGCGTCCACAATGGACAGCCCGGCGCCCACCGCCTGGCGGAGCGCGGCATCCATGGTCAGCGTGCTGCCCGCGATCGAGCCGCCCTGCTTCAGCCGCGCCACCCGGTCGGCGACGACCACGGTCTGGCCGCCCAGGTCGTATTCGCCGTCGGGCATCCCGGCCGCGTCGATCGCGTCGGTGATGAGCGCGGTGCGCCCCGGCCCGGCCGCGTGCGCGGCGAAGGCCAGCACGGCGTCATGCAGGTGCACGCCATCGGCGACAAGCTCGCAAACCACCTCCGGAGAGTCGAGCAGCGCGACGATCGGCCCCGGCTCCCGGTGCAGCATGGGCCGCATGCCATTGAACAGGTGGGTCGCGACCGTCGCTCCCGCCGCGATGCCCGACCGCACCTGTTCAAAGGTGCCATCAGTATGGCCGATGGCTACGACAATTCCGTGTTCGCGCAGCGCAGCGATGGCGTCGAGGGCACCGGGCCGCTCCGGCGCGATAGTGACCATGCGCAGCGAGCCCTCGGCGAGCTTGATGAGCTCGGCCAGCTCGGCCCGGTCGGGATCCCTGAGATACGAAGGATTCTGCGCGCCGCACCGGGCGTGCGAGAGGTACGGGCCTTCAAAGTGGACACCCGCGATGACCCCATCGGCCACCAGCGGCGCGAACGCTGTAACCGCTTCCCTCATGACCTCGAACGGCGACGAGACCAGGCTCGCGAGCAGGGTCGTGGTGCCGTGTCCTAAGTGGAACGCCGCCGCGCCCCGCGCCGAGTCGGGATCGCCCGTGGTAAACGTGTGCCCGCCACCGCCGTGGTTGTGGATGTCCACGAAACCCGGGAGCACCCACTGGCTCTCGACGCCCGCGGCCTTCCTTATCGTCGTGATCCGGCCGTCGCGCACGCTCAGCCGGCCCTCCACGACGCCCTTGGGCGTGACAATGCGCCCAGTAACCGAGGTCATGCCGCCTCCAGCGCGAGCAGTGCGGCGCCGAGACATCCCGCCTCGTCGCCCAGTTTGGCCTTCGTGACGGTGGGGACCCGCTGGAAGGTCGCCTTTTTCTTGAGCGCCCGGCGCAGCGGAGCCAGCAGGAGCGGCCCGGATTCGGCGAGCCCGCCGCCGATCACGATGCGCTCCACGTCATACAGCGTCTGGCCGGTCAGCAGCCCATCGGCGAGCGCATCGACCGCCTCGCGCCACACCCGATCCGCCACCGGATCGGACTTGAGCCGGGCCGACAGCTGCGCCGCCGTGGCATGCTCACCGGACAGCTCGAAATAGCGGCGCTCCAGCGCCGAGGCCGACGCAACCGCTTCCAGGCAACCGTTTTGCCCGCACCCACACTTGGGCCCACCCGGCCGCACGACAATATGCCCGATCTCGCCGTACGCCCCGTGCGCACCACTTGCCACGACACCGTTTACCACATGTGCCGCCGCTATCCCGGTCCCGATCGGGACGACGAGCACCTGCGAGGCTCCCCGCCCCGCGCCGAGCCGTGCCTCCGCCAGCCCCCCGGCCCGCACATCGTGCCCAAGAACCGCTTTAACCCCAAGATGATTTTGTACGATGTCGCGCAACGGGACATCGCGAAAGCCCACATTGGACGAATAAACGGCGATGCCGTTCGCCTCGTCGATAACCCCCGGCACCACGACTCCGATAGCGGTTACCGCGGCCCGTGCCGACAGTCCACTTGCGACGTCCAAAATGGTCTCGATCACGGCAGCGGGCCCGCGCTCCCGCCCGGTGGGGTGCCGCTCCGAGTGGATCACCCGGTGCGCCGAGTCGACCAGCGCGCACTTCATCCCCGTACCGCCGACGTCTATGGAAATCACGGTCATCGAAGGATCACCGACCGGGTGAGGTGGCGCGGCGCGTCCGGATCCAGCCCGCGATGCGCGGCCAGCGCCACGGCCAGCCGCTGGGCCACGATCAGGTGCGCCATCGGATCAAGGCCCGGCTCATGCACGAACGCCGCACCCGTCGCCCGCACCTGCTCGCCCAGCCCGTCCGGCACGTCCCCGAACGCCCACACGGCACGCCCCGGCCCGGCAATCGAGATGGGTCCGTGCCGGTAGTCCATGGCGGGGTAGGACTCGGCCCAGAACACGGCCGCCTCCCGGCATTTGAGCGCGGCCTCGTGGGCGAGCCCCACGGTCCAGCCACGGCCGACAAACGTAACCTGTTCAAGCGTTTCCACATCCACGGGCAAGGGCATGGCCAAGGCCCGCGCGGCGTCCGCGCTCAGGTCCTCGCCGCGCAACAGCGTCAGGGCCGTGGTCGCGAACCGCGTCTGCACCACCGACCGCTCATCCGCCCAGGGCAGCGCGATCACGTTCGCGGCGGTCCGCGAGATCGGGCTCGTCTCGTCCCCGACGATCACCGTGTCCGGCTTGAGGTCCAGGACCTCCGTTGTCGTGCCGGACCGGGTGATCGCGAGCACGCGGTCATAGGCCCGCCCGCGCGGGAATTCCGACGCGGCGAAGGCGTCGGTCTCGCCCTCGCCGCGGGCCTCGCGCAGCACGGCATAGGCCATGGCCATGAACCAGGAGGTGCCGCAGCCCACCACCGCGACCCGCTCGCCTGGTCGCGGGAGCGCGGGCGGCCTGAGCGTGGCGGCGCGGCGCCAGCATTCGGGCTGGCTCTCGATCTCCTCCGAGACATGTGACATGCGCGTATCCGTTCGAAAGTCCATGGTTTCGCGCGTAATTCTGCGCGGGCGGTTGAAGGTCAGGCAAGCTTCGCGCAGAACCGAGCTTTGTAAAACCCAGTTTCGCGCATTATTGTGCACACATTGCGCAGTTGGAGGTTGAGTGGATCGGTACACCCGCTGGAATGCGCTGCTGGAGCTGCTGACGGACACCGGCCGCATCACCGTGGAGGACGCGGCCGAGCGGCTCGACGTGTCCCAGGCGACCATCCGGCGCGACTTCGACCAGCTCGCCCAGCAGCAGATGATCACCCGGACGCGGGGCGGGGCGGTGGCCAACGGCGTGTCCTACGATCTGCCGCTGCGGTACAAGACGGCAAAGCACTCGGCGGAGAAGCAGCGCATCGGCCTTGCCGCCGCGGCCCTCGTCAGCCCCGGCATGGTGGTCGGGCTCAACGGGGGCACCACCACGACCGAGGTCGCCCGCGCGCTGGCCGTGCGGCCCGAGCTCAACTCGACCACCGACGGCGCCCAGCTGACCGTCGTCACCAACGCGCTGAACATCGCCAACGAGCTACTGGTCCGCTCGCGCATGAAGGTCGTGGTGACCGGGGGCGTCGTGCGGCCGCAATCGTTCGAGCTCGTCGGCCCGCTGGGCGGGGGCATCCTGCGGGAGGTCACGCTCGATCTCGCGCTGCTCGGCGTCGACGCGATCGACATGCAGCTCGGCGCGGCCGCCCATCACGAGGGCGAGGCCGCGATGAACTCGCTCATGGTCGCACGGGCCAAACGTGTCGTCATCATCGCCGACTCGTCCAAACTCGGCAGCCACGCGTTCGCCCGCATCTGCCCGGTGGAGCGGGTCGAAACGCTGGTCACCGACTCGACCGCCGACCCGGAGCAGGTGGCCGCCTTCCGCGCCGCCGGCATCAAAGTGATAGTCGCGTAGGGCATAAGTCGCGCAGGGGCATAAGTCGCGCAGGGTTTAACCCTGTTCCGGCGAAGCCGTGCTCTTGCGGCCGGCAATTCCGGCTCGGAGATGTCGGCCTTCGGCCGCCACACCGCCACCCGGAAAATTCGGCAGGTTGGGTTGATCACGAAGCTGCCACCCAACCTGCTGCGAAAAGAAGGGCGGCCTGACAGCGGTTGTGCATACTCTGTATGGTGCCCGCATGAGTTCCGTACTCGAGATCAATGGCCTACGCAAGACATATAGATCGCGCGGTGGCCCCAGACGCGCCCTCGACAGCTTCGACATGCACGTCGAAGCCGGTCAGGTGCACGGATTCCTCGGTCCCAACGGGTCCGGCAAGACCACGACGCTGCGCACGCTGCTTGGCCTGATCCGTGCGGACGGCGGTGAGATGCGCGTGTTCGGGCAGGAGCTGCCCGCCGCGCTGCCGCAGGTGATCCACCAGCTGGGCGCGATCGTCGAGAGCCCGCAGTTCTTCGGCAACTTCACGGCGCGCGACACGCTCTCGCTGCTGTGCGACGCGGGCAACCTCCCGCAGTCGCGTGTGGACTGGGCGTTCGAGCTGGTGGGGCTGCGCGAGCGGGCCAAGGAGCGGGTCAAGACCTATTCGCTGGGCATGAAGCAGCGCCTGGCGGTCGCGTCGGCGCTGCTGAAGCAGCCGCGCCTGCTGATCCTTGACGAGCCGGCCAACGGGCTCGACCCGGGCGGCATCCGCGAGATGCGCGAGATGATGGCGACCCTGTCCGCGGGCGGCATGACCGTGGTGCTTTCGAGCCACATCCTGAGCGAGATTCAGATCATCTGTGACCACGTGACCATCATTTCGCTGGGCCGGCGCGTCGCCGCCGGACCGGTGTCGGAGGTGCTCGCGGCGTACTCGACCGGGCAGGTGCGAGTGGCGTTTGAGACCCCGGCCGACCTGGAGGCGGCCGGGCAGGTGCTCAGCGCCGCAGGCATCGGGTACCAGAAGAATAATGGCCATCTGCTGGTGTCGGGTGTGGACAAGCCCGCCTCGATCTCCCGGATGCTGGCCGAGCGGCAGCTGTACGTCTCCGAGCTCACGCCGGTGGGCGCCGACCTGGAGAGCGTGTTCCTTGAGCTGACCGGCACGGCGCCGGTGCCGGGGCAGCACCGTCCGGTCGATCAGAGCGTCAAGGTTTCCAGCGAGGCGAACGAGGCCAACCCGGCGGGAGCGCAAGCATGAGTCTGGTCAAGGCGGAAAACCGCCGTCTGTTCAAGCGCCGCATGACCAAATGGTCGCTGGTGATCGGCGTGCTCATCCTGGCCGCGATCTTCGCGGGCATCTTTTTCAGCCACCAAAAATCCACGCCGCAGGCGATCGCGGCGGCGGAGGCCCAGGCCGAGCAGCAATACCAGCAGGCGATCAAAGACTGGGAGACGCGGGACAAGGCGCTGTGTGAGAGCTCCGGACGCCCTGCCGAGACGTGCGTGCCGCCGCAGCGGGAGTGGTTCCAAGGCGAGCATCTCCTGCCGCCGAGCTTCAGCTTCAAGGGGGCCTTCGGTGATTTGCTGATCATCTGGGCGGCCATCATGGCGATGATCGCGTTCCTGATCGGAGCGACGTTCGTCGGGGCCGAATGGAGCTCCGGAGCGATGATGAACCTGCTGACGTGGCGTCCCAAGCGAATGAGTGTGTTGGGTACCAAGCTCGGCGTGCTGCTGGGCGGGATGACCATCGTGGGCGTGGTGACCTTCGCGCTGTGGACCGGCGGGCTGTGGCTCACCGGGCAGTATCGCGGCGACACCAACGGCATGACGAGCGGGACGTGGCAATCGTTCGGGCTGTCCGGGTTGCGCGGCATCGGGATGATCCTGTTGTTCGCCACGCTCGGCTTCACGATCGCCTCGATCGGCCGGCACACGGCGCTGGCGATGGGTCTTGCCATCGGTGTCATCGTGGTCGGGCAGATCGGCCTGAGCATCGTGCTGCAGATCGCGCGGGTGGCATACGCCGAGCAATACCTCATCCCGGTGCACATGACCGCCTGGCTCAACAAGCAGATCACGCTGACCGACTATTCCGGAAGCGTCTCGTGCGGGCCGAACGGGTGTGACGCGCCGCAGAAGGTCCTGACCTACACCGACTCCGGACTGCTCGGCCTCGGCCTGGCGCTGGTCATCGCCGCCATCGCGTTCTGGTCGATCCGTCGGCGCGACATCGCATAGCCGGCTGTCTAGATTGGACGCGGCCCCGGACATCGTCCGGGGCCGTCCCCACCCGCCGCGCCGATCATGAACTCAAGTCCATTCTCGACGGCGTGTCGTGTCCGCAAGTTCATGGTCAACTTTGGTCTTGAAAGGCGCTACCCCCATGGCCGATATTTCGAGACGGTTCTTTCTGCGGCACCTGCGCAGCACGCCCACCAGTTGGGTGCGCCATCACGTGCGTGGGCAGGTCAAGCGCGAGGGCGTGGGGCTGTCGTTCTGGTACCGCCCGCTGACCGCGGTGCTCAGCGAGGTCCCGGTGGACGACCGGGAACTGCCACTGCTGTTTCACGCGCGCACCAGCGATTTCACCGACGTGACCGTGCAAGCGACTGTCACGTATAGGATCGCGTCGCCCGAGCAGGCGTCGTCCAGATTGGACTTCTCCATCCATCCCCACACGGGCGCCGCCCGCGCCCGCCCGCTGGACCAGATTGCCTCCCTACTTGCCGAGCTGGCCCAGCAACCGGCGCTCGACCTGCTGGCCAGATTGCCGCTCGCCGAGGCGCTCACCGCTGGAATTTCTCCGGTACGGGAAGCGGTCTCCGCCGCGCTCGCCGCCGACGCCCGCCTGACCGACCTGGGCGTGGCCGTGGTCAGCGCGCGGGTCGTGGCGATCCGGCCGGAGCCGGAGCTCGAACGGGCGCTGCAAACCCCGACGCGCGAGTCCGTGCAGGCCGAGGCCGACCGGGCCACCTATGCCCGGCGCGCGCAGGCGGTCGAGCAGGAGCGGGCCATCGCCGAAAACGAGCTGCAAAACAAGATCGAGCTGGCGCGGCGGGAGCAGCAGCTGGTCGAACAGCATGGCACGAACACGCGCAGGCAGGCCGAGCTCGACGCGGCCGCGCAGCTGGCGACCGCCCAGGGCGAGGCCGAGCGGGAGCGGGTGCTCGCCGACGCCAAGGCCAACGGCGTGCGCGTCATCGGCCTCGCCGAGGCCGACAAGGAGGTCGCGCGGGTGGGCGCCTATCGCGATCTGCCGCCGGGTGTGCTGCAGGCGCTCACGGTGCAGCGGTTCGCGGGGCGGCTGCCCGACATCCAGGCGCTGACCATCACGCCCGATGTGCTGAGCCAGCTGCTGGCGAAGCTGGCCGGGGCGCGCACGCCCGATGAGTAGCACGCTCGCGCCGCGGGTGGTGGTCGTGTCCCGGCGCAGCGAGCTCAGCGAGCTGCTCGACCGGCACGGGACGCGCGGTGCGGCCGCGTATTTCCTTCGTCAGCGAAATCGCGGGCTGGAGGAGGTACAAGAAAGGCATGACGCTCTTGAAAATGCTCTGACACAGGCCAGCGCGGCCATTCCGGCGAACTGGCGGCGCGGCGGCGTCGACCGGGATGACCTTCCGCGTTTCCTGTTCGGCCCGGAGGACATCGTGGTGGCGGTCGGGCAGGACGGGCTCGTCGCGAACGCCGCGAAGTACCTGTCCGGCCAGCCGGTGATCGGCGTCGATCCCGAGCCGGGTCGCAACGCCGGTGTGCTCGTGCGTGTGACGGCCGCTTCGATAGGCAAGGTGCTCGCGGCGGTCGCGGCGGGACGGGCAGCTCACGAGCGGCGCACGATGGCCGCGGCCACGCTCGACGACGGGCAGCGATTGATCGGGCTCAACGAGATCTACTTCGGGCACGGCTCGCATCAGTCCGCGCGGTACTCGCTGTCCACACCGGAGGGACGGCGCGAGCGGCATTCGTCTTCGGGCGTGGTTGTCGGGACGGGCACGGGCGCGACCGGTTGGTGCGCCTCCATTTCGCGGGAGCGGATGGGGCCGCCGGAGTTGCCCGCGCCGACGGCGGCTCAGCTGTGCTGGTTTGTGCGGGAGGCCTGGCCATCGCCCGCGACGGGGGCGAGCCTGACGGCGGGCCTGCTGGCCGAGGGACAGTCGCTTGAACTGGTGAGCGAGGGCGAGCAGCTGGTCTGCTTCGCCGACGGCATCGAGACCGACCGGCTCACGCCGGCCTGGGGCCAGCGGGTGTCGATCTGTGTCGCAGAACAAAGCCTCAACCTCGTCACGGGGGTTCATTGATCTGATGAAGGCCAATAGACTCGTTTAACGTGGACAAGGCGCTTCGTCATGGGATCCCCTCGCCTCGGCGGGAGGTCGACGACGACGTCGATAGCGACCTTTCGCCCGACGAGGTCGTGTCGCCCGACGAGGTCGCCGACGCTCCTGCGCCTCCCTCGTTGACAGATCGCGAGCTGGAGATCCTGGCGTTCGAGAAGCAGTCGTGGCGGCACGCCGGCGCCAAGGAGCAGGCCATCCGCGACCGGTTCGACCTGTCCGCGACGCGCTACTACCAGCTGCTCAACGCGCTGCTGGACAATCCGCTGGCGCTGGAGCACGAGCCGGTCCTCGTCGGGCGGTTGCGCCGGCTGCGCGGCAGCCGGGCCCGAGCCCGCAGCCGCAGATAATCCCTGCCGCGGTTGTGCGCGGACCGCTCCGCGGCCGACCACAACCGCGCCACGAGCACGGCTTGGCCTAAACGGAGCTCTGTTCGGGGCCGCGATGGGTGGGCAGCGCTCGACGCGGGATAGCTGAAAGTTGGCTGAAACAGGGATTTCCTTGGAGGGAAGTGACGTAGGGGCGTCGTACTGTTGCCATCATGCGCAAACGGCGGTGGGTTTCTCTGCTTGTGGCGGTCGCGGTGCTCGCGGGCGTCGTGACCTGGGCTCTGTGGCCCGCCGACCCCGGTTACACGTCGCATGACGAGCGCCTCAGCGTCAACGGCGTCACCCTGGACACCCGGCTCTACCTGCCCAAGACCTCCGAAAAGGTGCCGGCCCTCCTGCTCGGCCATGGTTTCGGGGGTACCAAAGAAAGCGTCGCGGAGGATGCGAAGGAGTTCGCCGGCCGGGGCTATGCGGTCCTGACCTGGACGGCCCGGGGTTTCGGAGCGAGCACCGGACAGATCCACCTCAACTCGCCCGAGCACGAGGTGCGCGACGCGCAGGGGCTGCTCGACTGGCTGGCGACCCGGCCGGAGGTGCGGCTCGACGGCTCGGGCGACCCGCGCGTGGGCGTGATGGGCGGGTCCTACGGTGGCGCCCTCGCCCTGCTGCTCGCCGGGCAGGACCAGCGAGTCGACGCGATCGTGCCGATGATCACGTGGAACGACCTGGGCAACTCGCTGTTTACCGGCGGCGTGTTCAAGAAGTCGTGGGCGGGCATCTTCTTCAGCGCCGGCATCTCGCGCGGTCTGCCGGCCGGTGGTGGTGGCCTGCTGGCGCGCGGTGCCGCGGAGCAACCGGTGCCCGGCAATCCCCAATGTGGACGATGGGCGCGCGACATCTGCGAGACCTATTTGCGCGTTGCCGAGTCGGGCACGCTCGACGACACGGCCAAGGCACTGCTTGCCACGCGCAGCCCGGCCGGCACGCTGAGCCGGATCAAGGCTCCCACGCTGCTCGTGCAGGGCGAGGCCGACTCGCTGTTCCCGCTGTCCGAGGCCGATGCCAACGCCAAGGGCATCACCGGGGCCAACGTGCGCGTCGCGTGGTTCACCGGCGGCCACGACGGCGGCACGGGCCCGACCTCAGACCAAAACCGGGTAAAGTTCCTTACGCTGCAATGGTTTGACCACTACGTGAAGGGCGCGGGTGAGGCGCCGTCGGGCAGCTTCACCTACTCCAGCATCGCCGGGCTCGACCCGCTGGAGCGGGGCAGCCTGGCGACCGGCTTTTCCTACGACGATTACCCGGGGCTTGGCGGCGTCGACACGGCAAGCGTGCCGATCGCCGGTCCGCCGCAGGCGATCGCCAACCCGCCCAACGGCACGCCGGCCGCCATCTCGTCGCTGCCGCAGGCGGGCGCGCTGTCGTCGGTGCTCAACGGCGTGACCGCCGACCTGCCCGGCCAGCACGGCAACTGGGTCTCCGAACCGTTGCGCGGCAGCCACAACGTCGTCGGCTCGCCGACCGTGCACATCCGGGCGGCATCGCCCACGGGCGAGGCGGTGCTGTTCGTCAAGCTTTATGTCGTCGACCAAAACAATCAGCCCTCGCTGAGCAACGGGCTGATCGCGCCGGTCCGGCTGACCGGGCTGCCGGCAGATATCGCGCAGGCCCAGCCGGTGACCGTCACGCTGCCCGCGATCGTGCGCAACATCGAAGACGGGCACCGGTTGCGGGTCGTGATCGCCACGTCCGACCAGTCCTATCTGGGTCCGGCGCAGCCGATGGTCTACACGGTGGCGGCCGATGGCGCGGTCACGCTGCCCATCGTGCCGCCTGTGCCCATCGCGACGGCCGACGCGTTCTGGCTCTATCTGCTCATAGGTCTGGTCGCGCTGCTCGCGGTCGGGGCGATCGTGGGCGTCGTGCTGGCCCGCATGCGCCTGCGCCGTCGGGATAGGACGGTTGTGGCCGAGCACGCCGACACGCCGCTGCACGTGCGCGGGCTGCGCAAGACCTACGGCAGCTTCGTGGCGGTCGAGCGGATCGACTTCACTGTCCAACGTGGACAGGTGGTCGGGCTGCTCGGGCCCAACGGTGCGGGCAAGACGACGAGCCTGCGTGTGCTCATGGGCCTGACCCAGGCGACAGCGGGCGATGTGCTCATCTTCGGGCAGCGGCTGGCGCCCGGCGCGCCCGTGCTGTCGCGCATCGGCGCGCTCGTGGAGGGGCCCGGGTTCCTGCCCCACCTCACCGGCGAGCAAAACCTGCGGGCCTACTGGAAGGCGACCGGCCGGCCGTGGCAAGACGCCAAGTTCGAGCAGGCGCTGGAGATTGCCGGGCTGGGCGACGCCATCGGGCGGCGCGTCAAGGATTACAGCCACGGCATGAAGCAGCGGCTCGCGGTGGCACAGGCCATGCTCGGGCTACCCGAGTTGCTCGTGCTCGACGAGCCCACGGACGGGCTCGATCCGCCGCAGATCGCGGAGATGCGGCGGGTGTTGCAGCGCTACGCGACCGACGGGCGAGCGGTGCTGGTGTCCAGCCACCTGCTGGCCGAGGTCGAGCAGACGTGCACCCACGTGGTGGTGATGCACAAGGGCGTGGTTGTCGCGTCCGGGCGGGTCGACGAGATTGTCGGGGACACGCCGACGACGGTGTTCGACGTGTCCGATGTGGACCTGGCGCAGAAGACGCTGGACCGGTTCGACGGCGTGACCTACGCGCTCGACGGCAGCCGCTCGCTGGTGGTCGAGCTCGGCGAGCTCAGCCGGGCCGAGGCGATCGCGTCGCTGGTGCAGGCCGGTGTCGGGATCGACCGGGTGACACCGCGGCGGCGGCTGGAAGACGCGTTCCTGGCCCTGGTGGGCACCTCGACGGCGGGAAGTGGAGACCGATGAACGGCGCTGCGCAGGGTTACAGTCCAACCAGGACACTGTCGTTCGCGAGTGAGTTCGTGCGGCAGTGGCGACGGCGGCGCACCCAGCTGGCCCTCGGCTTCATGGTGCTGCTGCCGGTCGTGCTGCTGATCGCGTTCGAGATCGGCGGCGAAGGGGACGACGACAACGGCAACGGGGCGTTCGCGTCCATCATTGATGTGGCGGTCGTCGGCGGGCTCAACTTCGCCCTGTTCACCGTGTTCGTGTCGTCGTCGTTCCTGCTCGTGGTCATCTTCGCGCTGTTCCACGGCGACACGATCGCGTCCGAGGCCAGCTGGGGGAGCCTGCGATATCTGCTCGCGATCCCGGTGCCGCGTGGGCGCCTGCTGAGCATCAAACTCGCCGTGGCGCTCACCTATTCGCTGCTGGCTGTCATCACGCTCACCGGCACCGCGCTGGCGCTCGGCACGCTGCGCTACGGCTGGAATCCCCTGCAGTCGGGGGTCTCGGCCGACGTGCCCACGGGCGAAGGGGTGCTGCGGCTGCTCGGTGTCGTGGGCTACCTGTCGGTGACGCTGCTCGTGGTGGCGGGCATCGCCTTCCTGCTGTCCGTGCTCACCGATGCCCCGCTGGGCGCGGTCGGCGGCGCCGTGCTGCTGTTCATCGTGTCCAGCATTCTCGACCAGATCACGGCGCTTGGCGAGCTGCGCAACTTCCTTCCCACCCACTTCGTGCGGGCCTACCTCGGCCTGCTCAGCTCGCCGGTGCAGTTCGACGGCATCGTCAAGGGCGCCATCTCGGCGATCTGTTACGCCACCCTGTTCTGGGGCATCGCGTACTGGCGCTTCACCCGCAAGGACGTCACCAGCTGAGACACGGCACCACGCGCGAGCGGATCACCGCCGGGGACGAGCAGATCACGCCGATGTATCGGCATGCCCCGTTCCGCCTCGTCCCACGCCTGGCGGATGGCCTCCAAGCTGCGCTGCTGCTGCATGTGTGCGCTTGCTCTGGTGTGGTTCAGCCGGTACCGGTGGCCGCGCGCCGTGCCGACGAGAGTCCAGATTGGACCGTCGCCCGTTTACACGATTCTTACGTCACGCAATTGCCGGCCTTACCGTCCGGGACGACCCTCATCGAGCGAGTCGTTCAACCGGACCTCGAGCCTCACTCGCGGGCCGCCCCCTCTGAGCGGAGGCGACAGGTCCGTCCCCTCCCCACAGGGCTGTGTGGGGCTGGTCTCACACCATGGGAGCCGGCCCCACATGGTGATCTCGCGTGTGTAAAGTGAGCGGCACAACCGAATACTGCCTCATCCAGAGGAGCTGAGGGAACGGCCCGTTGAAGCTCCGGCAACCACCTTTTTCATAGGGCTGGTGCCAATTCCGACCGGACGGCGTTTGTCCGGAAAGATGAGAGGAATCTTCATGTCGCTTGCTGTCTCCTCCCCGCTCGGCCTCAACTCGCCCGCGCTCGGGCTGGAGTGTCGCGGCTGCGGCGCCCGCTTCCCGATCGCCGCGCAGCATGCCTGTTTCGAGTGTTTCGGCCCGCTGGAGGTCTTCTACGACCGCGAGGCGCTGGCCACGGTCACCCGCGAGCAGATCGAGGCGGGCCCGAAAAACATCTGGCGTTACGCCGGCCTGCTGCCCGCCGGCCAGGATGAGGCCCAGCGCGTGACGCTCAACCCGGGGTTCACGCCGCTGGTCAAGGCCGACGCGCTGGCGGCCGAGATCGGCCTGCGCGCCCCGCTGTGGGTGAAGGACGATTCGGCCAACCCGACCCACTCGTTCAAGGACCGGGTCGTGTCGGTCGCCCTCACCGCGGCCAAGGCGCTCGGCTTCACCCGCTATGCCTGCGCCTCCACCGGCAACCTGGCCAACTCGGTGGCCGCGCATGCCGCCCGTGCCGGTGCTCCCTCCATCGTCTTCATCCCGTACGATCTCGAGCCCGGCAAGGTCGTGATGACCGCGGTCTACGGTGGCGATCTGGTCGCGATCGAAGGCTCATACGACGATGTCAACCGCCTCTGCTCCGAGCTCGTCGAGACCGACGACTTCGAGGACACGGCCTTCGTCAACGTCAACGTCCGGCCGTACTACGCCGAGGGCTCCAAGACGCTGGGCTATGAGGTGGCCGAGCAGCTCGGCTGGCGGATCCCGGCCCAGGTGGTGATCCCGATGGCCTCCGGCGAGCTGCTCACAAAGATCGACAAGGCGTTCGAGGAGCTGGTCGCGGGCGGTCTGGCCGTGGCGCCCGAGGGTGGCTGGCGCGTGTTCGGCGCGCAGTCCGAGGGCTGCAACCCGATCGCGACCGCGCTGCACCGCGGGTCCGACGAGATCGTGCCGGTGAAGCCGACCGGCATCGCCAAGTCGCTCAATATCGGCGACCCGGCGGCGGGCATCTACGCGCTGGAGTCCGTGCGGCGCACAGGCGGCTGGATGGACTACGCCAACGACGACGAGATCCGCGACGGCATCGGGCTGCTGGCCCGCACCACGGGTGTCTTCGCCGAGACGGCGGGCGGCGTGACCACCGCCGTGGCCGCCAAGCTCATCGCGAGCGGCAAACTCGACCCGCAGCTGGAGACCGTGATCTACAACACGGGTGACGGATTGAAGACTCTCGACGCGGTCGCCGGTCAGGCCGGCCCGACCTATCGCGTGAAGCCGTCCCTGCGCGCCGCCCGCGAGGCCGGCCTGGTCTCGTAGCCGGGCTCGTAATTCGGGTGCGCCCGGCTGCCGCGCCCGGCACTCTGGCGGGTATGCAGCTCGACTTCACCCGCGTTTCCGGCGACGACCACGCGGCCATTGACGCGTGGTGTGACGTCATGCGGCAGGTTCGCGATCACGACCTGCCGCTGTGGCGTGACACCACGCCCGACATGGCGCGCGGGTTCCTCACCGTGACGTTCCCGGATCAGGACGTCGAGGGCTATCTCGCGTGGCGCGCGGGCCAACCGGTCGGGCGCATCGTGTTCGAGATCCCGACCATGGAGAACCTCGATAACATCCATCTAGACCTCTGGGTGGCACCGTCCGCGCGCCGTCAGGGCATCGGCCGCCGGATGCACGAATTCGCCCTGCGGCGTGCGGCCGAGCTTGGCCGCAAGCGCATGCTGGGCTGGACGCTGTGGGACCTGCCCGGCATCCCGGCGCCCAACCTCGACGGGGCCCGCTTCGCCGAGTCGCTGGGCTATTCCACCGCGCTCGTCGATGTCGTGCGGCGGCTCGACCTGTCCGCCGTGGACGACGCCGCGCTCGATGCCGTGGCCGCCGCAGCACGGTCCAAAGCCGACGGTTACCGCCTCGTGAGCTGGACCGACCCACACCCGGCGGAGCATGTCCACGATCTGGCCCGGCTCTTCGCGCGCCTGACGGCCGACGCACCGCACGGCAGTCTCCAGCTGGAGGAGGCGCGGGTCGACCCGGACCGCATGCTGGCCTTCCAAGCGGCCAACCGGGCGCGCGACCAGATCGGCTACCACACGGGCGCGGTGCACGAGGCGTCCGGCCGGATGGTCGCGTGGACCGCGTTCAGCAAGGACGGCACGCTGGACTGGCACGCGTTCCAGCAGATCACGGTCGTGGATCCGGATCACCGCGGCCGTCGGCTCGGCGCGCTGATCAAGGTGGAAAACCTGCGCCACCTCCGCGCCGCCCAGCCCGGCATCCGGGCCATCGACACGTTCAACGCGGACGAAAACCGGTACATGATCTCCATAAATGAGGAGCTGGGCTTCCGCCCGCTCTACGCCTTCCAAAACTGGCAGCGCGAAATCTAAGGATTGCAAAAATGACGCTCTCGATTGTCCAGAGTTCGCACCTCGACCCGGACTCCATCAAGGCCACCATCAAGGTCTCGGAGGCCGCCGCCGGGCACGACCTGCCCGGCTTCCCGCAGCTCACGGAACGCATGGCCCACGGGTGGCATAAATATGGGTGGGTGGGCCGGCGGGTGGAGGGCTATGTCGCCTATCTCGACGGCGAGCCCGTCGCCCGGATGGAGCTGAACTTCCCGACGCTGGAAAACCTCAACAACATTTCCGTTCACATCGAGGTGGTACCAGCGATGCGCCGCCGCGGCATCGGCCGTGCGCTGTATGAAAAGGCGTTGGAGCGGGCGCGCGCCAACGATCGCGGGCACCTCCTGACCAACACGGTGTGGGCGCTGCCGGGCATCCAGGCGCACGACGGCGGCGCGGGCCCGGCCTTCGTCCAGGCGCTGGGCCTGCAGAGTGCCAACCTGCCCGAGGTCATGCGCCGCTTCGACCTGTCCACTCTGGACAATGCGAAGCTCGACGCACTCCTGGAAGCCGCAAAGGCCAAGGCATCCGGTTACCGCCTCGTGCAGTGGAAGGACACCGCGCCCGAGGAATACGTGGACGATATCGCCTACCTCGACTCGCGCCTGATCGAGGACGCGCCAATGGGCGACGTCGTCATGGAGCCGGAAAAGGTTGACGCGCAACGGGTCCGCGAGATCGAGCGGGTGGCGATGGCGCGCGGCCGGACCAGCTACCACACCGGCGTCGTGCACGAGGAGTCCGACGCCCTGGTCGCCTGGACCACGCTGGCCACGGACGACCTCGACTGGCACGGCTGGCAGCAGATCACCATCGTGGAGCCGCGCCACCGCGGCCACCGCCTCGGCGCACTGGTCAAGGTGGAAAACCTGCGCTACTTCCTGGCCCACGAACCGAGCGTGCGGGTCATCGACACGTTCAACGCGGCCGAGAACAGCTACATGATCTCGATCAACGAGGAGATGGGCTTCCGCCCGCTGTTCGCGTTCCAGAACTGGCAACGAGAGCTGTGACCAGCAGGCGCATCAGCTCCAGCGCGCGATTGGTCATCGGCCGGAGGACCTTCATCCGGGACAGCCCGATCAGGTCGTCCAGGTAGGGCACCGCCCGGTCGATGACCATCCGGGTGCGCGACTGCCCGCGGGAAGAGTCGTGCACCCAGAAGACGACGAGCCCGATCTGCCCGAGCCAGAGGATCTCGGGCAGCTCCTCGCGCAGCCGCGGGTCCATCTTCTGGCTCGTGCCGGCCACGAGCCGCCGGAACACGTCCAGTGCCATCTCGCGCGACGGCTCGGATTCCTTGCTGAACGGGCTGATCGGCGAGCCGGGCACGGCCGCCAGGCCGATCGCCTTGCCCGCGAACTGGTGGTGTGGCGCCCACACGTCGACCGCGGCGTGCAGGATCGCCTTGAGCTGGTCGGCGAACCCGCCGCCGGAGGCGAGGATCGGCTCCACGGCGGCCAGGTGCGCCCGCTGTATCTGCAGGTAGAACTCCTGCACCAGCGATTCCTTGGACGGGAAGTAGTAATAGGCGTTGCCGACCGATACGCCTGCGGCGCTCGCGATGGCCCGCATCGTGGTTTTTTCGTAGCCGAGCTCGCCGAAGAGCCGCACGGCCGTGTCCACGATCAGCTTGCGGGTCTGCTCGCCGCGCCCAAGTTCACTCAATGGCGTCCCTCCGCTTCGCTCCGCGGCGCATGCCTGTTGATTCCCCTCGGGCAAGCCCTCGGTTATCGATCGTCAACCTTATCCGCCTTGTCGGTAAGCAGGCGGGCGAGGGCGATCAGGAACATCACGGTCATTGGCCCCAGTGCCATGACGATCAATGCGGTTCTCATGGGTTCCTCCGCTTCGGCCGAACGGGGCCCAACCGGGGTGGGCCCCGTTCCCCCGTTGGTTGGTGGCTACTGAGGTGCGGCTAGGCCGGGCGCGTCCGGCGCGAAGCGGGGCGCGCGGTGCGGCGGGGGCGGCGCGAGTTGCGCGAGGTTCTGTTGCTGGAACCGCTTACGGAACCGGCTGAGCACGAGGATGTTGAGCACGTGCATGAGACCGAGCGCGAGCATGATGAGGCCGAGCTTCCACGCTCCGGTCTCCATCGCGTCGGTGGGCGTGATGATGCGCTCCGACGTCTGCATGAACAGGGCCACGTACCCCAAATTGATCAAATAGAAGCCCACCTGCAGGAGCTTGTTGACGGCGGTGGCGATCTCCTCGCTGGCGAAGGCGTCGCGCAGGAAGATCTGTCCATTGGCGAACAGCGTGCGCGCCACCCAGATGGTCAACAGGACGGTGATGGCCAGGTAAGCCAGGTACATCCAGAGCTTGGCGTCCATGTGTCCCTCTTTCTTGAACGTGTTCAAGTGGAGCGTAGGACATGACTTGAACACGTTCAAGTGTGCGCTCGGTCACCGGTCCGGCATGATGTGTACATGGACTTCTTCTCCACCCATGAGGAGCTTCTGACCACCGCGCTCCGGGCGATCTCCGAGCGTTCGTACTGGTCGGCCTATTCCGAGTCGCCGAGCCCCAAGGTCTACGGCGAGACCGCCGTCCCCGAGGGCAGGGCGGCGTTCCAGGCCCTGCTGGGCAAGGACTTCCCGCTTGACCAGCCCGCCGCGCAGCGGGTCGCGCCCGAGAAGTCGCCGCTGGGGATCGCGCTCGGCGTGAGTTATCCACAGACCCCTGTGGACACGCTGATCGCCCACGCCCGGCAGGCGCTGCCGGGCTGGCGCGACGCCGGGCCGCAGGGACGCGCCGGGGTGTGCCTGGAGATCCTCGCGCGCCTGCACAAGCGCGTCTTCGAGCTGGCCAACGCCGTGCACGCGACCACCGGGCAGCCGTTTGTCATGGCGTTCCAGGCGGGCGGGCCGCACGCGCTGGACCGCGCGCTGGAGGCGATCGCCTACGGCTACGCCGAGCAGACGCGCCAGGTCGGCTCGGTGACCTGGGTCAAGAAGGCCGACAGCCTGGACAAGACCTACCACCTCGCGCCGCGCGGCATCGGGCTCGTGATCGGCTGCAACACGTTCCCGACCTGGAACTCGTGGCCGGGCATGTTCGCATCGCTGATCACCGGCAACCCGGTGATCGTCAAGCCGCACCCGCGCGCCGTGCTGCCCCTCGCGATCAGCGTGCAGGTGGCGCGGGAGGTCCTGGCCGAGGCCGGCCTCGACCCCAACACCGTGCAGCTGGCCGTCGACACCGTCGACGCGCCCGTGACCAAGGAGCTCGCGCTGCGGCCCGAGGTCAAACTGATCGACTTCACCGGCTCGACCGCGTTCGGCGACTGGCTGGAGCAAAACGCTCGCCAGGCGCAGGTCTACACCGAGAAGGCCGGGGTCAACACCGTCGTCATCGACTCGACCGACAACCTCGACGGGATGGCGCGCAACCTGGCGTTCTCGCTGATCCTCTACAGCGGGCAGATGTGCACCACGCCGCAAAACCTGCTCATCCCGGCGCAGGGCATCCAGACCGATCAAGGCCATAAAAACTTTGACGATGTGGTACGAGCGATCGGCGCGGCCGTCTCGTCGATGCTCGCCGATCCGGCCAAGGCGGTCGAGCTCACCGGCGCGATCGTCAACGACGAGATTCCGGGGCGGATCGACCGGGCGCGCGGCATGGGCGAGGTCATGCTCGACTCGGCGCCGATCGCGCATCCGTCCTATCCGGACGCCGTCGTGCGGACCCCACTGATTGTGAAGGCGACCGACGGGTATGCCAGCGAGTGCTTCGGCCCGGTCAGCTTCGCCGTGCCCACCGAGTCCACTCAGGACAGCGTGCGCATCTTCCGCGAGACCATCGGCGAGAAGGGAGCACTGACCGCGGCCGTCTACAGCACGTCCGACGCGGTACTGGAGGAAATGGAAAAGGCCGCGGTAGACGTCGGCGTCCACCTTTCCGAAAACCTCACCGGCGGGGTCTTCGTCAACCAGTCGGCGGCGTTCTCCGACTTCCACGCCTCAGGCGCCAACCCGGCCGCGAATGCCACGCTCACAGATGGGGCATTTGTGGCATCGCGCTTCCGGATCGTCCAGTCTCGACGGCCGACCCCTGCATAAGGCCTGGTCAGGCTCCTCCGCTCCGGCCGTTATCAATTTTGGGTCTGTGCGAGGGGCCACCCCTTCGTGTAGCGTGCGGGAACGGTCGTATTGCGGCCGAGGGACGGGATCGCACCCGGCCCAGCACAAACGAAGTGAGGAAGTGCACAGTGGCACAGGGCAGCGTCAAGTGGTTCAACAGCGAGAAGGGCTACGGCTTCATCGCCGTCGATGGAGGTCCGGACGTCTTCGTCCACTTCTCGGCGATCCAGGCCGACGGCTACAAGACGCTTGAGGACGGACAGCGCGTCGAGTTCGATATCGCACAGGGCCAAAAAGGCCCGCAGGCGGAGCAGGTCCGGGTTATCGGCTGACGAGCCGAAATACTTTAAGACTTAAAGACTTCTGACGCAGAGCGAGAGGCGAGCCTCACGACGAGGCCGCCTCTCGCTTTTGCCGCTCACGGGAGCGACCCACTTGAATCCATACTCATCGCCCGAACCGCCATCTGGTGTGCCGCAGGGATTCTGCCACCGGAGTCGGCCTGTGAGGCGTCGATCCGGCATTCACGCTGGAGAATGACCCGTTGGTCAAGATTCCCGGCCTGGGCGTGGCCGGATGGTCCACAGTGCGGGCGCGGTCGTGCGGCGCCGTCGGCGTGCCTGCTGCTCATCATCCTTCTGGTCACCCACTTCGTGCCTGGTGCTGCCCTCACTGGTGGACATTTGATCAGGCGGCTCTAGCGCGATCGGCTTGCACTCGGGTGGGGAGAGTGCTAAACAGGGTATTGGCACTCGCCTTGGGTGAGTGCCAATGAACAAGACCAGAGTCGGGGCGGTGGGGCTGCCGAATGGTGGCAGTCGGTCGTCGCGGGCCAGCCGTCCGACCTTGCGATTTGTCCAGGAGGACAACGCCGTTATGGCCAAGATGATCGCGTTCGACGAAGAGGCGCGCCGCGGCCTCGAGCGGGGGATGAACATCCTCGCCGATGCCGTGAAGGTGACGCTGGGCCCGAAGGGCCGCAACGTCGTGCTCGAGAAGAAGTGGGGTGCCCCCACCATCACCAACGATGGTGTGAGCATCGCCAAGGAGATCGAGCTCGAAGACCCGTACGAGAAGATCGGCGCTGAGCTGGTCAAGGAGGTCGCGAAGAAGACCGACGACGTTGCCGGTGATGGCACGACGACGGCGACCGTCCTGGCCCAGGCGCTGGTTCGCGAGGGCCTGCGCAATGTCGCGGCCGGAGCAAACCCGATGTCGCTCAAGCGCGGCATCGAGGCCGCGGTTGCGTCCGTGGCCGAGGAGCTTTCCAAGCTCGCCAAGGACGTGGAGACCAAGGAGCAGATCGCGTCCACCGCGTCGATCTCCGCCGCGGACACCACGGTCGGCGAGATCATCGCCGAGGCGATGGACAAGGTCGGCAAGGAAGGCGTGATCACCGTCGAGGAGAGCAACACCTTCGGCCTTGAGCTTGAGCTCACCGAGGGTATGCGCTTCGACAAGGGCTACATCTCGGCCTACTTCATCACCGACACCGAGCGCATGGAGACGGTCCTTGAGGACCCCTACCTGCTGATCGTTAACAACAAGATCTCCAACGTCAAGGACATGCTGCCCATCCTCGAGAAGGTCATGCAGTCCGGCAAGCCGTTGGTGATGATCGCGGAGGACGTCGAGGGCGAGGCGCTGGCCACCCTGATCGTCAACAAGATCCGTGGCACCTTCAAGTCCGTCGCCGTCAAGGCTCCGGGCTTCGGCGACCGCCGCAAGGCCATGCTGCAGGACATCGCGATCCTGACCGGTGGCCAGGTCGTCTCCGAGGAGGTCGGCCTCAAGCTCGACTCGGTCGGGCTCGACATGCTGGGCCGCGCCCGCAAGGTCGTGGTCACCAAGGACGAGACCACCATCGTCGAGGGCGCGGGCGACGTCGACCAGATCAACGGCCGGGTCAACCAGATCCGTGCCGAGATCGAGAAGTCGGACTCCGACTACGACCGCGAGAAGCTGCAGGAGCGCCTGGCCAAGCTGGCCGGCGGCGTTGCGGTGATCAAGGTCGGCGCGGCCACCGAGGTGGAGCTCAAGGAGCGCAAGCACCGCATCGAGGACGCCGTTCGCAACGCGAAGGCGGCCGTCGAGGAGGGCATCGTCGCGGGTGGCGGCGTTGCGCTGGTGCAGGCCGGCAAGACCGCGTTCGAGAAGCTCGACCTCTCGGGCGACGAGGCGACCGGCGCCAACATCGTGAAGGTGGCGCTCGACGCCCCGCTGCGGCAGATCGCCGTCAACGCGGGCCTCGAGGGCGGCGTCGTCGCGGAGAAGGTGCGCAGCCTGGAGATCGGGCACGGCCTCGACGCGGCGACCGGCGAGTACGTTGACATGATCAAGGTCGGCATCATCGACCCGGCCAAGGTGACCCGTTCGGCGCTGCAAAACGCGGCCTCGATCGCGGGCCTGTTCCTCACCACCGAGGCCGTCGTCGCGGACAAGCCGGAGAAGGCTGCGGCCGCCCCGGCCAGCCCCGGCGGCGGAGACATGGACTTCTAAGAAGTTCCGCACGCAAGACAAGAGTCCGGCGTCCCATTGGGGGCGCCGGACTTTTTCGTTCGCCATAAACACTTCAGAAGCCTCGGAGGCCCCCTGACGGGGGACGCCTTTAGTCGAAATGCCCGATATGCTCCTTATGCGCAAGAGGCTGCACGCCTTTTCGCCTACCCCGATGTGGCTACTAGCCAAGGAGCACCCCCATGAAGCTGAACCTAGCCGGACTGCCAACCCGCAAAGCCCTGAGCGGTCTCGTGATCGGCGCAGCGACGGCCATGGCAATGATGCTGCCGGTCTCGCCTGCCCACGCGAAATTCGATCAGGTGTTGGGGTGGGGCACCAACGACACCTGGCAACTCGGCGACACCGACACGGCCGACCATTGGCGGCCCTCAAAGATGGCCGGTCTGACCGACGCGGACATCGTTGACCTGGCCGCGGGCGCTGACGGCCACGGGCACGGCCTCGCGCTGCTGGCCAACCGCACGGTCGTGGCGTGGGGCTGGAACTATTGGGGCCAGCTCGGCGACGGCATGAACGCCAACCGTGCCGTCCCGGCCGTGGTCTCGGAACTGAAAGATATCATCGCGATCGCGGCCGGTGGATTGCACAATCTCGCGCTGGCGGCCGACGGCACGGTGTGGGCCTGGGGCCACAACGGATACGGGCAGCTCGGAGACGGCAGCTACACCACCCGCTACACCCCCGTCCCAGTCGAGGGCCTGACCGGCGTCGTGGCCATCTCGGCGGGCCGATACCACAGCCTGGCGGTGCTGACCGACGGAACGGTGCGCGCGTGGGGCCTCAACAGCAACGGCGAACTCGGCGACGGCAGCAACACCAACCGCAACAACCCGGTAGCGGTGGCCGGCATCAACAACGCGCGCAATGTCGTGGGCGGATACGCGCACAGCATGGCGGTGCTCGCCGACGGCACCGTCCGCGCCTGGGGCTGGAACGCCACCGGGCAGCTCGGCGACGGCACAACCGCCGACCGCAACCTCCCGGTCACGGTGACTGGGCTGTCCGGAATCAAAGCGATCGACACCGCCAACCGCAGCAGCTACGCACTCGCCACGGACGGCACGGTCCGTGCCTGGGGCTGGAACGGCGAGGGCCAGCTCGGTGACGGAACCACCAACCAGCACAACATCCCCGTCCAGGTACACAACCTCACCGGCATCGTAAAGATCGCCAGCGGTGCGGAGTATGCCATCGCGCTGCGCTCCGACGGCGTAGTCCACGCATGGGGCCAGAACGGCGACGGGCAGCTGGGCGACGGTAGCAACACCAACCGCACACTGCCGGTCGTCGTCCTCGACCGGGTCAGCAACCTGAGCACGATCGCGGCCCCGGTCAACGGATTCTTCACCTACGCGGCCTGAACGACGACTCCGGCTCGTTCGCCCCATCGGTAGGGCGAACGAGCCGATTGAGCGACGCGCCAGTGTGGGAAACGCGGCGCAGCCGCATCGCGCCTGATCCGGCTGCGATGGCGCGCGTGCCCGCAGCGCTCATGTCCATACCGTATCGTGATACGGTATGGACATGAGCGGTTCGGGTTCCAGTCGCACGCGCCGCGCGGGCGGTGCCAGGCGCACGCTCGTGCTCGACCAGGTGATCGCGGTCATCGCCGACCGCGGCTACGCAGGCACTCGGTTCATTGACGTCTCCGAGGCATCGGGGGTGGCGGTCAGCACCTTGCAGGGCTATTTCGGTTCGCGCGAGGACATGCTGATCGAGGCAATGCGGCGCGCCACTTCCGTTGCCGTCGCTGCCATGCATGAGCTTGCGGCACGGTTCGACGACCCATGGCAGCAGTTGGTGGCGATGGTCGATCGGGGCCTGTCCACGAGCGTCGTGACCTGGCGGATGCTCATGGAGTTCTGGACCGCCGCCGCCCATGACGCCGAGTTGCAGGAACATGCCGCCGAACTGGCGAAGCAGTACCGGGAACCGTTCATTGACGCGGTGCGGCGAGGCGTCGAAGGCGGCGCCTTCACGCCGCGCTTCGAAGTCGCTGCGATTGTCGAGGTCGTCGTGGCGACCATTGTCGGTCAGCTCTACCCGGTCGTCCTGGGCCAACAAGCACCGCAGGACATGGACTATCGCGATGTCGTCCTCGCCCAGCTCGCCTTCGCGCTCTCGGCAAGCACGGACGACAGCCCGCCTGCGCCCAGTCAGGGTTGATATCGATCAATGTCCGTGGTGCGGCAATAGATCCCGACCACGTCTCGTGAACGCCACGGGACGGCCATTAACCGGGCGCAAGAAGCGCGCCCATCACACAGGAGAGGTGACCCAGTTGTCCCATACCATCGTCAACCCGGACGGTTTGCACGACCCGGTTCCGTACGGCTACAGCCACACCGCCGCCATCCCGGCCGGCACGGAGCTGGTGCTCGTCGCGGGCCAGTACGGATCGAGCGCGGACGGCGCGGTCGTCTCGGCCGACTTCGCCGAGCAGGTGCGGCAGACCTTCCGCAACATCGGCGTCGCTCTTGCCGCGCATGGGCTCGACCTCAGCCACGTCGTCCAGCTCAGGACGTATGTGGTGAACCACGACGTCAGCAAGCTCGGGCCAATAGCCGGTGCGGTGCAGGAGGTCTGGGGTTCGAAGCCACCCACGCAAACCCTGATCGGGGTCGCGAGCCTGGCAACGCCCGACGTGCTGTTCGAGGTCGAAGCCGTCGCCGCCCGGCCCTAGCGTCATTGCTCTGGGCGGCATCATCTGACGCCGCCCAGAGCTGCCATGAACCGGCAGGAGCAGCAGGCAGGTGGGTGATTCGGTGCTCAGGATGACGACAATCGGCGTCTATGGCTTCGACGGCGAGTCCTTCCTCCAACGACTGCGGGAGGCGAACGTCCGCCTGCTGCTCGACGTACGTCAGCGCCGTGGCGTCCGCGGACCCGAGTACGCCTGGGCGAACTCACGTCGGCTGCAGGCGGCCCTCGCCCAGGCCCGGATCGCCTACGAGCACCACCCTGAGCTCGCCCCGACCACCGAGCTACGTCAGCTCCAGTACGCCGAGGACGACCGCCACGGGGTCGGCAAGCGCTCGCGCCGCGAGCTCGCCGCCGAGTACACCCGCCGCTACACCACCGAGATCCTCGACCGCGCCGACCTCACGCCGATCGTGTCGGCGCTACCCAGTAGCGGGATCGCGGCGCTGTTCTGCGTTGAGCGCGATCCTGAGGCTTGCCACCGCTCGTTGATCGCCCAGCGGTTGACCGAGCAGCACCGTGTCACGATCGAGCACCTGCGCCCGTTGGAGCACGGGTGACGGCTACATGGTTTCGAGTTCGCGGCCTTTGGTCTCGCGGACTGCCCGTGCCACGAAGATGAAGGCCAGCAAGGCAAACGAAGCGTAGAGGCCGTAGGCGAGGGTGAGCCCGATGTCGGACAGCGCCGGGAAGGTCACGGTGATCAGCCAGTTGGAGACCCATTGGGCGGAGGCGGCGACGGCCAGGGCCGTGACGCGGATGACGTTGTTGAACATCTCGCCGAGCAGCACCCACACGACCGGGCCCCAGCTCATGCCGAATGCCACCACATAGAGGTTGGCGGCGACGAGCGCGACCTTGTCGATGCCGGGCGGGAGTTTCGTGACCGTCTCGCCAAGGACGTTGACGGTCTGTGTGGCGTGCGAGAAGCACCAGGCCATCACGCCCAGGGTGAGCACCATGCCGGCCGCGCCTATGAGCAGCAAGGGTTTCCGGCCGATCCGGTCGACGAGCGCGATGGCGATCAGCGTGGTGACGATGTTGGTGACGCTCGTGATTACGGTGATGAGCAGCGCGTGGGATTGGCTGAACCCGACCGACGCCCACAGCGACGCGGAGTAGTAGAAGATGACGTTGATGCCGACGAACTGCTGGAACATCGATAGCAGGATGCCCACCCACACGATGGGCAGCAGCCCGAGGCGGGGTCCTTTCAGGACGGACATCCGGATCTGATCGGCCGCACCGGCGAGCGTCCGCTTGATCTCGCGGATGCGCAGATCGACATCGCCACCCACGACCTTGCTCAAGACGGCACGGGCCAGCTCGTCCTTGCCGCGCCGCACGAGGTACCGCGGAGATTCGGGGATTTTCAAAGCGAGCACGGCGTAGGCGATCGCCGGAATCGCGGCGGACGCGAACATCCACCGCCATGCCGCGCCGCCCCACGGCACGGATGCGCCCGGGTCGCCGCCCGCGGCCTGTGCGAGCAGGTAGTCGACCAGCAGCGCGACGAAGATGCCCAGCACGATGGCCAACTGCTGCAACGATCCCAGCCGTCCGCGCATGTGCGCGGGGGAGATCTCGGCGATGTACGCGGGCGCGATCACGCTGGCCGCACCGACGCCCAGCCCGCCGACGACACGCCAGATGGTGAGGTCCCACGCCGCGAACGCGAGGCCCGAGCCGATCGCGCTGGCGATGAACATGGCGGCCGCGATGAGCATGACCCGTACGCGCCCCACCCGGTCGGCGACCGGGCCGGCGAACCAGGCGCCCACCGCGCAGCCGAGCAGCGCCGACGACACGACGAACCCGAGCACCACGCTGCCGAGCGCGAACTCCCGCTTCAGGGCGTCGACCGTGCCGTTGATGACGGACGTGTCGTACCCGAAAAGGAAACCACCCACGGCGGCCGCAGCGGCGATCATGATAGCGGCGCCCGCGTGGTGGCGGGTTTCAGCCGGCCGTTCGTCCAGCATTTCACTATCGTCTCGGACGAAGCCGCCTTTGAGAGCTAAGCGATGAAAAACGCACCAATGCGCGAAAACTCTGCTAAAGCTGTTTGGTGAAGAGGAAGAAGACCCGGTCGATGATGGCGTCGGCGGCGTTGGCGTAGAACGGCACCGGGCCGACCCAGCCGATTTGGGCGCTGGTGAGCCCGAGCGCGGCCTGATCGTCGAGGCACAGCCGAAGCAGCACGCTCCCGAGGCCGGTCCCCGAGGCGGCCGGCAGCGTGCCCATGGGCCCGAACCAGCTCGGCCTGCACCCGCCCCACGCCGCGAACGCGATGGGATGCTCGCCCCGGAAAGCCGCGTGCACCCCACCCTTGGAGAAGGCGCGCTCCACCTCGACCGTCCAAGCCGGACCCCACTGCTCGTGCACCATGGGCAGTAACAGCTCCAGGTCGGCCTCTGCCACGCGCCGGATCACCACGCCCTCCGGCGCCGGGCGCGCGGGCCGCGGCTTGACCGGCAGCTGCGCGGTCATGTTCCAGGCGGTGCGCTCGTGGGTGTACCCGGCCGCGGTCAGCGCGCAGATCGCGGCCGTGTAGTGCACGTCCACCCCCGGCCACGCGTAATCGGGCGCATTGCCCGCCACCTTGATCGTGCCGAGCCCGCGCTTCTTGGCCTGCCGCTCGACGTCGGCGAGCAGCCCGCGGGCGATGCCCTGCCTGCGCACGGCCGGGTCGACCAGCAGCAGGTCCAGATGCGCGACGGCCTCGTCCTTGTGTCCCGCGCTGGCGAGCGCGACGCCCTGCAGCTTGCCGTCCACTTCGGACACGGCGCCGAATGTGGCGCGGGTCAGGATGTCGACGATCGCCTCCGCCTCCGCGGCGTCTTGCGGCAAAAGGCAGCGTTTGGCGAGCTCGATGACTGCTGCTCGGTGCGCGGGTGTGTACACGGCTGGCGAGACTACCCGATGGCGGCGCGGTGTTCGCGAGTCGCGCCCTCTTGCGCGGGCGGGCTACCCGATGGCGGCCATCGCGTTCACGATCCCGGCGCCCGCGTCCTCGTCATCGCCGCACGTCGGTGTGCCCACCACCGGCTCCGCGGTGTCTTCGAGCAGGCGATAGGTGGCATCCAGGTCGCCCACGAGGGCGGGCCGGGCCGACCACAGCAGCGCGATCACTCCCGCCACGTGGGGCGTGGCCATCGACGTGCCGCTCTGTCTGGCGTACGTGCCGCCGGGCATGGCGGAGAGCACCTCGTCGCCGGGCGCGGAGATGTCGGGCTTGCCCGACGCAGGCTGACCACGGCTGGAGAACGGCGCCACCTGGCCCGCCTCGTTGACCGCCGCGACCGTGAAGGCGGCCGGGTCGGGCGCGGGCGGGTCGTTGATGGAGCCACACCGGTCGCCCTCGTTGCCCGCCGCGGCGACGAACGCGATCCCGGCCGCCGCGAGCGCGTCGGTCGCCGGGCGCATGGTCTCGTAGTCGCACCCCTCGACCGGCGGGCACCCCCACGAGTTGGTCAGCACATGCGGTGCCCGTGCGGGGCGCCCGTCGGTGAACGGGTCGCCGCCGTGCGGGAACGGCGCGAGCATGAATTGCAGGCAGTCCAGATACAGCGAGGGACTGCCGAGCCCACGGTCCAGGTTGGCGCACGCGATCCACTGGGCGTCGGGCGCGACCCCGACGTTTTGCCTGCCCACGGCCGTGGCGAGGGTGTGCGTGCCGTGGCCGTTGCGGTCGCTCGGGGTCCTGCTGTTGTTCCACGCGTCAAACCAGGAGTCGTCGCCGCCCCGGAAGTTGCCGCGCAGCGCGGGATGCTCCAGGTCCGCGCCGGAGTCGGAACCGCCGACGACAATGCCACGGCCGGTGTGGCCCTGATCCCACGCCTGCGTAGCGCCGACCATCTGGACGTTCCACTGTGGACGGTCGGGTGGTGCGGTCACGTCGCCGCGCGAGGCCGGGATCGGCCGGGGCAGGGGGCGCAGGCGCTGGTCGAGCAGCACACGGTCGACGTCGTCGCGCAGCGCAAGCCACGCCCGTGTCTCCGGGCCGCCGGTCACCATGATGCCATTGACCAGATAGTACGGCCGGTAGCGCAGGCGGAACCGGTCGAGTTCGCCGCGCAGGTCTTTTTGCGTGCGGTTGGCGTGCTCGACCAGCTGTTGATAGACGGCCGTCACCCGGGCGTCGCGGCCCGCGCCGACCCCGGTGGTCGTGGGCAGGCCGGCCAGCGACGCCTGCTCCTTCATGACCACGAACAACTGGTCGCCGTAGAAGCCCGGCTGGCCGCCAACCGCATATAGCGTGCCCGCGCCGAGCGTCGCGACGATCGCCGCCGCCACACCGGCCCTCGGGTTGAGCGGGAGCAGATAAACCACGCCCACCAGCAGGCCGATCACCAGGGACGCGCCCGCCGCGAGCGCTGCCCAATAGGTGATCTCGTTTTCGAGTAGGAACAGGTTGACCTCGACCGGGTCGACGAACCCCAGCGGCCCGAACGCCGCGACCCCGATCATCGGCCAGGCCCGCCTGAGCGCGGCCGCGGCGAACGCCAGCGGCGGCAGCACGAGGATGAGCAGGACCTGCGCCCCGTTGCCGCCCGCTGCGGCGGCCAACAGCGTCAGCGCGACGCCCGCCACCAGCCCGCCGACCACCACGCGCTGGGCTTTGGACCTGTCGTAGACCGCCCAGAAGCCATCGTCCACAGTGGACGCGGCGAGCAGGCCGAGCCCCGCCGACGCGGTCAGCGCGAAGAACGTCTCCAGCCAGCCGCCGAGCCCGCCCACCCACAGAAACGGGGCCAGCGCCAGCAAACCGGCCACCACGCCCCAGCCCGAGAATCCCCACGGACCACGGCGCAGCACGAACGCCGCGATCGCGACGATCACTGTGAAGGCGGCCAGGAACCACACGTTCTGCGTGCCGGGCAGCGCGCGCAGGGCCGTCCCCGCGGCCAGCAGCCCGCTGCCGATCGCCCACGCCCGACCCGCCGACCGCGACGGCGTGTGCTTCGTCAGCGTGGCGAGGAGCACGGAAGGTACCCCTGCGAAAATGGCGAGAACAAGCCCCCCGATCGGCCACACGAGCGCGGGCATCTCCACCCCGACGGCCATCATGATCTGGGCCGCGAACCACCCGGTCGCCTGGCCGGCGACGGCCAGAAAGACCAGCCAGATCCCCAGGAATACGGCCGAGACGATGGCACCGGTATGCGAGGGACTGCGCGGCGATTGATACCAGGTCGGATCGGTCACGTCCGCACGGTACCGTGGCTGCATGCGAGACCGCAGCGAGTCCCGCTACGCCGCGGGCGCCCTGTCTCCCCGGCGGGCGGAAGCCGACCTGCGCCGGCTGCGTGAGGAGGAGTTCGACGTCCTCATCGTGGGTGGCGGGGTGACCGGTGCCGGCGCGGCGCTCGACGCCGCCTCGCGTGGGCTGCGGGTCGCCCTGATCGAGGCGCGCGACCTGGCCAGCGGCACGTCGTCGCGATCGTCCAAACTCATCCATGGCGGCCTTCGTTACCTGGAGCAGCTGGAGTTTCCGCTGGTGCACGAGGCGTTGCGGGAGCGCGGCCTGCTCGCGACGCTGCTGGCTCCACATCTCGTGCGGCCCGTGCCGTTTCTGGTGCCGCTGCCCGAGGACGGCCCGCTGAGCAAGGCGTGGCATCGAGCCTACTACGGCGCCGGGGTTGCGCTCTATGACGCGTTCGCGGGCGTGGCAGGCCATGGGCGGGGCATGCCCTTGCACAAGCACCTGACCGCGGCCGGGGCGCGTCGGCTGTTCCCGTCGCTGAAGGAAAGCGCGGTGTCGGGCGCGATCCGTTACCACGACGGGCAGGTCGATGACGCGCGGTTCGTGGTGACGCTGGCGCGCACGGCCGCGAGCCTCGGCGCCGCCGTGGTCACCGGTGTGCAGGCGGTCGGGCTTGCCCGCGACGCGCGCGAGGTGACCGGAGTGGTGGTGGATCAGGGTTTTACCATCCGGGCCCGCACGGTGATCGCTGCGACCGGGGTGTGGAGCGACGACGTGTCGTCGTGGCTGCCCGATGCGCGGGTGGGCCTGCGGGTGCGGGCTTCGAAGGGCGTGCACCTGGTCGTGCCGCGCTCGGCGATCACGGGCGAGGCCGGGCTGATTCTGCGCACGCCCAAGAGCGTGCTGTTCGTGATCCCATGGGGCGGGCACTGGATCATCGGGACCACCGACACCGAGTGGGCACTGGACCGCGCCCACCCGGCCGCGTCCGCCGCGGACATCGAATATCTGCTCGATCAGGTCAATCTTGTTCTCGAACGACCGCTTTCCGCTGGGGATATCGAGGGGGTGTACGCAGGCCTCCGCCCGCTGCTCTCGGGCGAGCGCGACGAGACGTCCGCCCTGTCGCGCGAGCACGCCGTGGTCGAGCCGCTGCTGGGCCTGCTCCTGGTGGCGGGCGGCAAATTCACCACCTATCGCGTGATGGCGCAGGACGTGGTCGACCGGGCGGCGCGGCGGCTGCCGGGCACCCGCCCGAGCGCCACCGACCGGCTGCCGCTGCTGGGCGCGGACGGCTGGCACGCCATGTGGCGCGACCGGGCCGACCTGGCG
>NZ_QJUG01000309.1 GCF_003426775.1 Allorhizocola rhizosphaerae | reverse complement strand
GGGACCCAAGCCCTGCACGACATCGGACCCGGGCAGGTTCGGTGACCTGTCCGGGCGGGCGATCGCCCAGGCCGTGGCACCGAGCGCCACCACCGCCGCGGCCGAGGCAGCCACGATCCAGGGCCGGCTCAGCGGCAGCCGCAGGCGCACCCGCAGGCGCGACCGCCAGCCACGGTCGGCCCGCTCCTGCGCGGCGAGCTCCTCGACGGTCGGCGGCAGTTTCATGCTGTGCTTCCCCACGGTAACGGACCATACGGGTCGGGCACCGTACCGCGCGATCACCTATCGGACCGATACCAGCGGCCGGTTGTTGATCGAGGCGTCGAGCACCTGGGCGGTGTGGGCAAGGCGCATCCCTCCTTTGACGAAAGCGCCGATCTGCATGAGGCATCCTGGGTTCGCGGTCACCAGCACGTCAGCGCCGGTCGCCAGCACATTGCGGGCTTTGCGTTCGCCAAGCTCGCGGGCGGGCTCGGGGTTGAGAACATTCCAGATGCCCGCCGAGCCACAGCAGATTTCCGGATCAGTGATCTCGCGCACAACGAGCGAGGGGATGCCGGCGAGCAGCGCGCGCGGCTGGGCCCGGATGCCCTGCGCGTGGGCGAGATGGCACGCGTCGTGATAGGCCACGGTCAGCGGGAGCGGGTGCCGGGGCGCGACCGGGCCGAGCTCGGCGAGCAGTTCGGCGAAATCGCGGGCGTTGGGCAGGTATTCCTTCGTTGCCGAGCCGCAGCCGGCCGCGTTGACCACGACGAAATCGACGCCCGCGCGCTGGAACGTCTCGGTGAGCGCGGTCGCGAAGCGCTGCGCTTCCTCGGCTCGTCCATTGTGGACACTGAGCGCGCCGCAGCAGCCCTGGTTGGGCGGGATCACCACGTCGCAGCCCTCGGCGGCCAGCACGCGGGCCGTGGCCGCGTTGACGTCGGGGAAGAATGCGCTCTGCACGCACCCGGTGAGCAGACCGACCACGGCACGCCGCTTGCCGACCGCCTTCACCGACGCGGGCAAGCGCGGCGCCTTCGTCAGGCGGGGCGCCAGCGACTCCAGAGTGGAGAGCGTCCCCGTGCCGCGCAGCCGCAGGCCCAGCGCCTGGTAGAGGCGCAACGGCCCGCGCATCAGGCGCAACCGGCGCGGATAAGGGAACAGCCGGAAGATGGCCCCGCGCAGCAGCCGTTCCTTCAGCGTGCGCGGGTGCGAAGCCTCAACGTGGGCGCGTGTCTGCTCGATGAGCAGGTCGTAGCGTACGCCCGACGGGCATGCGGTCACGCACGCCATGCAGCCCAGGCAGCGGTCGAAATGCAGGGCCATGGCATCACTCATGGGCGCGCCGCCGACGCGCTGCTCCATCAGGTGGATGCGCCCGCGCGGCGAGTCGGCCTCGGCGCCCCACAGCACATAGGTCGGGCACGTCGGCAGGCAGAATCCGCAGTGGACGCAGTCCTTGATGAGGTCGGGATTCATACGACGAACCTCCCGGGCGCGAACCGGTCATCGGGGTCGAACTGCGCCTTGACCCGGCGCATCAGGTCGAGGCCGGGGACCGGACCCCACAGGTCGACCCCCTCGTGATAGGTCAGCACGACCGCGTGCCCGCCGGCCTCGTGCGCCGCCGCGCGCAGGTCGCCGATCTGGTCCGGCTGGGCGGCGGCGTACAGCACACCGGTGCCCAGGGAGCCGCGCACGGAGACGCCAAGCCGCTTCGCAGCAGCCAACAGGCCGCGCACCTTCGACAACGCAGCGGTGAGCTTGACGCCAAGCTCGCCCTCGCGCCACGGATAGCGCCCCCACCATTCGGGCTTCGGGTCGCCGCCGGCGCCGGGCATCTCCCACGCGACCTTCCAATCCCCGTCTGCCGGGGCGTCGATCTCCCACGCGAGCCCGGCCTTGGTGCCAAAGTCGCCTCGCTTGCGCACGAACGAGGTCTCGACGCGTGGGTGAAGGCGGAAGGCACACTCGGCGATGAGGCCGAGCGTGCCGTGCGACCCGGTCATCAGCTTCGCCAGGTCATATCCCGCAACGTTTTTGACCACCTTGCCGCCCGCGCGGGCGATGACGCCGTCGGGCCGCACGATGGTCACGCCGATGATGAGGTCGCGCACCGTGCCGTAGGTCATGCGGCGCGGGCCGCTCGTGTTGACCGCGACCGTCCCGCCCACGGTCGCGTTCGGGAATGGACTGTCCAATGCCAACTGTTGCCCTGCGAACCCCAATGTGGACTGCAGCTCGGCCAGGGGTGTGCCCGCCCGGACCACCGCAATCAAATCGCCCGCGGCGTGCTCGACCACACCCGTGAGGCCGGTGGTGTCCAGGACGAGATCGCAGCGCCGGGGCGGGCGGCCCCACGACTGCTTCGTGCCCGCGCCGCGCACCACCACGGCCCATCCTTTCGCCGCGGCTTCGCGCAGGATGGAGGCGGCCTCCGCAGTGGACGTGGGCCGGGCCTCCATCAGAACACCTCCGCGATTCCCGCCTCCTGCAACGGGTGCGCCCCCTTGTGGCGGCCCGGCACCTCGCCGCACAGGCGGGGCGTCGGGAACACCTTGCCCGGGTTGGACAGTCCCGCCGGGTCGAACGCGCAGCGCACCATCTGCATCGTGTCGAGGTCGTCGTCGCTGAACATCCTTGGCATGTACCGGGACTTGTCCACGCCGACGCCGTGCTCGCCGGTGATCGAGCCACCGTGCTCGATGCACAGGTCGAGAATCGCGCCGGAGACCTCCTCGGCGTGTGCGGCTTGGCCTGGTACAGAATCGTCGAAAAGGACCAGGGGATGCAGGTTGCCGTCGCCCGCGTGAAAGACATTGGCCACCCGCACGCCAGTGCGTTGAGAGAGCTCATCTATGCGCCGCAACACCTCCGGCAGGGCGGTGCGGGGAATCACTCCATCTTGGACTATGTAATCCGGACTGATCCGGCCCACGGCCGCGAACGCCGACTTGCGGCCCTTCCAGATCAGGGCGCGCTCGGCGTCGTCCGCAGCGACTCGGATCTCGAATGCGCCCTCGTCGACGCAAAGCCGTTGCACCGCAGCGAATTCCGCCTCAACAGCCTCGATCAGCCCGTCCAACTCGACTATCAGCACCGCGCCCGCACCGGCCGGATATCCACAGTGGACAGCCGCTTCCGCGGCCTCAATCGCGAGCGCATCCATCATTTCGATCGCAGCGGGCACGATCCCGGCCGCGATGATGGCCGAAGTCGCCGCGCCCGCTTCGTCCGTGGAGGCGAACCCGGCAAGCAGCGTGCTGACCGCCTGCGGCACGGGCGTGAGTCGCACCGTCACCTCGGTGGCGATGCCGAGCGTGCCCTCCGACCCGACGAACGTGCCGATCAGGTCATAGCCGGGCGGGTCCAAAGCCTTGCCGCCCAAGCGAACCAGCTCGCCGTCGGGCGTCACGATCTCCAGCCCGGTCACGTGATTGGTGGTGAAGCCGTATTTGAGGCAGTGCGCGCCGCCCGAGTTTTCCGCGACGTTGCCGCCGATCGAGCAGATCTGTTGACTCGACGGGTCGGGCGCGTAGTAGTAGCCGTGCGCAGCGGCGGCCCGCGTCACGTGCAGGTTGATGACGCCCGGCTGTACGACGGCCCGCTCGTCCTCGATGGCAAGCTCCACAATGGACCGCATCTGCGCGGTGACGATGAGCACACCGTCCCGGCGGGGCAGTGCCCCACCCGACAGGCCCGTCCCCGAACCCCTTGCCACAAATGGGATCCCCGCTTCAGCGCACGCCTTCACAACGAACGCGGTCTCGGAAGCATTGTGCGGCAAAACGACCAGCCCGGGACTAACCCGGTATTGCGCCAGCCCATCACATTCGTACGTGCGCAACTCCACCGGATCGGTGATAATCTGATCCTTGGTCAACCGGCCGGACAGCTTCTCCACCAAGGCTTTCATGGCATGCGCTCGTACGCGGGCAGCGTCAGGAAGTCCACGAAGTCGTCGGCGACGGCAACCTCCATGAACAAGGCCTTCGCCGCGTCGTGGGCTTCGTCGAACTCTTCGGCGATCCGCTCGACCAGCTCGCGGGTCACCCGCTCGCCCGTGTCATGCAGGACCACGTCGTTGTGCAGCCACTGCCACACCTGGGAGCGCGCGATCTCGGCGGTGGCCGCATCTTCCATCAGGTTGTTGATGGCGACGGCGCCAGTGCCCCGCAGCCACGACGAAAGGTATTGCACACCAACGCTTATCGCGTTGCGTAGCCCCACCTCGGTCTGTTGCCCCTCCGTCTTGCGGACCGCCAGCAGGTCGTCGGCGGTGATGGACACCTGCTTGGTCTTGTCGAGCTGATTCGGCCGGTCGCCGAGCACCCCGTCGAAGACCTCCCGGCACACCGGCACGAGGTCGGGATGCGCCACCCACGACCCGTCGAATCCGTCGTTGGCCTCGCGTGTCTTGTCGTCGCGCACCTTTGCCAGCGCGACCTCGTTGACATGCGGATCGCGGCGGCTCGGGATGAACGCGGCCATGCCGCCGATCGCGTGGGCGCCTCTCCTGTGACAGGTGCTCACAAGCAGCTCGGTGTAGGCGCGCATGAACGGCGCGGTCATCGTGACCGAGTTGCGATCGGGCAGCAGGAAATCCCGCCCGCGCTCGCGGAACTTCTTGATGACACTGAACATGTAGTCCCAGCGGCCCGCGTTCAACCCGGCCGAGTGCTCGCGCAGCTCGTACAGGATCTCGTCCATCTCAAAGGCGGCCGGGTACGTCTCTATCAGCACGGTGGCCCGGATGGTCCCGCGCGGCTTGCCCAGCCGGTCCTCGGCGAACGTGAACACGTCGTTCCACAACCGGGCCTCAAGGTGACTCTCCATCTTCGGCAGGTAGAAGTACGTGCCCGTGTGGAAGGCGTAGAGCCCGAAGTCGACCAGGCTGCCGGACAGGCGCTCGCCGTGGTGCAGCAGGTGCTTCTCGCTCAGGTGCCAGCCGCGCGGCCGGAACACGATGGTGGGCGGTTCGGTGGCCTCGACGGTGTAGTGCTTGCCCTCGGGCGAGGTGTGCTGGAGCGTGCCCTTGACCGCGTCGCGCAGGTTGAGCTGGCCGGAAATGACGTTCTCCCACAGCGGCGTGTTGGCGTCCTCGTGGTCGGCCAGCCACACCTTCGCCCCGGAGTTGAGTGCATTGATGATCATCTTGGCGTCGGTCGGCCCGGTGATCTCGACCCGCCGGTCGACCAGGCCGGGCGCGGGCTCGGCCACCCGCCAGTCGCCCTCGCGCACGTGCCGGGTCTCGTCGAGGAAGTCCAGCGTGGTGACCGTGGAGCTGCGCTGGGCCAGCAACTGGCGTCTGCGGGCGTCGAAGCGCGCATGCAGCTCCGCCAGGAACGCCAGCGCATCGGGAGTGAGGATCTCATCGAAGCGATCGAGCATGGGCCCCGTGACTTGGACGTCCATGGGCTGAATCTACATCTATATGGGCGGCCAGGGGATAGCGTGACGATCATCCGGTGGGGCCGGGTAGGTCTCCAGCTTCTCGATCCGGCGCGCGAGCGCGTCGAGCTCCTGCGCGGAAAGGTAATCGCTCAGGATGCCGGGGTCGATGCGGCGCAGCGCGGCACTGTCCGCTTCGGACACCGGGCGCCCGCCGAACCCCCACAGCACGGTGCGCAGCTTGTCGTCGCTGTGGAAGCACACGCCGTGGTCCACACCGTAGAGGTGTCCGCCCTGGGTGAGCAGCACGTGCCCGCCCTTGCGATCGGCGTTGTTGACAATCGCGTCGAACAGCGCGAGCCGGGCCAGGCGCGGGTCGTCGGCATGGGCCAGCACATAAGGCCTGCCCACCTCGTCACGCGCACCCGCGACGGGCAGCCAATCGCCCGGAAGTTCGCGCTCGGGCACGAACCCGACGGGCGGTTCGACGAGGTCGTCCAGCCACAGCTGGCACGCCCCCAAACCGAGCGGCCCATCGCGCATCACGGTCAGCGGGACCACATCCCAGCGCAGCGCCTTGCTCAGCTCATATGCCGCGACCTCACGCCCGGCGAGCGTGCCGTCCGGGAAGTCCCACAGCGGGCGCTCGCCACGGATGGGCTTGTACACTGCGCGCACGTCATCGCTGAGCTGCACGCGCAGCGTGATGTTCGACGCCTCCACCAGCCGGCCCTCGATCTCGAACTCCGCCGACCGCAGAAGCTGCTCAACTTCGTCGGTTGTCGCCATGGCGCGAACTTTCGCTAGCGCCGGTGGTAGCCGTTGTGGCGCGGACAGAGGTGGCCCGACGCGTCGAGCGGCTGCCCGCACAGCGGGCACGGTGGGCGCCCCGCCGAGATGACGCGCTTGGCGCGGTCGATGAAGTCGCGCACGGCGGCCGGGGTCAGGCGCACCCGCAGCCGATCCAGATCGTCGGAGATGCTCGGCACCGCGGCCTCGTCATCGTCGCCCGAAGGCGTGTCGGTCTCGGTGTCGAACTCGGCCGTCTCGTCCACCGCGATGGCCTCGATGATGATCGTGTTGTTTTCGACATCGAAGGCCAATCCGAGGGTGCCGACGCGGAACTCCTCGTCGACCGGCGTCTCCAGCGGCTCGTTGTCGGGCGGGTCCTGGCTGGGACCCGGCAGCTCAAGGTTGAAGCGCTGGTGCGCCTCGGCGAGCAGCTCCTCGAGCTTCTCGGCCAGCAGCGTCACCTGCACCTTCTCCAGCACCACGCTGACCAGGCGGCCGCCCCCGCGCGCCTGAAGATAGAACGTGCGCTCGCCGGGCGGACCCACCGTGCCGGCGACGAACCGCTCCGGCGGCTCGAACGAGAAGACCTGATGGGCCATACAGAAGACCCTAGCGGCAGTCGTGGTCATGTGCGTAATTCCGGGCGCTCCGTGTTTGGCTACGCTGGCGGAATGGATTCGTGGTCTGCCCCCGCCGCCTCTGACGATGACCTACCCCGCCTGCCGGGGACCGGCCGGCCGCTGGCCCTCTACGACACGGCCCGGCGCGGCGTGCACCCGACACGGCCCGCCTCGGGCAGGGCGACCATGTATGTGTGCGGGATCACGCCGTACGACGCGGCCCATCTCGGCCACGCCGCCACGATGATCACGTTTGATCTGGTCAACCGGATGTGGGTCGACACCGGCCACACTGTCCAATATGTACAGAACGTGACCGACATCGACGACCCGTTGCTGGAACGGGCGGAGCGCGACGGTGAGGACTGGAAGGTTCTCGCGATGCGCGAGACGGCCCTGTTCCGCGAGGACATGGAGGCGCTGCGCATCGTGCCGCCCACGCACTACATCGGCGCGGTCGAGTCCATCCCGGCGATCGCCGCCAAGGTGGTCGAGCTGCTGGAGCGGGGTGCCGCCTATCGGCTCAAGGACGGCACGCAAGACGTCTACTTCGACCTGTCCACTTCGGCTTCTTTTGGGTACGAGTCCAACCTCGACCGTGCGACGATGCTCGAATTCTCGGCCGAGCGCGGGGGAGACCCCGACCGTCCGGGCAAGCGCGACCAGCTCGACCCGTTGCTGTGGCGCGGGATGCGGCCCGACGAGCCCGCCTGGGACGGCGGCCACCTCGGCCCCGGCCGCCCCGGCTGGCACATCGAGTGCACGGTCATCGCGCAGTCCCTGCTCGGCGACACCATCGATGTGCAGGGCGGCGGCAACGACCTGATCTTCCCGCACCACGAGTGCTCGGCGGCCCACGGCGAGCTCCTCACCGGCAAGGCCCCGTTCGCGGCGCACTACGTGCACGCCGGGATGATCGGCCTCAACGGCGAGAAGATGAGCAAGTCGCGCGGCAACCTGGTGTTCGCGTCGCGGCTGCGCGCCGATGGCGTCGACCCGATGGCCGTGCGGCTGGCGCTGGTGTCGCAGCACTATCGCGAGGACCGGCCGTGGACCGACGAGCTGCTCAAGTCGGCCGAGATCCGGCTGGCCCGGTGGCGCGCGGCCGCGGCCACACCGGCCGGCCCGTCCGGCGCCGACCTGCTCGACGGGCTGCGCG
>NZ_QJUG01000308.1 GCF_003426775.1 Allorhizocola rhizosphaerae | reverse complement strand
GATGCGCTTTCCCGCCTGGCCGGGATGATCGACGAGCACCCGTTGCACGAGCGGTTCCGGGCGCAGCTGATGCTCGCGAGGTATCGCAGCGGAGATGTGGTCGGCGCGCTCGACGCGTTCCGCACCGCGCGGCAGGTGCTCGCCGAGGAGCTGGGCGTCGAGCCGAGCCCCGAGCTGGCCCATCTGCACCAATCGATCCTGCGCCGCGAGGAGACACCGGCTTCCGCACCGTCCAAACCCGACACTGCGCACAGGCCCGCTACAGCGCACGAGCTGCCGATGGAACCGGCCCGGTTCGTCGGCCGCCACGCCGAACTGCTGCGGCTGGACTCCTACGCCGACGGGCAGGAGCGCCTGGTGCTCATCGTGGGCGCAGCCGGTACCGGAAAGACGGCTTTGGCATTGCGCTGGGCACACCGGGTTTCGGCGCGTTTCCCGGACGGTCAGCTGTTCGTCAGCATGCACGGCTTCGACCGGGGTGCGCGCACGCGGCCGGCCGATGTGCTGCCGCGCCTGTTGCACGCGATCGGTGTGCCGGCGCGCGACATCCCGTTCGACGTGGACGGCCAGGTGGCGCTTTACCGCTCGGCCCTGTCGGGCAGGCGTTTGCTCATCCTGCTCGACGACGTCGCCGAGCCGGATCAGGTGCGGCCGCTGCTTCCCGGTGAACCGGGTTGCCTGGTCGTGGTCACGAGCCGTGACCGGTTGAGCGGGCTCGTGGCGTTGGAAGGCGCCCACCGGTTGCGGCTTGAGGTGTTGCCGCAACAGGAGGCGGTCGAGGTGCTCGCGCGCACCGCCGGGGCCGACCTCATCGGCACCGACCGGGCGGCAGCCGCCGAGCTGGCTCGCCTTTGCGGGTGCCTGCCGCTGGCGTTGCGGGTGGCCGGTGGGAGTCTGGCCGACCGCCGCCACGCGGACCTTCGTGACTATCTCGACTCGCTGACGCAGCGTGGTCCGCTGGCCGGGTTGCAAGTGGACGGCGACAGCCGGGCCACGGTCGGCGCCGCGTTCGAGATGTCGTACCGGTCGCTCGACCAGGCCAGCCAACGCATGTTCCGGATGCTGGGCCTGGTCCCGGCGCCGGCCGGACTCACCGTCACCGCAGCGGCTGCGCTGGCGGCGGTGCCGGTCACCGAGGCCGGGCGCGTGCTCGACAAGCTCGACCAGCTGCACCTGGCCCAGGCGTGCGGGCCGGACAGATATGCGTGTCATGACCTGCTGGCCGACTACGCGGCCGAGCTGGGCGAGGCCGAAGACCCGCCCGCGCAGCGGGAGGCCGCCGCCCAGCGCCTGCTGCAGCACTATCTGAGCGCTGTCGACGCGGCCGGGGCCGTGCTGAATCAGCCCAACTGCGCTCTGTCCCGCGATCCGATTGATGATTCGGTACCGGGAAAGGAGTTCACCGACGCCGATCAGGGTCATCGATGGCTGGTCGACGAGTGGGACAACATCGTTGCGGCGCAACGCTTTGCCGCCTCGGCCGGCACCCGGTCCATGGCCTGGCACCTGGCCGATGCGCTGCGGGTGCACGCCTATCATCTGGCGGAGTTCCGCTCGCAGATGTTCGCCGTGGCCGAGCTGGGGCTGGCCGTCGCACAGGAAGCGGAAGACATCGCCGGTGAGGCGGCCGCCCGGCACTTCCTCGGCTTCCTGCGCTTCCGCACGGCCGAATACGTCACCGCCGTCGACGAGCAGGAGCAGGCCGCCGCGCTTTACCACAAGGCGGGCATGCAGTTGGGTGAACTGTCGGCGCTTCGCGGTGCGGCGGTTTCGCTCGCGCACCTCGGCCGGCTGCCCGCAGCGACCGAGCGGTTCACGGCCGTGCTGGCGCTCGACCGGGCCCTGGGCAACCAGCGCGCGGTCGCGGTCGGATACATCAATCTGTCGATGACACACCTGGAGCGCGGCAACCTCGGCAAGGCCGGCCGCTATCTGGCGCTCGCCCTGCTGCTGGGCCGCAGGTTGGGGCAACGCCTGTCTGAGGCGCTCGCCCTGGGCAACCTGGCCGGGGTGCGGCGGCGGCAGGGTCGCCTCGACGAGGCACACACGCTGCAGATCGAGGCGCTGGCCATCTTCCGCGAGCTCGATGCACCGCACGAGGAGGCGGCCGGGCTCGTTACCCTGGGCCGGGTGCATTACGAGCGCGGCGACTTCGATCTGGCGGTCAAGGCCATCACCTCCGCCATCGAGATCGCCGAGCGGATCGCCGACCCGCAGGTGCAGGCCCTCGCCGAGATCGCGCTTGCCGAGGCCAACCTGCGGTCGGACCGGCCGGAAGCGGCGATCGACGGGCTGACGACCGCCCTGCGCATCCTGGAGCGCGCCCGCCATCGCCGCAGCGAGATCGATGCGTTGGCCATGCTCGCCATGGCCTACACAGCACAGGGCCGCCACCGGGCCGCGCACGAGCATGCCGTCAGAGCGCTGGCGCTGGCCGAGGACGCGGGCCCGCCCATCGCTGTCGCGCACGCGCACACCGCTTTGGCGGCTTCACTTCTGGGCCTCGGCGACGTCGCGGCCTGCGTGACGCACGCCGAAGCGGCCCTGTCGCCGCAGCGCGATGGCGGGCAACGGCTGGCCCAGGCCCACACGCTGTGCCTGCTCGGCCAGGCGCACGAGAAGGCGGGACGGCTGGATCGGGCACGGGCCTGCTGGAGTGAGGCCGACCTGCTGTTCACCGAATTCGGCTCGATCGATGCCATGCGCACCGCCGCCGCTCTGGGGAGGTTGGGATGAGTTGGCGTAACGCCGCAGTGGCGCTCCTGTGCGCCGTGACCACACCCGTGCTCGCCGACGCCAGTCCGTCGCCTGCACCGGCGCCGATCCCGTGCCCGAAGTCGGCGGAGCCCAACCCCGAGCGGCCGCCGCGCCCGTCGCCGCCTCCGGACGTGCCCGCACACCGCACTGTCGGGGGCAAGCAGTTGGACAGCGCCGGATTGGTCGTTCCCGCAGGGGTTCCCGACCCTCCCGCCAACACCGCCGTCTCGTGGCTGGTCGCCGACCTCGACACGGGCAAGGTGCTCGGCGCCTGCGGCCCGCACGAATACGGCACCCCGGCCAGCGTGCAGAAGCTCCTGCTGGCGGCCACATTCCTGGACAAGCTCGACCCGCAGCAGATCGTCACCGTGGTCCATGAGGACATCGCCATCCCGTCGGACAGCTCGGCGGTCGGCCTGGTCGAAAATGGACAGTACTCGGTCGAAACGCTGTGGCTCGGGCTGTTGCTGCAGTCCGGCAACGACGCCGCCAACGTGCTGGCCCGCCTCGGCGGCGGAGCCGGGGGCATGGCCGCCGGGGTGCAGGCCATGAACCAACACGCGAAATGGCTCGGCGCCTATCAGACCCAAGCCGTGACGCCGTCCGGTTACGACGGGCCGGGCCAGTTCACCAGCGCCTACGACCTCGCGCTCATCGCGCGGGTCTGCTTCGCCAACGAGACGTTCCGGCGTTACCAGCTCACGGAGCGCACGCAGATCCCCGCGCAGCCGCCGAAGTACGAGGGCTTCGAAATCCAGAACGAGAACCAGCTCATGTCCAAGTACCCGGGCGCCATCGGCGGGAAGACCGGCTTCACCAGCCTGGCCCGCCACACCTATGTGGGTGCCGCGGAGCGCGACGGCAGGCGGCTCGTGGTCACGCTGCTGGGCGCCGAGCCCAGGCCGCAACGCAGCTGGCAACAGGGCGCGGCCCTGCTGGACTGGGGTTTCAGCCTGCCCGAGCAGGTGTCGGTCGGGCGGCTGGTCAACCCGGGTGAGCCCCTCGCGTCACCGTCACCGTCCGCGGCCCCGTCCAATCCGGACGGTCCGGCGGAGGTCGTCGCCGCGGCGGCCGAAAGCCGTTGGACGACGATGTTCTTCTTCGGTACCGGGCTTGCCATCGCCACCGGGATGACCGTGCTCGCCGGACTCGTCCGCCGCGCCCGGATCAGGCGCCGCACAGACGCATAACGGCGGCCAGGTAGCCTCGTGCGGGTGACTGCGCTGGTGGTGGAGAACGACCCGACCGATGACGTGTGCCGGCTGGGCGTGTGGCTGACCGAGGCGGGGCTCTCGCTTGAGGTGCGGCGGCCGCACGCGGGTGACGAGCTGCCCGACAATCTGGCGGGCTATGAGGCGTTGGTCGTGCTCGGCGGCGAGCAGGACGCCTATCCAGCTGACGACGGCACACCTGGCGCGCAGTGGTTTCCCCGGCTGGAGTCGTTGCTGCGCAAGGCCGTGCGTCACCGCGTGCCCACGCTCGCCATCTGCCTCGGCGGCCAGCTGCTCGCGCAGGCCCACGGCGGTCGTGTGGAGCGATCGGCGGCGGGCCCCGAGATCGGCGCGCGCCTGGTCGCCAAGCGCGACATCGCGGCCGCCGATCCGCTGTTCGGCCCGGTGCCCTTCGCCCCCGACGTCATCCAGTACCACCACGACGAGATCACCGTGCTGCCCGCGGGTGCCGTGCTGCTCGCGGCCTCACCCCGGTACCCCCATCAGGCATTCCGGATCGGCGATCGGGCCTGGGGGACGCAGTTCCACATCGAGACCGATGTCGAGATGTTCGCCGGCTGGGTCGCCAAGTTCGACAACGCCGACGCGCTGATCGCGGGCGTCGAATTGGCGCAGGACGACGTGCGTGAGGTGTGGCAGCCGTTCGCCCACCGGTTCGCCGAGCTCGCCCAGGGCCGGCTCGAACCACCGCCCGGTTCGAATTCCTTGCCGGTTATATAACCTGCGCGGTATGTTGGCTCCATGAGCGAGTCTTTGCACACCATCGATGGGCGGCATGTGCTGCGCATGCGTCGCCGCCTGAACCACCGCCCCGAGAAGATCTGGCGCGCCCTCACCGAGCCGGCGCAGCTCAAGCACTGGTTCCCGGCCGAGGTCGAGATCGATCCGGCCGTGGGCACGCCGGTGCGCTTCTCGTTCGGCGGGGATGGCGTTGTCACCGCCGCCGAACCACCGCGCCTGCTTGAATACACCTGGGAGGGCACCATCCTGCGCTGGGAGCTCACGCCCGACGGCGACGGCTGCGTGCTCGACTTCATCCACACCTTCGACGACCGGCCCGGTGCCGCGAGCTTCGCCGCCGGGTGGGACGCATGCCACGCGGCCCTCGACGCGCTCCTGCGCGGTCGGCCCGCCCCGCAAAGCAGCCGGATGGTGCGCGAGCACGAGGAGTTCGTGCACCGCTTCGGCCTCGACCGAGGCGAGGTGCGCACGACCGCCGACGGGTGGGTGGTCCGGTTCGAGCGCCAGCTCACCGTGCCGGAGAAGGAGGCGCGCGAGGCATGGACGTTCGATGGTGTGCAGCCGGAGTTCACCGAGGGCACGGGTCACGGCGCACGCCTCATCGTCACGATCACCGGCCGCGACGGCGATCCACACGCCACACACGACCAGTGGCGTCAGCGCATTGAGGCATACGCCGCACAGCTGGCCGTGGCGGTGCCAGAGTAGGTGGTATGACCACCACCTGGACCATCGAGCTCACCTTCGATGAGGACTCCGACTACACGCAGGCACTGGCCATCCTGCGCACGCCCGACAACCGCGAGCTGCGTGGGCTGGGGCAGGCCAGGCGCAACCCCGACGATCGCCCCGTCCCCAGGATCGGCGAGGAGGTGGCCGGGGCGCGTGCGCTGTCGAGCCTGGCGCACGAGCTGCTGGACTACGCCGCGGCCGAGATCGAGTCGAACGTCCGCCGAGGCGATCCCGACATCGGATGAGTAGCCTTGGGCCCTATGGGCATCGGGCGGCTGGCGCGTTATGGGCTGACTGTGCCGTGCCCACCGGACCTCAAGCTTTGGGACGCAGGCGCGCAGCGGCCGGTGGACGAGGAGTCCGCGCTGATCCTGGAGCAGATCGGGCGCGCGGCAGACCCCGACCTCGCCCTGCGCCAGCTGGCGCGCGTCTTCGAGCGCGACCCGGCCGTGATCGAGGCCATCGGGGCCGATGAGGCCGTGCGGATTCGGCTGATCACCGTGCTTGGCGCGTCGTCGGCGCTGGGCGACCAGCTCGCGGCCGACAAAGACCAGTGGCGCGCGCTGATGAATGACATCCCGCCGCGCTACGAGGTGCACAGTGGACTGGCCGATGTGGCCTCGCTCAAGCAGGGTTACCAGCGCGGCCTGCTGCGCATCGCGGCCGCCGACCTGGCGGACGGGGCGGACATCGAGGTCACGATGACGGAGATCACCGCACTGGCAGATGCCACGATGCGTGCCGCGTACCGCATATCGATAAAAGAAGTTCAAAACGCACCGAGGCTTGCGGTCATCGCGATGGGCAAGTGCGGGGGCGACGAGCTCAACTACGTGTCCGATGTGGACGTCATCTTCGTCGCGGCCGACGACGAAGACCTGGCCGACGGCACGACCGTCGCGACCCGGCTGATGCAGATCTGCGGCCAGGTGGCGTGGCCCGTCGACGCGGCCCTGCGCCCGGAGGGCGGGCGCGGCCCGCTGGTGCGCACGCTCGCCAGCCACCAGGTGTACTACCAGCGTTGGGCGCGCACGTGGGAGTTCCAGGCGCTGCTCAAGGCCCGCCCGGCGGCGGGCGACGCGGGTCTGGCCAAGGCGTGGCTGGCCGGGCTGCGCCCGCTGATCTGGCGCGCCGCCGAGCGGCCGGAGGCGGTCGATGACGTGCGCGCGATGCGGCGCCGGATCGTCGAGCAGATCCCGCCGAGCGAGGTCGATCGGGAGATCAAGCGAGGGCCGGGCGGGCTGCGCGACATCGAGTTCGCGGTGCAGTTGCTTCAGCTCGTGCATGGGCGGGCCGACGAAAACATCCGCTCGGGCAACACTTTGCGCGCGTTGCGGGCGCTCGTGGAGGCCGGCTACGTGGGGCGGCAGGACGGCAGCGCGCTGGAGGCCGCCTATCGATTCCTGCGCCGCGTCGAGCATGCGCTTCAGTTGCAACGGTTGCGGCGGACGCACACTGTGCCCAAGGAAGTGCGGTGGTTGGCTCGCGCGCTCGGGCTCACCGAGGAGGGCTTCCGCGCCCAGTGGGTAAGCCACTCGGCGGAAGTGAGACGGCTGCACGCGAAACTGCTCTACCGTCCGCTGCTCGCGGCGGTAGCGAGAGTCCCCGCGGACGGGCTGTCGCTGAGTCCGCAGAGTGCACGCAAACGGCTGGAGGTGCTCGGTTACGCCGACCCGCATGGGGCCTTGCGCCACATCGAGACCCTGACGTCGGGTGTGTCGCGGACGGCGGCGATCCAGCGCACGCTGCTGCCGGTCCTGTTGGCGGAGTTCGCCGACGCGCCGGACCCCGATGCCGGGCTGTTGGCCTACCGGCAGGTTTCCGAAGCGCTGGGCACCACCCCGTGGTACCTGCGGCTGCTGCGCGACGAGGGACCGGTCGCGATGCGCCTGGCCCGCGTGCTCGACAGTGGTCGATATCTGACGGATCTGCTCTCGCGTGACCCGGAGGCGCTGCGGTTGCTGGCCGACGATTCGGAGCTCGCACCTCGTCAGACCCTTGCGGACGGTTTCGCGGCCGCGGCGGCCCGGCACGACGACCCGGTCAAGGCGGTCGCGGCGGTGCGGGCGTCGCGCAGGCGCGAACTGTTCCGGGTCGGTGCGGCCGACGTGCTCAGCGAGGCCGGGGAACTAGCGCCCGCTTCCAAGGTGGACGTGGTACGGGTCGGGGAGGCGCTGGCCGATGTCACCGACGCGACGTTGAGCGCGGCCCTCGCGGTTGCGCAGCGCGGGGCGCCCAGCGACATGCGGTTCGCCATCATCGGGATGGGACGGTTGGGCGGGGCCGAGATGAGCTATCCGTCCGATGCGGACGTGCTGTTCGTGTTCGACGGGGGGAGCGATGCGGCCGCCCTGGCCGTGGCCGAACGGCTGCGCACGCTGCTGGCCGCGCCCGCGCCCGACCCGCCGCTCGGGGTCGACGCCGACCTGCGCCCGGAGGGGCGGCAGGGACCGCTCGTGCGCAGCCTGGCCGCGTTCGAGCGG
>NZ_QJUG01000307.1 GCF_003426775.1 Allorhizocola rhizosphaerae | reverse complement strand
ATCACGTCGTTGCTCGCCGAGCGTGGCGTGCTGTCCGGGGTGGGCGAGGGCGCCGCGAAATACGCCGACGTGCTCGGCCTGGTTCCTCCCGCCCCCCAGCCCTCCGGGCCCGCCCCCCTTGCCGCGTTCGAGCCGCTGTATCCGCCCATGGAGCACTTGGTCGCGCTGGTCGCCGAGCGGGTGCTCGCCCGGGCCGAGTCCGAACGGCTCATCCCGCTCTACCTTCGCCGCCCCGATGCCGTAGAGCCCACGACGAGAAAGCCAGTGCATCGATGAAGATCGAGCGGTTGCGCTGGTGGCAGATCGAGGATCTGTTGCCGATCGAAAAGGAAGTGTTCGGCGCGGAGGCGTGGACGGCGCCGATGTTCTGGAACGAGCTCGCCAACGGGCACCACTATCTGGTGGCGACCGACGACAACGGCGCGATCCTGGGCTATGCGGGCCTGGCCGTGGGCAAGGGCGAGGCGTGGATCAACAACATCGCGGTGCGGCGCGAATCGCAGCGGCGGGGTGTCGGGCGTGCCCTGCTGGAGCGGCTGCTCGACGAGGCCCGGCGGCACCAGGTGCGGCAGGTGCTGCTGGAGGTAGCGGCCGAAAATGCGCCCGCCCAAAAGCTTTACGCCACATATGGTTTCGAGGTGATCGGGGTGCGCCGGGGCTACTATCAGCCGAGCAACACCGACGCGCTCGTGATGCAGATGGAGTTGTGAATTGGCCGGGTTGCGGGACGAGCCCCTGGTGCTGGGCATCGAGACGAGTTGCGACGAGACGGGTGTCGGCATCGTGCGCGGGCACACCCTGCTCGCCGACGCCCTGGCGTCCAGTGTGGACGAACACGCCAGGTTCGGCGGGGTGGTGCCTGAGGTCGCGAGCCGGGCACACCTGGAGGCGTTGGTCCCCACCATCGACCGCGCCTTGGGCGAGGCCGGGTTGACCATAGGCGACATCGACGCCATCGCGGTCACGGCCGGGCCCGGTCTGGCGGGGGCGCTTCTCGTCGGCGTGGCGGGGGCCAAGGGGCTCGCGCTGGCTGCGGAGAAGCCCGTCTATGGGGTCAACCACCTCGCCGCCCACGTGGCCGTCGACACGCTTGAGCACGGGCCGTTGCCCGGCCCCGCGATCGCGCTGCTCGTCTCCGGTGGGCACTCGTCACTGCTGCGGGTCGAGGATCTGGCCACAGGCGTGCGGCCGCTCGGCGGCACCATCGACGACGCGGCCGGAGAAGCGTTCGACAAGGTGGCGCGCCTGCTCGGGATGCCCTTCCCGGGCGGGCCGCCGATCGACCGTGCGGCACGCGAAGGCACGGTGACCGTCAGCTTCCCACGCGGGCTCACCGCGGCGCGCGACATGGAGCGGCACCGGTTCGACTTCTCGTTCTCGGGGCTCAAGACCGCCGTCGCGCGGTGGGTCGAGGCCCGCGAGCGCGACGGGCAACCCGTCCCGGTCAACGACGTGGCCGCGTCGTTCCAGGAGGCGGTGTGCGATGTGCTGGTGACCAAGGCCATCGACGCGTGCCGCACCGAAGGCGTCGACATCCTGGTGATCGGCGGGGGTGTGGCGGCCAACTCGCGGCTGCGCGCCATGGCCACCGAGCGGGCGGCCGCGCACGGGATCGCCGTGCGCATCCCGCGGCCCAAACTGTGCACCGACAACGGTGCGATGGTGGCCGCGCTGGGGGCCCACCTGGTGGCGGCCGGCGCAAGCCCGTCGGCGCTTGACTTCCCGGCCGATTCGGCCATGCCGCTCACGCTCGTCGGCGTGTAGCTTGCGTGGGGTGATCGTGCGGATGTGGGAGGTGCGGGGATACCCGCCGACCTTCAGCGAGCTGCTCCAATGGGTGTGCGACATAGCGGTGCCCACGATGGAACAGCATTATCAGCACATCTCCACCGAGGTCTTCTCCTCCACCGACCACCGCATCGTCGTCATCTCCCGCTGGCACGGCCAGCCGCCCGATGCCCCACAACCCCCGGCCGACCTCGTCGCCCGCTCCGCCCACGCCTGGGACTTCACCCCCGTCGACCGGTGACCCGAATGGGCAGATGTCTACGAGGTGGCTCGCGCTGCTCCCTCGGGCCAGATGACATGTATCGGCAAACCTCGCAGGCGGGCCTGTTCGACCACCGCACCCGTGCTGCCGCGGTCCACACCGGACTGTCCATCCCAGACCGCGAAAAGCTCGTCGCAGGAGGCCAGCAGGACCTCATTGGCGGCTTCATAGGCGTCACGGCCCGCCTCTTCGAATGGCAAGGTGTGAACCTTCGATGCCCGGCGCATCAGGGCATCGAACTGTGCCGCCTGATCGGGCTTCACCTTGGTCTCGCGATAATCCGCGGTCGGCATGACAACCTCAAGCCGACCGCCGGCATCGAGCACCGCCTCGGCGAAAATCGAGTCAGCGCCGCGGGCGATGCAGCTGATGCCCACCAGCTCACCGCCGACGTGGGGTGCCAACAGACTCTTGATCGCCTGGTAGACCAGGGACACGCTTTCCGGCGTCAGATTCATATGTCCCGTAACGGCGATCCGTGGCAACACTCCTCCTGGGCTTCAGCCGGGCTGCGCAACAAGCACTGATCTTATCTGTTTCTGCATTTGGCAATTGGATGACATGGCGCGGGCGGGAGGTGTCCATGAACTGGGTAATACCGCTTTCACACAGCCTGGAGTACCAAGATTGCGCGGGCTTGGATATCGAAATCCCGCACCTTCGGGTACCGCTTCAACGCAAATGATCTCGGTAGACCGGGTGACGCTCTCGGGTGTCAGACTCATGTGTCCGATGATGGGTTTTGGCGGAGAGCCCTATCCCGGCCGGCACGCTTCGTATGCCTGACGCAGGTCGTTGGCCTCCCGGATGCCGGTCCGCTCCACACCCGACACGATCTCGGTCGCGCGCCACCAGTTGGACGGAACCACGCGACCAGAGGTGATGGCGGTAGTGGCCACGGCGGCTGCCTCGTCGGGCCGCTGGCTGGTCAGCAGGGCAAGGCCGAGGTCAAGCTGCGCGGAGGCGATTCGCCGTGGCCTGGCCCTTCCGGCCTTAGCCTCGCCTTCAAGTTGGACGATCACCTCTCGTGCATACTCCTCGGCCGCCGGGTCGCCGGCCCACGCCAGCGTTGTGGCCGTGTATGTGTTGGCCTTGCTTGGGTCATAGCGGTAGTGGTGCTCGGGCCGGTCGGGGACGGGCAGCGAGGAGATCAGCCGGGCCACCCGGTCCAGCACGGCACGGGTCTGGGTGCGCTGACCAATCGGGGCCCATGCCCGCCCTCCTGTGCGGTCGCCTGAATTCGCGCAGAGCTTCCAGCCGGCGCGATGGTCTGGGCCTGCTGGGACACGTCGACAGCGCGCCGGTAGTCGCCGTTGGTCACTGCCTCCCAGGCTTGGGTTTCCAGGCACCACGCCCGGATCTCCTGGTGTTCGGCGTGCTCCGCCAGTGTTGCGGCGGTGGCAAGACGGGCATGTGCGGCCGAGCGTTGATGTAGATCGATGTGAACGGTGGCGGCAAGCAGCGATAGCCAACCGCCTATGGTGATGAGCTCCCGCCGGCGGGCGAGAGTCATGCGCGTGTCCATCAACTGGGCGACGTAGGTCAGATGAGCACGGAGCCGGCCGATGAGTTCGGCTGGCGGAGTGCTGGTGTAAGCGCAGGCGAGATCGTCGGTCGCGGTCTGTTTCAAGATGAACATCACCGAACTTTTGATTACCGGCTACGACGGTGAAAAGGCGGTGTTCGCGGTCAACCTTTCGTCCAATGCCGCAACGATGGTGGTCGGCACGGAAGGCACCCGCGGCGAGGTCATCGTGGATTCGGTAAGCTGTCAACCGACGCCGGCCTTTTCGGAAGTGTGGAAAGTCTTGCAGCACTTGCCCGTCGCGCCGGTGCAGATGTAGACGACGCTTCGCCGTGCTGACCGGTTCAGTTCCGTTTCCGGTGTGGGCTTTACGCGCGGAGCTGCCATGGCGTCATGAAGAGCCGGCGTTCCACGAGGGGCGGATGGATGCCGTTCCGCTGCACTCCGGGCGGCCATTCACGGACGGGCCGGGGGCGGTTGTCACCAGCTTCGACCCGCAGCCGCGCTTTGTCGACCTTGAGCGGCCGCCGGAGGGCGGTCGGCTTGAGATCGTCGTGCTTGGGCCGCTGGCGATGGCATCCGCGTTCGCCGCGCGGCTGTCAATTGCGGAGGTGACCTCTGAAAGGACGTGTTCCTTCAATGCGGATCGGTAGCGGTGCCGGCGTTAGAGTTCGGTATCGGCGCTGCAGAGGCATCTGTGATTGTCTCCGCGGACCTACTGACTCATCCGATCGTGCTTGGCTGCTGGCATTGGCGCGTGCGTATGCCAAGACTTCAGCGGCTCCTTTGAAATTCGGTGGCGGCCAAAGCGCCGGTAGGCGTAGGTTCAGGCGGCTATGCGGTCACTGCCTAACGCCGATCACGGCACTCCCGACACCCGGTCAGCCACCAGATATCTTTTGTGGCTGGCCCGATTGCAGTGGCGCAACATCGCCTACGGCATGACGTTCGGTGTGGTGTGGATGGTCACCGGCGCGCTGATCCCCGCGACGCTCGGCAAAGCGATCGACGCGGGTTTCACGCATGGTGACATGGGTGCCCTGGCCTGGTGGGCCGGGGCTTTTCTGTTGCTGGCGGGCGTGCAGGTGACCGCCGGGATTCTGCGTCACCGCAACGCGGTCTACAACTTCCTGTCCGCCTCCTACCGCACGGTGCAGGCCGCGGTCGCGCACACCAACCGGCTCGGTGCGACCCTGCCCAAGCGCCTGGCCACCGGTGAGGTGGTGGCGATCGGGGCGGCCGACATGAGCCACATCGGCAACGGGATCGACATCTCGGCCCGGTTCGCGGGCGCGGTCGTCACGGTGATCGTGATTTCAGTCATCATGCTCAACGCTTCACTCACGCTCGGGTTGGTGGTCGTGCTCGGTGTGCCGGTGGCGCTCGCAGTGACGAGCCTGCTCGTGCGCCCGCTGCACCACCGGCAGATGGCCTATCGCGACCAGCAGGGGGCGTTGACCGGCCAGGCGGTGGACATCGTGGCCGGGTTGCGGGTGCTGCGCGGGATCGGTGGCGAGTCCGTGTTTTCCCAACGGTACCGGCGGGAGTCGCAGCGGCTGCGCGCCACCGGCGTGAGCGCCGCGCGGATCGACTCGCTGCTGGAGGCGGCCGAGGTGCTCGTGCCGGGCCTGTTCATGGCGCTTGTCACCTGGTTGGGTGCGCGTTACGCGCTGCGCGGCGAGATCACGCCCGGGGAGCTTATCTCGTTTTACGGCTACGCGGCGTTCATGATTGTGCCGCTGCGCACGTTCGGCGAGGCGATGGACAAGTTTACCCGCGGGCATGTCGCGGCCGGGCGGGTGCTGCGGCTGTTGCGCGAGCAGGCCGAGATCACCGATCCAGCCGATCCGGTGCGGCTGCCGGAGCGCGGGCCGCTGCACGACCCGGAGTCCGGATTGACTATCCAATCCGGACTGTTGACGGCGATTGTTTCGGAGCGGCCGGAAGACTCCATCGAGATCGCTGAGCGGCTCAGCCGGTACCAAGAAAGCGAAGTGACACTGGGTGGGGTGGCCTTGAGCCAAGCGACCAGATCCCATGTCAGGGAGAGGATTCTTCTTGCCGACAACAATGCGCGGCTGTTCACGGGGGTGCTGCGCGAGGAGCTCAATCCGCTTGGCAAGCCTGGGATTGACGATGCGCTGCGTGCCGCGAGCGCACAGGAGATTGTCGACGCGCTGCCAGACGGGCTTGATTCCTTCGTCGCCGAGCGCGGGCGCGAGTTTTCCGGCGGGCAGCAGCAGCGGCTGCGCCTGGTGCGGGCGTTGATGACCGAGGCGCCGACGCTGATTCTGGTCGAGCCGACCAGCGCGGTCGACGCGCACACGGAGGCACGGATCGCCAAGCGGCTCAAGCCATTCCGGCGCGGGCTGACGACCGTTGTCACGACCTCCAGCCCGCTGGTGCTCGACCACGCCGACCGCGTGGTTTATGTGGAGGATGGCAAGGTGCTGGCCGAGGGCACGCATCGCGCGCTGCTGGCCGACGAACCGCGCTACCGCCGAGTGGTGACACGTGAGGAGGATTCGTGAGCCGCGTGGCACTTCCCATCGCCGACAAGCCGGCGGTCCGGTCCTATGCGCTGACCACGATTAGGCAACACGGCCGCGAGTTGTCCAAAGTGGTCGGTCTGCATGGGCTGGCCGCGCTCGCCGGGCTCGGCGCGCCCGTGCTGCTGGGCCGGATCGTGCAGACCGTGGCCGGTGGCACCCTCGCCACGGTGGACATGCTCGCGCTCGGGCTGGTCGCGTTTGTGCTCGCGCAGACCGTGCTGATTCGCTTCGCCGCGTTCGCCTCCGCGCGCTTTGGCGAGAAGGTGCTCGCCGAGCTGCGCGAGGAATTCGTTGACCGGGTGCTGGCCATCCCACTGTCCACTGTGGAGCGTGCGGGCACGGGCGATCTGGTCACGCGGACCAGCCGCGATGTCGCGGCCATCTCACACAGCGTGCGGCGCGGCGTGCCCGAGACGCTGATCGCCGTCGTGACCATCCTGCTCACGGGCGGCGCGCTGGTCTGGCTGTCGCCGCTGCTCGCGCTGCCGTGCCTGGTCGGCGTGCCGATCCTGACCATCGCCGCGAGGTGGTATCTGCGCCGTGCCACGCCCGCATATCTGCGCGAAAACGCCACGTCGTCCGAGCTGATCGACGGGCTGACGGAGACGGTGGAGGGCGCGCGGACCACCGAGGCGCTGGCCGGATACGAGCGGCGCACCAAGCGCACGCAGCATGACCTGCGCGAGAACTACCTGGCCGAGCGGGCGACGCTGCGGCTGCGCACCATCTTCTGGCCGATCGCCGACATCGGGTTCCAGCTGCCGGTCGCGTCGACACTCGTGTTTGGAGGGTGGTTCTACCTTGAGGGCTGGGTCGGGCTGGACGAGGCCGTGTCGGCGGTGTTCCTGGTGCAGCAGCTGATCGAGCCGGTCGACCGCCTGCTCAGCTGGATGGACGAGCTGCAGGTCGGCGGCGCTTCGCTGGCCCGCCTGCTCGGAGTGTCCATGGTTTCCGATGATCGGACGCCCACCGGGATCACGCCCGTGGACGAGCGTATCGTCTCGACGGACGTCCGATACTCCTATGTGGACGGCCGGGATGTGCTGCACGGCATAGAGTTGGCGATCGAGCCGGGCGAGCGCCTGGCCATGGTCGGCCCCTCGGGCGCCGGCAAGTCGACCCTCGGCCGCCTGCTGGCGGGCATCGACGCCCCGCGCACCGGCAGCGTGACGGTCGGCGGCGCGTCGCTTGTGGAGCTTCCGCTGGAAGAGCTGCGCGGTCATGTCGCGCTGGTGACCCAGGAGCATCATATTTTTCTTGGTACCCTGCGGGACAACCTCGCGCTCGCCAAACCCCAGGCGACGCAGGAGCAACTGCGCGCCGCGCTGGCTGCCGTGGATGCGCTGGAGTGGGTCGACGACCTGCCGCATGGCCTCGACACCGTCGTGGGCAGCGGCAAGCACGAGATCTCGCCACCGCAGGCGCAGCAGATCGCGCTGGCTCGCCTCGTGCTCGCCGACCCGCACACGCTCGTGCTCGACGAGGCCACCTCGCTGATCGACCCCCGCTCCGCCCGCCATCTGGAGCGCTCGCTGGCCGCGGTGCTGCACGGCCGGACGGTGATCGCGATCGCGCACCGGCTATTCTCCGCGCACGACGCCGACCGGGTCGCGGTCATCGAGGACGGCCGCATCGCCGAGCTCGGCTCACACCACGAACTGGTGGCCGCCAACGGTTCCTACGCCGCGCTGTGGCGCTCCTGGCAGGCTGAGCCTTCCGCAGCGGGTCGGCCCGGATCGCTTCGCGCCCGGCCCCACCCGCGCAAGAGCACGGCTTCGCCTGAACAGAGTTGAGCGCGGGTCCGCAGCGGGTCGGCCCGGATCGCTTCGCGCCCGGCCCCACCCGCGCAAGAGCACGG
>NZ_QJUG01000306.1 GCF_003426775.1 Allorhizocola rhizosphaerae | reverse complement strand
CGGGGGTCTCGGGTCGCCCCCACCACCCCCGCCGCCGCCGCCCCCGACACCACCGTTGCTGATGAGCAGCGTGACCGGGTTGTTCTTGACGGTGCGGCCGGACGGGCTGGTGCCGGCGACCGTGCCGGGCGGGCAGGCCGAGGCGACCGGGGTGCGCGTGTCGACCTCGACCGAGAAGCCCTGGGCGCGCAGGATCGACGTGGCCTCCGGGACCGACCGGCACGTGACGTCGGGGATGGCGACCTGAGTCCCGTACGCGAGCTTGTCACTCGGCTTGGCGAAGTCGATCGTCTCCGCACCTGCGAGCGCCTCGGCCAGCGTGTGCTGCACCGCCGGGTTGATCCCGCCGGGGCCGTTGTGCGGCATGCGCTGGTCGGTCTCGGGCCAGTCCGGGTCGGTCAGGAAGCCGGACACCGCAAGCTGTTTCGCCGTGATCGTGAGCGTGGAGGACTTGGCCCCGTCGCTGGTGCCGGTCTTGCCGGAGATCGGCTTGCCGATGATGTCGCGCGAGGTGCGGGCCGTGCCGGAGCCGCCGCACTCGCCGCGCGCCCCGCCGCCGAAGAACGACTTGTCGCCCACCGGGCACCGGCCGGCGTCGATCGCGGCACGCGCCACGTCCGCGCTGAACGCCTGGTGGCACCGCGGCTCACCCACGGCGAGCTTCTCGCCCTTGTAGTTGAGGATCGACTCGACCGGCATCGGCTCGCAGTGCAGCCCGTCGGCCGCGAGCGTGGCCCACGTGTTGGCGATCTGGACCGGCGGGTGGGTAGAGATGCCGAGCACGAACGGCGACCACACGTTCGACGTGTACGGGTCGACGGAGTTGTTGTAGTCGTCGTCGTTGGTGTTGGGGTCGTTGTAGAACGTCAGCCCGAAGCGGCGCGCCACGTCCATCACGGCCTTGCCGCCCACCCGGTCGAACAGCGGCACGAAGTAGGTGTTGACCGAGTATCCGAACGCGGTCCACATGTTCTGCGGTCCGGTGGGCGAGTTGTCATACACCGGTGGGCACCAGTATCCGCCGCAGTTGGGCTCGCCCTTGTGCGGGTACTTCGACGCCACGCGGGCCTGCGTGTTGATCGTGTAATCCAGCGGGATGCCCCTTTCCAGCGCGGCCACGATCGCGTAGGTCTTCATCACCGAGCCCGGCCGGTAGCCCTGGAAGCTGGGATCCGTACTCAGCAGGGGATTGACGGTATTGGGATAGGAGCCGCGGATGCCCTGCGCCCGGGCCACCGGGTTGCTGTGCGGCCCGTTCTGCGGGTTGTCGCGGCTGTCGAGCTTGAAGTTGCGGTTGACCGCCATCGCGCGCACCTTGCCCGTCCCGGGCTCGACCCCGGCGAGCATCATCGCGTGCGGGTTGTCGACCGAGATCTGCTTGTCGATGTTGGACCGCATCACTTGCTGGGTATGAATATCCAAAGAGGAGACTATCCGGTACCCGCCCGCGCGCAGCTGCCGTTCGCGATCGTAGGTCGTGGTGCCGAACACCTCCTGCTGCAGCCACCAGCGCTGGAAGAAGTCGCAGAAGAAGCCCCAGTGCGCGACGGTGGTCTGGATGCAGCCGTTGGGTGTCTGGTTGCCGACCACCTCGAGCGTCTCGGCCTTGGCGTCGTCGCGCTCGGCGGCGGTGATGTAGGTGAGGTCGAACATCTCGTCGAGCACGTAGTCGCGCCGGACCTTGGCCTTGTCGAGCCCGGCCTGGTTTTCCACGTCACCGGGCGCCTTGACCAGCCCCACGAGGAAGGCGACCTGGCCGAGCGTGAGGTCCTTGGGCTCCTTGTTGAAGTACACCTGGCTGGCGGCGTAGATGCCGTAGGAGCGCAGGCCGAAGTAGGCCGTGTTGAGGTAGTTCTGCAGGATCTCGTCCTTGGTCATGCGCTGCTCCAGCGCGACCGCGTAGCGGATCTCGCGCACCTTGCGCACGTTGGTGTCCTCGGTCGCCTTCAGCACGCCCGGCGGCGTGGAGGTGAACGTCAGCGACATGCGCACGAGCTGCATGGTGATCGTCGACGCGCCCTGCGACACCTCACCGGCCGTCTGGTTGGCGATGAACGCCCGCGCGAAGCCCTTGACGTCGACGCCGTTGTGCTCGTAGAACTTCTGATCCTCGGCCGCGAGCATGGCCTTTTGCACCATCAGCGGGATCTCCGACAGCGGCAGGTCCCGCCGGTTTTCGTCGTACATCGTGGCGAGCAGCGTCTTGTTGTCGGAGGCATAGACGTAGCTGATCTGCGGCGTGCGCTTGACGGTGAGCTCGTCGGGCAGCTGGCCGAAGGCCTCGCCGCCCGCCTTGGCGGATAACCCGGAGAGCGCAACGACCGGGAACAGCGCGGCGGCGACGACCACGCCGGCGAGGACTCCGCAGACCAACAGCGAGGCAGCATTGGTGAAGATGTTGTGGTCTCGCTTGCGCATGGGGATCACCGCCACAGGGTACGTGAGGGCTTTTCAGGCGCAACTCTTCCATGTCGGCGTCGTTGTAGAAAGTGCACGACCCCAGACGTGCGCTTGAAAATGTTCGGCCCGACAACGGCACCAAAAATCCGTTTCAGGCTTTTTTGGCCGATAACGTTGCGTAATCGTATAGCTACGGAGCATGATGGTCCGGCGAGCAACGCACGCCGTTGGGCGGTTGGTAGGGGGTACCAATGCGCGCCCGGCGGTTTCGGGGGAACGTCTGGGGGGACGTAGCAATATGGGCATTAGCAGCATGATCACTGATTGGCCCAGTCTCGCGGCGTGCCGGAACGGAGATCCGGACGCACTATTCGTGCAGGGCGCGGAGCAAAACGTCGCCAAGCGCATCTGCCGTGGGTGTCCCGTGCGGTACGAATGCCTGGCGGACGCGCTGGACAACCGCATTGAATTCGGGGTGTGGGGCGGCATGACCGAGCGCGAGCGCCGCGCGCTCCTGCGCCGTCACCCGTCGGTCGCGAGCTGGAAGCGCACCTTTGAAGCCGCGATGCAAGGCCAAAACGAGAGCCAGAGCCGCAAGCAACTGGTCGACGCCTGACCGAACCAACTAAAACGCGTCGCCTATCGCCCGCAGCCCGGCGATGTCATGCACATCGGTCGGCTGCGCGGGCACCCGGGCGACCGGCACCAGGGGGAACCTGTCGGTGAAGTGCGCGGCGACCTCGGTCTCGCGCACCACCTGCCGCATCAGCAGCTCGTGCACCCGCAGCACCCGCGCGGTGTCACCCTCCTCGCCAAGCCGGGCCGCGGCCGCCGCGCTCGACTCAGCGTCGAGCTCGGGCACGGCGGACGTGTGCACCCGGTTGAGCACGAGGCCCGCGAGCGGCATGCGGCCTTCTTCCAAGCGGGAGGCGAAATAGGCAGCCTCGCGGACCGCGTCCGGCTCGGGTGCGGCCACGAGCACGAAAGCCGTCTGCGGGTCCTGCAGCACGCGGTAGGTGTGCTCGGCCCGCTCACGGAACCCACCGAACATCGAGTCCAAAGCCGACACAAACCCGGACAGGTCGGTGAGCAGCTGCGCGCCGAGGATCTTCTGTACCGCCTTGGAGAAGGCCCCGAACGAGGCTGTGACCAGGTTGAACATGCTGCGCCCGCCGGCGCGTGCGGTGCCGGACAGCAGCCGCAGCATCTTGCCGTCGAGGAACCGGCCCAGCCGGGCGGGCGCGTCCAGGAAGTCCAGCGCCGAGCGGGACGGTGGCGTGTCGACGACGATGAGGTCCCACTCGTCGGCCGCCCGCAGCTGCCCGAGCTTCTCCATCGCCATGTATTCCTGAGTCCCGGCGAAGGTCGAGCTCATCGCCTGGTAGAACGGGTTCGCGAAGATCTCCTTGGCCCGCTCGGGCGCGGTGTGCGTCAGCACGACCTCGTCGAAGGTGCGCTTCATGTCCAGCTGCATCGCATAAAGCGGGGCGTCCTTGACCTGGCGCGGGGTGTTGTCGAGCTCGGTCAGGCCGAGCGACTGGGCCAGCCGGCGAGCCGGGTCGATGGTCAGCACCACTGTGCGCCTGCCGTGCTGCTCCGCCGCGCGCAACGCCAGCGCCGCCGCGGTCGTGGTCTTGCCGACCCCGCCGGAGCCGCAGCACACGACGATCCGGATCGCGGGGTCGCCGAGCACGGCATCGACTTCGAAACCGACCACGAAACGAGCCTAGCTTTTGAGGATCCGGCGTTGCCGCCGCCGTCGCTTTCCCGCCGCAATCTTGATGTGCCCGGTTTGCCTTCAAGATCGCAAGGGAAGGTGACGGCTAAGGGTGGCAGTGCCTGCTTGGTGCTTCAGCGCGGGCGAAGGAGCGCTGCGAGGTGCTGCAGGCCCGGGAGGTCGACTCCGTCACTGAGCAGTGGCAGCTCGACGGTTGGGCGTTTGAGGTGAGCCAGTTCGGCGCGGAGCTGCTGTTCGAGCTCCTGACGGGCCAGGTGGGCGTGCGCCTCGGATTGCAGCCCGGTGACCGTGCGCCGGTCGGTGGGCAGGCCCGCCTCGGCCAGGCCGCGCTTCAGCTCGGCCTGGGTGACCCGGCTGGACAGCAGCGGCGGGCGCGCCGCGTTGACGATGATCTTCCCGACCGGGATGTGCAGCGCGGTCAGCTCGGCCAGCGCGTCGGTGGTCTCCTGTACCGGCATCTCCTCCAGCAGGGTGACCAGATGCACCGAGGTCATAGGCGAGCGCAGGAGCGCGGCGACGCCCTCGCTCTGCGACTTGATCGGGCCCAGCTTGGCCAGGCGGGCGGCCTCGGCCGTGACGTTGAGGAACCGTCCGATACGCCCGGTGGGTGGGGCGTCGAGCACGACCGCGTGATACAGGCGCCGCCCGGCCTCGTCAGTGCGGGTCGTTGCCTCCTTGACCTTGCCGGTCAGCAGGATGTCGCGCAGGCCCGGGGCGATCGTGGTGGCGAAGTCGATGGCGCCCAGCTTGCGCAGCACCCGGCCGGCCCGGCCCATCTTGTAGAACAGGTCGAGGTATTCAAGCAAAGCCTCTTCGGGGTCGACGGCGAGCAGGCGCAGATCGTCGTCGATGTCGCCCAGGCGGCGCTCGGCATAGGGCAGCGGTTCCAGGTCGAACAGTTGCGCCAGGCCCTGGCGCCCCTCCACCTCGACCAGCAGCACGCGGTTGCCGCCGGCGGCCAGGGCGAGGGCGAGCGCGGCGGCGACCGTGGTCTTGCCCACGCCGCCCTTGCCGGTCACGACATGCAGACGGGCGGGCCAACTCACGTATGCAGTGTCTCATCCACGCCCAGCGCATTGGATCCGCGTGTGACGACACCCTTGGGCTCGTGCCGGTCTCTTCAGGCGAAACCCTGCTCTTGCGCGGTTGGGCCGGTCTTGCGCGGGTCGGCGCGAAGCGTCCGACCCCAACCGCAGCTGGAGTTACTGCCTCTGCTCCTCGACCTCGCACACGAACCAGCCCTCGCGCTTGACGAGCGACAGCTTGAGCGTCTGGTCGGCGACCTTTTCGTCGAGCGTGGTGAGCCGGATCGTGACCGTGGTGTCGGCCTTGTCGGCGGTCTCGTTTTCGATCTTCGGCGAGTCCCAGGTGTAGTTCGGGCTCTTGTGCTTCTTCTTCTGGTCCTCAACCTCTTTCACCTTCGCGGCGATGGCGTCGCGGTCGCGCGCCTCGCTGCACACCAGCTTTTCCGCCTCGGCGGCGTCGCTCTCCTTGTAGACCGCGGTCAGGAACTCGACCGCGGCCGCGCGAGGCGACTCGGCGCCCGCACCCTCGGAGTCGCGCAGCAGGAAGAACGCGCCGACTCCGCCGACCGCGCACAGCACGAGCATCACGCCCAGCGTGATCGCCGTGATGATCAGGGCGAGGTTGCGCTTCTTGGGCGGTGGCGGCTGGACCGCACCGAACGGCGGAATCTGGGCCGACTCCGGCGTCATCGTGGTGGTGTGGAACGGGTCCTGGGGAGTCGGATAGGTGGGCGGCTGCGTCGGTTGCGGCTCCTGCTGGTGCTGGCCCCAGCCGGGTGGCAGCGGCACTGCGGGTTGCTGCGCGGTGGGCGGCTGCGGAGCCTGCGGCTGCGTGGGTTGCGGCTCCTGCTGGTGCTGGCCCCAGCCGGGTGGCAGCGGCACTGCGGGTTGCTGCGCGGTGGGCGGCTGCGGAGCCTGCGGCTGCGTGGGTTGCGGCTCCTGCTGGTGCTGGCCCCAGCCGGGTGGCAGCGGGACCGCGGGCTGCTGCGCGGTGGGCGGCTGTTCTTCCGGCTGCGTCACGATGAACTCCCCCTGGTCGTCGGCGGCTCAGCTTACCCGTAAGTTGTGGACATGACTAAGTGGGAGTACGCCACTGTGCCGCTCTTGATCCATGCGACCAAGCAGATCCTGGACAACTGGGGCGCGGACGGATGGGAACTGGTGCAGGTCGTGCCCGGGCCGAACCCGGAGCAGCTGGTCGCATACATGAAGCGCCCGAAGGAGTCTGGAAAATGACCGATCCCTACGCCAAGCTCGCCGAGCTTGGGCTGACGCTGCCCGCATCCAGCCCACCCGTCGCGGCCTATGTGCCCGCGGTGCGTACCGGAAATCATGTCTATGTCTCGGGACAGATTCCGCGACTCGACGGCAACCTCCTGGCCACCGGCAAGGTCGGGGCGGAGATCTCGCCCGAGAAGGCCAAGGAGCTCGCGGCGGTGTGCGCGCTCAACGGACTCGGCGTGCTGGAGTCCGCGGTGGGGCTTGGCAATATCGCCCGGATCGTCAAGCTGGTCGGATTCGTGGCGTCCGCGCCCGGGTTCACCGGGCAGCCGGACGTGATCAACGGCGCGTCGGAGCTGTTCATGGAGGTGTTCGGGGAGCAGGGGCGGCACGCACGCAGCGCGGTCGGGGTGTCCGAGCTTCCGCTGGGCGCGCCCGTCGAGGTGGAATTGATTGCCGAGGTCCGCGGTTAGCAAGTCTGTGTCCCCTGTCATACCCGCGACGTAGCATCGCTGGCATGAGCGAGCGCTCGCGCGAGCGAATCGGGATTGCAGCGTCTTTGGTGCCTCATGGCGAGACCACCCCCGATGTGGTCTCGCCCCGAAGGGTGGTTTCGCCATGAGTGCGGTGCCCGCCGGCGTCACCCTGATCCTGGCTGACAACCCGAGCGCGATGACGCTTGAGGGCACCAACACGTGGGTTCTCGACGACGGCACGGTGATCGACCCGGGGCCCGCCGATGAGGCGCACCTTCAGGCGATAACCGCCGTCACCAAGATCAAGCGCATCCTGATCACGCACGGCCACCCCGATCACACCGACGGGGTGGAGCCGCTGCGCGACATGACCGGTGCGACCGTCGGCGAGTTGCCGCCCGGCATGCAGGAGCTCAAGACCCCCGGCCACACCGCCGACTCGGTCTGCTTCGTCATCGAGGGCGCGGTCTTCACCGGTGACACCATCCTCGGCCGTGGGAGCAGCGTCGTCGCCTGGCCGGACGGCAACGTCGGCGACTATCTGGCGAGCCTGGAAAAGCTTCAAGACTTTGTTTCGGTACCGGCCTTGCCCGGCCACGGTCCGGCCCTGCCCGATTGTGCGGCCGCCGCGCGGTGGCTGCACGGTCATCGCGTCGAGCGGCTGGAGCAGGTGCGGGCCGCGCTGGCCCAGGGGGCGACGACCCCCGAAGAGGTCGTCGAGATCGTCTACGCGGACGTGGACCCGGCGGTGAAGTGGGCCGCGCTGTGGAGCGTCCGGGCGCAATTGGACTACCTGACATGACGTGCCCGGTGTGCGGGACGGTTCCGGTGCCGGCGGCCCGGTTCTGTCATCACTGTGGGGCGGCGTTGCCCGCGGCCGCGACGCTTCCGGCCTCTGAGCGACGGGTGGTGACCGTCCTGTTTGGAGATCTGTCCGACTTCACGTCGTGGTCGGAGGAGCTCGACCCGGAGCGGGTCGGCGCGGTCACCGACCGGGTGATGTCGGCCCTGGCCGGCGCGGTCAAGACGTTCGGCGGCCATGTGGACAAGCTGACCGGCGACGGCATCATGGCCGTGTTCGGCGCGCCCGTGGCGCATGAAGACGACGCCGAGCGGGCCGTGCGCGCCGCGCTGTCGATGCAGCGGGCGGTCCGGCGGGTGCTCGACGACGAGCGGGGCGGCGGCGCGCCGCTCGGCCTGCGCGTGGG
>NZ_QJUG01000305.1 GCF_003426775.1 Allorhizocola rhizosphaerae | reverse complement strand
GGCCGGGCGACGGTCGAGGGCCGGTTGCGGCTGCCCGCGCACACCGCGGCCGCCGTGTCCGCACGCGTCGCCGACGCCGGGGCCGAGCCGGACGAAGACGGCAGCCTCCTGCTCAGCCGCACCGTGACCATCGAGGGCCGCTCGCGGGCGCACGTCGGCGGGCGTTCCGTGCCCGTGTCGCTGCTCGGGGAGGTGGGCGAGCAGGTGGTCGCGGTGCACGGGCAGTCCGACCAGCTGCGGCTGCTGCGCCCGGCCGAGCAACGCGCGTCGCTGGACCGGTTCGCCGGGCCCGAGCACGAGAAGCTGCTCGTGGAGTTCAAGGAGCTGTTCGCGCGCTGGCGCGCGGTGGCCGACGACCTGGACGACCGGCGGCGCAACGCGCGCGAGCGGCATCAGGAGGCAGATCTGCTGCGCCTCGGGCTCGACGAGATCACCCGGGTTGACCCGCAGCAGGGTGAGGATGAGGAGCTGCGCGCCGAGGCGCAACGCCTGGAGCATGCGGAGGGTCTGCGCACGGCGGCTCAGCTTGCGTACCAAGCGATTGGGGGCGGCGGCGAGGTCGAGGCCGAGGATGTGAGCACTCTGCTGGGCACGGCCCGGCGGTCGCTGGATGCACAATCCGGTGTGGACGCCAAGCTCGGCGAATACGCGGGCCGGCTGGAGGAGGCCGCGACGCTGGTGGCCGACGTGGCGGTCGAGCTGTCGGGCTATCTGGCCAGTTTGGACGCTGACCCGGCGCGGCTGCAGACCATCTACGAGCGCCGGGCCACGCTGCGCACGCTGACCCGCAAATACGCCGACGATGTCGACGGTGTGATCGCCTGGGCGGAGCGGGCCAAGGAGCGGCTGTCGCTTTTGGACACGTCCGACGAGGCGCTGGAGGAGATGCAGCGCGAGCTGGAGCGCCTGGCCGGTGAGGTGGCGGGCGTGGCGGCGCGGCTGCGTGCGGCGCGACGCGAGGCGGCGGTCCGGTTCTCCGACCTGGTGACCCACGAGTTGGCCGGCTTGGCGATGCCGCACGCGCGGGTCGAGGTCGTGGTCTCGCCGCGGGCGGCGGGCGGCGACGTGTCGCTCGTGGTCGACGGGGTCGAGTCCGGCGTGAACGCCGACGGGGCCGACGAGGTGGAGCTGCGGCTGCTGGCGCATCCGGGCGCGCCGTCGCTGCCGCTGCAACGCGGAGCCTCCGGCGGTGAGCTGTCCCGAGTGATGCTCGCGATAGAGGTCGTGTTCGCGGGCGTGGGCGGCCCGCCGACGCTCGTGTTCGACGAGGTCGACTCGGGTGTGGGCGGCACGGCGGCGGTCGAGATCGGCAAGCGGCTGGCGCGGCTGGCGCGCAACCACCAGGTGCTCGTGGTCACACACCTGCCACAGGTGGCGGCGTTCGCCGACCGCCATCTGGTGGTGGCCAAGGACACAGGTGGAGCGATCACCACCAGCGGCGTGCGGGTGGTCGAGGAGGCGGAGCGGTCCCGTGAGCTGGCTCGCATGCTGGCAGGTTTGCCGGACTCAGATTTGGGCATAGCGCACGCGGAAGAACTCCTTACCGTGGCGCAACGGGAACGAGCTGGCTGAAAACTCCCTGGCAACTAACGGATCAAGGGGTGTCGGTTTACCGGAAGTACTTCTTCTCATGCCAGGATGGCTAGCGATGCGCCTACCGACATTGCGCCGGACCCGGAACGCCGAACCGGGCACTCTCGCCGGCACAGCGCGGCTCGACCGCCGGACCAAGCGTCTGGTCGGTCGATTGCGGCCGGGCGAGATCGCTGTGATCGACCACGTTGACCTCGACCGGGTGGCGGCCGACTCGCTGGTCGCCGCCGGTGTGGCGGCCGTGCTCAACGCCAAGCCGTCGATCTCCGGGCGCTATCCCAACCTCGGGCCGCAGGTGCTGGTCGAGGCGGGCATCCCGCTGCTGGACGACCTCGGCGAGGGCATCTTCCAGCAGGTGCGCGAGGGCGACTTCGTGCGCGTCGACGGCAACACGGTCTTCATGGGCGACGAACCCGTCGCGCACGGGGTGCGGCAGGACGACGAGACCGTGGGCAAGGCCATGCTCGACGCCCGCGAAGGGCTGTCGGTGCAGCTGGAAGCGTTCGCGGCGAACACCATGGAGTATCTGAAGCAGGAGCGCGAGCTGCTGCTCGACGGCGTGGGCGTGCCCGAGATCAAGACCCAGATCTCCGGGAGGCACTGCCTGATCGTGGTCCGCGGCTACGACTACAAGCTCGACCTCGAGGTGCTCCGGCCCTACATCCGCGAGTTCAAGCCCGTGCTCATCGGGGTCGACGGGGGCGCGGACGCGCTGGTCGAGGCCGGATACTCGCCGGATATGATCATCGGGGACATGGACTCGGTGACCGATGACGTGCTGCGGTGTGGCGCCGAGGTCATCGTGCACGCCTACCCCGACGGCCGGGCGCCGGGCCTGGCCCGGGTGCACCAGCTGGGTGTGCCCGCCATCACGTTCCCGGCAGCGGCGACCAGTGAGGACATCGCGATGCTGCTGGCCGACGAGAAGGGCGCGGCCCTGATCGTGGCGGTCGGCACGCACGGCACCCTGGTGGAGTTCCTGGACAAGGGGCGCGGCGGCATGGCCTCGTCGTTCCTGACCCGGCTGCGCGTGGGCGGGAAGCTGGTCGAGGCCAAGGGCGTGAGCCGGCTCTACAAGCAGAGCATTTCCGGCTCGTCCGTGCTGCTGCTCGTGCTGTCCGCGATCTCGGCGATGGCGGCGGCTGTGGCGGTGTCGACAGTGGGCAAGGCCTATCTCTCCCTGGCCGCCGAGTGGTGGGACAATCTGGTCTTTGACCTGCAGCAGCTGTTTTAAGGCTTGAGGTGCGATCAAGGTGATCAATTTTCGGTACCACGTCGTGTCATTGACCGCCGTGTTCCTCGCACTGGCGATCGGGCTCGTGGTCGGCACCGCCGCGCTCAACGGCCCGGCAGCCGACGCGCTCGGCGAACAGGTGGACGCGTTGCGCAAGGCCAACATGCAGCTGCGCGAGCAGGTGACGGGCCTGACCGACCAGGCCAACCGCGAGGAGCAGTACGTCAACGAGGCGGCTCCCGTGATGCTCGACGGCAAGCTCGCCAACCGGCGCATCCTGCTCGTCGTGCTCCCGTCGGGGGTCAACCACATGGAGGGGATCGCCAACAAGCTGACCATCGCCGGGGCCAAGCTCGCGGGCACGGTCACGTTCCAGGACAAGTTCTTCGCCAGCGAGGAGAGCAATCCGCTGCTGGACCTGGCGTCGCGGTCGCAGCCGGCGAGCGTGCCCAACTCGGCGCTGCCGGTCAACAGCTACGGAGCCGAGACATCCAGCGCGCTGCTCGCGACCGTGCTGCTCGACCGGACGCTCGCGATCACACCCACCGATGTCACCGAGGTGCTCACGGCGTACAACAAAGCGGGTTATCTCAACGTCGAAGGGTCGGTGACCAACGGCGCCGAAGCGGTGGTGTTCGTGTCTGGCGCCCCGCCCACCGATCGCCAGGCGGGCGGCAAGACGGTGGCCCAGGCGACCACGCTCGTGCAGTTCGACAAGGTCAGTGTGGCCGTGGTGGCCGGCGTGCTCGGCGGCGACGGCAACCTGGTCGGGCAGGTGCGCGACGACGCCGCCCTGGCCAAGAGCATCTCCACTGTGGACAATTCGTCGACCGCGCAGGGGCAGGTGGCCACGGCCCTCGCGGTGTGGGAGCAGCTGAGCGCCAACCGGGTCGGGCACTACGGGGTCGGGCCGAAGTCGAGCTCGCAGGTGCCGCAGGACAAGAAGTGATAACCGGAGCCGGCTCACGGCCGCCCCACGACGTGGGCGGTCGAGCTGCGTGGCGGGGTTTGCGCGCGCTGTTGGGTGCGGTGATCGCGCAGGCGCTCACAAGAGCCTTCACCATAACCGCCTTGGAGCGGACCAACTTTCGCGGCCGCACGGTGAGCCTCGCGGGCGGACCCGCGCTGGCGGTGGCCGCCAGCGTGACCGGAGCGTTGGGAGACAGGCGGACCGCACCGGCGGTGCTGACCGCAGGGCTCGGCAGCGGGGCGGTCGGGCTCTATGACGACATCGTGGGGGCACGGCCGGAGCAGAAGGCATACAAGGGTTTTCGCGGTCACGTGGGCGCGCTGCGGGAGGGGCGTGTCACGAGCGGGATGGTGAAGATCGCGGGCGTGGGGGCCGCGGCCTTGGCGGCGTCCGCACTACTGCCCCGGCGTCGCAAGGTGGATGTGCTCCTTGGCGCGGGCGTCATCGCGGGCGCGGCAAACCTGTTGAACCTGCTGGATTTGCGGCCGGGGCGGGCGCTCAAGGTGGGCGTGGCCGTGGGCGCGCCCATGAAGGAGATGGCCGGTCCGGTCGGTGCGGCGGGCGCGCTGCTGCGCTCCGATCTCGACGAGCAGATCATGCTGGGGGACTCCGGGGCCAACGCCCTGGGCGCGGTGCTCGGCGTTGGCATCGCGGCCCGGACCGGGACGTGGGGGCGGTTGGCGATCCTCGCGGGGCTCACGGCGCTGACGCTGGCGAGCGAAAAGGTGAGCTTCACGAAGGTGATCGCGGACACGCCGATGCTGCGGCGCGTGGACGAGTGGGGCAGACGCTCCTGAGGGGCACGATCGCCGGCGCGGCCACGCTGATCGCCGTCCTGACGGTCGCCAGCCGGGTGTTCGGGTTTGCCCGCAACGTGGTGTTCACGCTGTCGGTCGGGCCGACCGAGCTGGGCGATATCTATCTGGCCGCCAATACGGTACCCAATGTCGTCTTCGAGATTGTCGCCGGTGGCGCGTTGGCGAGCCTGGTGGTGCCGTTGCTGGCCGGGCCGGTCGCCGCCGGGGATCGGCAAGCGGTCAAGGACGTGACGTCGGGGCTGCTGACATGGACGCTGCTGCTGCTCGTGCCGTTGGCCGGGCTGCTGGCGCTGCTGGCCGGGCCGGTGATCGACCTGCTCGCCCCCGGGGCGGGGGAGGCGCAGCGGGAGGCGGGCACGCTGCTGCTGCAGATCTTCGCGCCTCAGCTACCCCTGTACGGCATCGGGATCGTGCTGACGGGAGTCCTGCAGGCGCATCGGCGGTTCGCGTGGCCGGTGATCGCGCCGCTGCTGTCGAGCGTCACGGTTATCACCACCTATCTGGCGTTCGCGGCCGCGGCCGGCACACGGCCGGGCCTCGAATCGGTCCAACGTGGACAGCTCGTGCTGCTTGCCGTGGGCACCACGCTCGGGGTGGTCGTGCTGTCGCTGTGTCTGGTGATTCCGGTGAGCCGGTTGCGGATCGGGGTGCGGCCCACACTCGAATTGCCCAGCGCCGCAAGGGGTTTGGCGCTCGCAGGCGCGGCGACCGTCGTGGCGCAGCAGCTGGCCCTGTTGGTGGTGATCCGGCTCGCGCTCGCGGGGCCCGAGGGGTCCAACGTTGCGTACAACCTGGCGCAGACGTTCTATCTGCTGCCGTGGGCGGTGCTGGCCGTGCCCGCCGCAACGGCGGCCTACCCATCGATCGTGACCTCGGCCGACCGGGAGCGGCTCGTGGCCAGGACCGGGTCGGCGATTTTGTGGCTGAGTTGCCTGGGCGCCACGGGACTGGTCGTGCTGGCGCACCCGATCAGCGGGTTGGTGATGCCGGACGCGGGCTCGCGTTCACTGGAGCTGGCGATCATCGGGTTTGCGCCGGGGCTGATCGGGTACGGGATGGCTGCGCTGTATCAGCGGACGCTCTATGCTGTTGGGGCGCAACGGTTTGCCGCGCTCGCGATCGGTCTGGGTTGGACGGTCGCGGTCGTGGCGGCGTTCGCGTTGAGCGCGCTGCTCGACGAAGGCCAGCGCCCGCTCGCGCTCGCGGTGGCCAACTCCATTGGCATGACCGTGCTCGGCGTGGCGCTGGCCGTGGGCGTGGCGCGCCGGTGCGGGCGGGAGGCGTTGCGCGGTGGTGCGAAGGCGCTCACTGTCGGATTGGCGGCAGCCGGTGCGGCGGTTTTGGTGGCTTTTGCCGCTACCCCGCGGGATTGGCCGTTGATCTGGGAGGGCATGCTAGCGGGAAGCGCCGCTCTGCTGGTGTTCGCCGCGGTCTGGAGGGTGGGTCGATGACGGCACGACGCGTGATGCTGGTCCTGGCATCCAGCACGGGTGGGATCGGCGCGCATGTCGCGAGCCTCGCCGAGGGGCTGGCCGCCAACGGCAACACCGTGGACGTGGCGGGCCCGGCGGCGACCGAGAGGCAGTTCAGGTTCACCGCGCGGGGCGCGTCGTTTTACGCCCTCGAGATACCGCCCAATCTTCACCCGAGCGACATGCGTGCGGTGCGGTCGCTGCGGCACCTGCTGGCGACGGTCAAGCCCGAGGTCGTGCACGCGCACGGGCTGCGCGCCGGTCTTGCCGCCACGCTGGCCCGGCCGGCCTGCCCGCTCGTGGTGACCTGGCACAACGCCCCGCTGCGCGGCGGTCTGCGGGGCCGCATGCACACCCTGGTCGAGCGGATCGTGGGGCGGGCGGCGGCCGTGACCCTGTGCGCGTCAAGCGATCTGGTCGTGCGGGCCAAGGCGGTGGGCGCGCCGGATGTGCGGTTCGCTCCGATCGCTGCGCCGGCGCTGCGGCCCCCGAAGCGCACGCGGTCGGCCATGCGCAGTGCCCTGGGCGTGACCGACGAGCAGCTCGTGGCGGTGTCCGTGGGCCGGCTGCACCCGCAGAAGGGCTACGACACGCTGGTCCAGGCGGCGGCGCGCTGGCGCGATCTGCACGTGCGGGTGTTCGTCGCCGGCGAGGGTCCGTCCTATCTGGACCTCGCGGCGCAGATCTCCGAGCTGCGCGCGCCCGTGACCCTGCTCGGCCACCGCACCGACGTGGCCGACCTGCTGGCCGCGGCCGATGTCGCGCTCGTGACCAGCGTGTGGGAGGCGCGCCAGCTGTTCACGCAGGAGGCCCTGTCGTCGGGGCTGCCACTGATCGCGACGGCGGTGGGCGGCATACCTGAGCTGGTGGGCGACGCGGCCGTGCTGATCCCGCCGGGCGACGTGGAGGCGCTGGACAAGGCGTTCCAGGGGCTGGCGTCCGATCCGGCGCTGCGCGCCGATCTCGCCGAGCGCGGGAGCGCGCGGGCGCGGGAGTTGCCCGACGAACGGTCGACCGTGGCCAACGTGGAGAAGGTGTACGCCGAATTGTGATGCGCCTCCTGTTCGCGGCCGCCCTGCTCGTCATCTGTGTACCCGTCCCCGCCTCCGCGGCGGCCCAGACGCGCGCCGACTACGTGATCGTCGCGGGCGCGCCGGGGCTGCGCTGGGACGACGTGTCGGAGCAGGCCACGCCCACGCTGTGGCGGCTGGCCCAGCGCGGGTCGATCGGGTCGCTCACGGTCCGGTCGGCGCACGTGCCCACGTGCCCGGGTGACGGGTGGGTGACCCTCGGCGCGGGCAATTTCGCCGCGCGGACGGCGGACACGGTCGAGGTCGAGTGCCCGCCGCTGGAGGTGGCCATCGAGCGGCCCGACGAGCTGGGGGGCAGCCTGCCCGACCAACCGTCCGTGGTGAACGCGCAGCATGGGCTGCCGTACGGCGCCGTGCCCGGTGCGCTGGCCGAGTCGGTGCGCTGCACGACAGCCGTGGGAGCCGGGGCGGCCGTCGCGGCGGCGCGCCCGTTCGGGCGTGTGGACCGTTACGTGCCAACACTTCCCGACGAGGCCACCGCGCTGCTTTCGACGTGCATCCTGAGCATTGTCGAGCTGGGCACGATCTCCGCCGCGGAGCCGTCGCAAAGGGCCGAGCAGGCCGAGCAGGCGGACGCGCTGCTTGCCCGCCTGGACGCGGAACGGCCGGCGAACTCCACGATCGTGGTGGCGGGAGTGTCGGATACCGGACTGCCGGGGCGGCTGCATCTGGTGTGCATTGATGGGCCCGGATGGGACCGGGGTTGGCTGACGTCGGTGACGACCGGGCGGCGCGACGGCTATCTGGAGCTGGTGGATCTGGCTCCGACCGCCCTGCGTGTACTGGGCCGCGAGCCGCCGGAGCGCATCTTCGCCGGTGCGCCCGCCGCGTCGGCCCCGGGCCGCCCGGACGATCTCACGGCGGCTTTGGCAGCGCTGGCCGACGCCGACC
>NZ_QJUG01000304.1 GCF_003426775.1 Allorhizocola rhizosphaerae | reverse complement strand
GCCGGGCGCAAGCCGCGTACACCCGAGGAAGAGATTCTTTGTGGGCTGTTTGCGGAGGTTCTCGGTGTGCAAACGGTCTCGATTGATGACAGCTTCTTCGACCTGGGTGGGCATTCGCTGCTTGCGGCCCGGCTGGCGGCTCGCATTGGTGGTGCCCTTGGGCTCAATCTCACGATTGCTGACATCTTTCACCATCCGACTCCGGTAGCGCTGACGCAATGCCGTAGCGAGAGCAAGCCCGCGAAGCGGAGTCGGCCGGCGCTGCGCCGGCGAACCGCCCCAGATCTGCCTGGCCTTCCGCCGGTTGCGGCGGGCATGAGCCGCGACCATTGAGATGTTCCCATGATGAATTGGAGTACTGCTGTGAGTCTTGTCCCTGAGGACGTGGTGTGGACACTGCGCGGTGACGCCACAGACCAAACGTTGTCGCTGCTCGTGCTCCCGCACGCCGGCGGCAGCGCACACACCTACGCGCAGTGGCGCGAGCTGCTGCCCGGCAATGTGCGCCTGCTCATCGGACAGTATCCGGGCCGTGGCGCGCGTTTCACCGAGGAGTTACCGCGCAGCATCGATGACTTGGCGGGCCCGATCCTGCGCTGCCTGCCCGCCGACACCGACGACCTCGTCGTGCTCGGCCACAGCATGGGTTCGCTTGTGGCGTTTGAGATTGCGCGGGCTCTGACCCTGGCCGGGCGGCCGCCGCGTGCCTTCGTGGCGTCGGCGTGCCGCGCGCCATATCTGCCCAATCCCAGCCCGGTGTACCCGGAACGGCTCAGCGACGACGAGCTGATCGCCGCGATCAAGGAGCGTGGCGGCACCGAGGACGGCATCCTGGACGAGCCGGAGCTGCGTGAGATCGTGCTGCCGCCGATCCGGGCCGACTTCGCCATCGACGACGCGTACCGGTTCACCGGTGAGGTCGAGTCGCTGACCTGCCCGGCGACCGTCGTCGGCGGGGCGGAGGACCCGGTCGTGCCGGTGGGCACGCTGCCGGACTGGTCGCGCGTCACCTCCGGCCCGAGTGAGGTGCGGGTCCTGCCCGGCGGTCACTTCTACTTCCAGCAGGAGATGGCTGCGTTCATGTCGATTGTGCATGCGGTGCTCATGACCCGGCATCAGTTTGCCTGACTCTTCGATCCGCTATAGGAGGAAATTGCCATGCCCACGAGCAATGCGGCCGTGATGGATCTGCAAGTCACGAAGGCCGCGGGAAAACCACCGATTGTCGTTACGCCGCAATGTGAGAGTCTCGGCGAGGGGATCGAATGGCTTGAAGCGCATCAGGCTGTGCTGAAGGACGAGCTGCTTCGCTCCGGATGCCTGATGGTTCGCGGGCTGCCGGTGCGCGACGCCGCGGATTTCGCCCGTGCACGCGACGTGTTGCTGCCGAGGCGCGCTTCGTACAAAGAAAAAGCAACGCCGCGCACCGACTTCGGCGAGGGAGTCTTCTCCTCCACGGATTTGCCTGCGGCGCAACCAATCCGGTTGCACAACGAGAACAGTTATACTTTGGACTTCCCGGGTGTGCTGCTGTTCGGGTGCGTGATCGCTCCGGAGGAGGGCGGCGCCACGACCGTCGGCGACATGCGCGAGGCGCTGCGGCTCGTGCCCGCGCAGCTGCGCGAACGGTTCGCCAGGGCGGGCTGGCTGCTGGTGCGCAACTATTCCGAACTCGCCGGGCTGCCGTGGCACAAGAGTTTCGCCACTGACGATCCCGCCGTCGTGGAGGCCTATTGCGACGAGAACGTCATTGGGTACGAGTGGGTCAGCGAAGGCGAATTGCGCACGCGGCAACGGCGTTCCGCGATCGTGACGCACCCGGTGACGGGCGAGCAGTCGTGGTTCAACCACTTCGCGTTCTGGAACCGGTGGTCGCTCGACCCGGACGTGCGCGACGTGCTGCTGGAGACCTACGGCGACGACGGTCTGCCGTTCGACACCTATGTTGGCGACGGCACGGCGCTGACCCGTGACGAGGTGGACGCGCTCAACGCGGTCTACCACCAGGTGACCATGCGCGAGACGTACCAGCCGGGCGACCTGTTGATGGTCGACAACATCCTGTGCGCGCACGGCCGGGAGTCGTTCCGCGGGGACCGCAAGATCCTGGTCGCGATGGGCGACCCAATCGAGCTGAGCGCCTGCCGGCCCACGACCGAGCCGTCTACCAAGATCTTTGAGGAGTGACCATGGCGACGGATCTGCTTGCCCGCCTCGCCGAGGTTCCGGCTGACCGGCCCGCCGTGGTCGCCGGGGACCGCACCGTGACGTTCGGTGAGCTGCGGACCGAGGCAATGCGCATCGCCCGCGGCCTTGCCGCACGCGGTGTCGGGGTGGAAAGCGTTGTGGCGCTTACCCTTCCGCGTGGCGCGGAGCTGGTCGTGGCCCTCGTGGGCACGCTGACGGCCGGCGCCGCATATCTGCCCGTGGACCCGAAGCTACCCGCCGAGCGGCAGCGTTACCTGATCGAGGACGCGGGCGCCGATCTCGCGATTGGCGATGGCGGCCTCACCCTCGACGAGCTGACTGCCGACATCTGGTACGAGGGCGGATATGAGCCGGTCGCGGTCGAGCCCGGCAACCTGGCCTACGTCATCTACACCTCCGGTTCGACGGGCCGCCCGAAGGGTGTCGAGATCAGCCGGGGCTCGGCCGCGGCCCTGCTGGCCGAGCTGGAGTCCGAGGGCATCGCGATCACCGACGGCGGCCGGGTCAGCTGGAACGCGTCGCCGTCGTTCGACGCCTCGGTGCAGCAGTGGGTCCGGCTCTGCCGGGGCGACACCGTCGTGATGATCGACGACCAGACGCGGTCCGACCCGGAACTGCTGGCAAAACTGATCGATGACGCTGCCCTGACCGATCTGGACATCACGCCGTCGCACGCCGATGCGCTCGTGGACCATCTCGCCGACCGGCGTGCTCCGCTGACGCTGCTGGTCGGTGGTGAGGCGATCAGCCCGTCGCTGTGGCAGCGCCTCGCGGATCTGGTCGACTCTGGCGCGCTGAGGGCCGTAAACCTCTACGGCCCAACCGAATGCACGGTCGACTCGACCGCCGGGTGGATCACGTCGGGCGTCAAGCCGCACATCGGCACCGTCCTACCCGGACTGTCCATGCGCCTGCTCGACGAGCAACTGCGCCCTGTCGCGGACGGCGAGATCGGCGAGCTCTACCTGGCCGGGCCTCGCGTGGGCCGTGGCTATCGCCACCGTCCGGGCCTTACGGCGGAGCGCTTCCCCGCCGACATCGACGCGTCCGATGGCACGCGCATGTACCGCACCGGCGACCTGTGCCGGCGCCTGCCTGACGGACGGCTCGACTACGTGGGCCGCCGCGATGGGCAGATCAAGCTGCGCGGTCACCGCATCGAGATCGGCGAGATCGAGTCGGCTGTCTCGGCGCATGTGACCGAGGTGGCTGTCGTGCTGCGGGAAGACCTGCCCAACGGGCCGGGCCTGGTCGCGTACTACCGCGCGGCACAGCCCGTCGATGAGGAGCAGCTGCGCGCGTCTGTGGCGGCGAACCTGCCGGGCTACATGGTGCCGGCCGCGTTCATGTGGCTGGAGCGCTTCCCGACAACCACCAACGGCAAGCTCGACCGGGCCGCGCTGCCCGCGCCGCAGGCCACAGCCGTTGTGGTGGAAGGGGACCAGCCAGCCGGGCGGGTCGAGCAGCTGATCGCCGACGTCTGGTCGCACGTGCTCGGCACGCCGCGCGTCAGTGCGGACGACAACTTCTTCAAGCTCGGCGGACATTCGTTGCTCGCTATCAAGCTGGTCGCCGGTGTGCGATCCGAGCTGGGCGTGCGCCTGCCGGTCAAGAAGGTCTACGAAAACCCCCGGTTGCGTGACCTTGCCCGGGAGATCGAGTCCATGTTGGAGCTCGCGTCCGTCTAGGGCCCAACACGTCGGAAGGGATTGCTGTGACTCCGTTGTCGTACGCGCAGCGGCGGCTGTGGTTCATGTCGCGGTTGGACGGTGGATCGGCGGCCTACAACGTGCCGCTGGTCGTGCGGTTCAGTGGTGAGCTCGACGTGGCCGCGCTGCGGGCCGCGCTTGCCGATGTGGTTGCCCGGCATGAGGTGCTGCGGACCGTGTACCCCATGGTGGACGGCGAGCCGGTCCAGGTCGTGCTCAGTGATGTGGTGCCCGAGTTGACCGTTGGCGCGGCGGCCGCCCCGCACGTGTTCGATCTGGAGACCGACATCCCGTTGCGGGCCTGGCTGTGTGACGGGTCCGTGTTGGTGCTCCTGTTGCACCACATCGCGACCGACGGTTGGTCGACGGCCCCGCTGTTGCGCGATCTGTCGGCCGCGTATGAGGCCCGCTTGGCCGGACACGAGCCGGAGTGGGAGCCGCTGCCGGTGCAGTATGCGGATTACGCGCTGTGGCAACAGGAACTGCTCGGCGACGCGTCCGATCCGGACAGTCTGCTATCGGAGCAGTTCGGCTTCTGGCGGGAGGCGCTCGACGGCGCACCGCCGGAGCTGGCGCTCCCGTTCGACCGGCCGCGCCCGGAGGCCGCCAGCCATCGCGGCGCGACGGTGACGGCCCGGCTGGACGCGGCCGCGCACCAACGGCTGCTGGCGCTCGCGCGTCGGCACCGGGCGAGTTTGTTCATGGTGTTGCAGGCGGGCCTCGGATTGGCGTTGTCGCGGCTGGGCGCCGGTAACGACATCCCGATCGGGACCGCCGTGGCCGGCCGCTCCGACGAGGAGGATCTCAACGATCTGGTCGGCTTCTTCGTCAACACGTTGGTGCTGCGGACAGAGGTGTCGGGCGCCTCGTTTGGCGAGGTTGTCGAGCGGGTGCGCGACGCCGACCTGGCCGCGTTCGCGCACCAGGATTTGCCGTTTGACCTGCTCGTGGAGCACCTCAACCCGGTGCGCTCGCTGTCGTGCCACCCGCTGTTCCAGGTGATGCTGACGCTCGACAGCGACGTGCAGACGAGCGTGCGGCTCGGCGGGGTCGAGGGCCGGGTCGAGCCGGCGAAGCTGCAGAGCGCCAAGTTCGACCTCACGTTCTTCTGCGCGGAGCTGGAGGAGGGGGTGGAGATCTGGCTCCAGTACGCGACCGATCTGTTCGACGAGGCGACTGCTCAGCTTGTGCTCGACGTGTATCTACGGGTGTTGGCGCACGACGGGTCGCTCACCGAGCAGGAGAGCCGCTTGCTGGAGGCCAAGCGGGCCCGGATCGAGGCGGCGCGCGTTTCGCCTGTCGCTCTCGCTCACGCCGAGCCCGGTGTGCTGTCGCCGCGCGCCGAGATCCTATGCGGACTGTTCGCGGACATCCTCGGGGTCGAGCGGGTGAACCCGGGCGACAACTTCTTCCGGCTCGGCGGGCACTCGCTGCTCGCTGTCCGGCTGGTGAGCCGCATCCGGTCGGTGCTGGGCATCGAGGTGGGTATCCGAGACGTGTTCGCGTCGCCCACGGTGGCCGCGCTCGACCGGCGCATCGGTGAGCTTGTCGGGGCGGGTGTGCGGCCCGCGTTGACACCCATGGCCCGTCCCGAGCCGATCCCGCTGTCGTTCGCGCAACGGCGGTTGTGGTTCTTGGCGCAGTGGGAGGCGTCGCGCGCCTACAACGTGCCGATCGTGCTGCGCCTGCACCAGGAGCCCGATCGCCAGGCCCTGCCCCTCGCGCTGGGCGACGTGGTCGCACGGCACGAGGTCTTGCGTACCATTTACGCCACAGTGGACGGGGAGCCGTGCCAGGTGATCCTGCCGGATGCGAGGCCCGAGTTGACCGTGGTCTCGTCCACTCCCGACGGTCTGGACGCGGCGATCGACGCGGCGACCGGTTACGTGTTCGACCTGTCGGCCGAGATCCCGTTCCGGGCCTGGCTGATCGACGGGTCCGTGTTGGTGCTTCTTTTGCACCACATCGCGGGCGACGGGTGGTCGCTCGCGCCGCTGTTGGCCGATCTGTCCACCGCTTATGCGGCAAGGTGTGCGGGGCACGCGCCCGATTGGGAGCCGTTGCCGGTGCAATACGCGGACTACGCGCTGTGGCAACAGCAACTGCCGGGCGAGCGCGACCAGCTCGCCTTTTGGCGGGAGGCGCTCGATGGCGCGCCACAGGTGCTGGACCTGCCCACCGATCGGCCCCGCCCGGCGGTCGCCAGCCACCGCGGCGACCTGGTGACGTTTACCCTTCCCGCCGGGCTGCATGAGCTCGCTCGCGAGACCGGCGCGACCCTGTTCATGGTCATGCAGGCCGCGTTCGCCGCGCTGTTGTCCCGGCATGGAGCCGGGCACGACGTCCCGATCGGCACAGTGGTCGCGGGGCGAAACGATGAGGCGCTCAACGATCTGGTCGGGTTCTTCGTCAACACGCTTGTCATGCGCACGGACGTCTCCGGCAACCCGGCCTTTGCCGAGCTTGTCGAGCGCGTGCGCGATGCCGACCTGGCCGCGTACGCCAACCAGGACCTGCCGTTCGAGCGCCTGGTGGAGGAGCTCAACCCCGCCCGGTCCGAGGCACATCACCCTCTGGTGCAGGTCATGCTCGTGCTCCAGAACAACATCGGCGCGAGCATCACCCACTCAAGCCTGCCCGCCGACGATGTCCCGTTCACGACCGGCATCGCGAAGTTCGACCTGACGCTGGCGCTCAAGGAGGAGCCGGACTTCATCCACGGTGTGCTGGAATACGCCACCGATCTGTTCGACCGGACCACGATCGAAGCCCTGACGGCACGCCTGACCCGGCTCGTGCAGGCCGTGCTGGCCGACCCGAGTCAGCCCGTCGACGACATCGACCTGCTGACCCCCGAGGAGCACGCCGTGCTCGACGGCCGGGTGCTCGATGAGCGCGGGCAACCGGTACCGCCTGGGGTGGTGGGGATCCTGCGTGCGACGGGCGAGCGGGCGGTGTGGTCGGTCGATGGCGGCATCCGGATCGTCGAGGAGGAGAAGACGGACAGCCGGCCCGACGAGGGCCCGACCCGATCCGACCCGGCCAATCCGCGTGAGCAAATGTTGTGCGACGTGTTCGCCGAGATCCTCGGCGTCGAGCGGGTCGGGGTCGAGGACAACTTCTTCAAGATCGGCGGGCACTCGCTGCTGGCCGTTCGGCTGGTCAACCGCATCCGCTCGGTGCTCGGCGTGGAGCTGGGCATCCGTGACCTGTTCCAGGCCCCGACCGTGGCGGCGCTCGCCGAGCGCTTCCAGAGCACCGCCGGCGAGCCCGCCCGGCCCACGCTGCGCCGCCGCACCGAGGCCGGGATGGTCGTGCAGTAGCCCGATAACCTTCAGCAGAGAAAGGCCAAGCCCCCATGTCCATGGTTCAGCAGGCGAGCGCGGTGCCGTTGTCGTTCGCCCAGCGCAGGTTGTGGTTCCTGTCGCGGTTGGAGGGTGGTTCGACGGCTTACAACGTGCCTCTCGTGGTGCGTTTGGACCGTGCTCCGGATCGTGATGCGCTCGCGTTGGCATTGTCCGATGTGGTCGGCCGGCATGAGGTGTTGCGGACCGTGTATCCCATGGTGGACGGCGAGCCGGTCCAGCGTGTGCTCCGTGACGTGACGCCCGAGTTGACGGTTGGCGTCACCGTTGAGGCGGCCATCCGGCACGTGTTCGACCTGGAGACCGACATCCCGTTGCGGGCCTGGCTGTGTGACGGTTCCGTGTTGGTGCTCCTGTTGCACCACATCGCGACCGACGGTTGGTCGATGGCTCCGTTGTGGCGGGATCTGTCGACGGCCTATGCGGCACGTGTGGACGGGCGTGCGCCCGATTGGGAGCCGCTGCCCGTGCAGTATGCGGACTACACGCTGTGGCAGCGGGAGCTGGTGGAGGCTGACCTTCCGCAGCAGCTGGACTTCTGGCGCGAGACCCTCGAAGGCGCGCCGCCCGTGCTGGACCTGCCCATCGACCGGCCACGGCCCGAGCCGGCCACCGACGCGGGCGGCATCGTGGTCGCCGGGCTTGACGCGGATGTGCACCAGCGATTGGTGGACCTGTCGCATCGCCACTCCGCGAGCCTGCTCATGGTGTTGCAGGCCGCGCTCGGCGTGGCCCTGTCACGAGCCGGCGCGGGTCAGGACATCCCGATCGGCACGGTTGTGGCGGGACGCACGGATGATGCGCTCAACGATGTCGTTGGCTTCTTCGTCAACAC
>NZ_QJUG01000303.1 GCF_003426775.1 Allorhizocola rhizosphaerae | reverse complement strand
CCCGGCCCGCCGCGCCCGATGCCGCACAACCCGCAGCCGCCCACCGGTGTCTTCCCGGTCGTGCCGCAGCAGCAGCCGGCGATGCCGCCGCAGGCACCGGGCGGGCCGCGCCAGATCCCCACCACCGCGCCGACCGCGCCCGCACCGGCGGGCGGTGAGGTCTATCTGCCAACAGCGGAGGAGTTCGCCAAGCGGCGTGCCCAGCGCCCGTCCGACCCGGTGGCGCACATGGGTCTGCAGGCCGCGCTGCGCAAGACCACCTTCGGCCTGATCAACCTCAGCCCGGGCCAGCGGGAGCAGCAGCTGCGCAAGCAGACCGAGCTGGTCCGGCGCAACTTCGGCGGGCTGCGCCAGGTCACCGTGGTCAACCCCAAGGGCGGGGCCGGCAAGACGTGCGCCGTGCTGCTGCTCGCGATGACGTTCGGCCGCAAGCGCGGCGGTTACGTGCTCGCGTGGGACAACAACGAGACCCAGGGCACGCTGGGCATGCGCTCACAGCAGGACTTCCACTCGCGCACCGTGCGCGACCTGCTGCGCGACCTGCACCAGTTCAAGGGTGCCAACAGCCGGGTCGGTGACCTGTCGCAATACGTGCGCGCCCAGGGCGACGGCATGTTCGAGGTGCTCGCCTCCGATGAGTCCGCGACGGCGGGCGAGATGCTCACCGCCGACGCCTTCGCCGAAATCCGCGAGGTGGTCAGCCGGTTCTACAAGCTGATCATGGTGGACACGGGCAACAACGTGCGCGCGGAAAACTGGCAGTCCGCCATCGACGCCACCGACCAGCTGGTCGTCACGATGTCGGCGCGCAACGACTCGGCCGAGACCGCCGCCCGCATGCTCGACCATCTGGAGCAGACCGGCCGCTCGCGCCTCGTGCGCCAGGCGGTGACCATCGTGTCGCTGCCGCCCAGCCGCAAGGAGCTCGACATCCCAGCCATCGAGCGCCACTTCGCCGCACGCACCCGGGCCGTGCTCATCGCACCCTATGAGCGCATGCTCGACAGCGGCGAGCCCATCGACTACGCCCGCCTCACGCAAGACTCCCAAGACGCCTGGCTCGCCATCGCCGCCGCCGTCGCCGAAGGGCTGTAGTTCACGCAGCAGCGCGACTATGTGAGTCATCCGGGTCTTGTCGCAGCACCGCCGTAGGAGGGGCGGCAGCGAGCGCGAGGCGCCGGTTCGATTTGCAACGAAATACGCGTTCGCCCAAGCGCAGCTTGATCGTTGTCACGTCTGGAGCGAGGAAAGCGCTTTTTCGCACCCCGGAGCGTGACAACGATCAAGACCCGTCATTCCGACGACAACGCGTCGGCGGCAGCGGGGTCGCAGTCGCGCACAAACTGCGCGCACCGCGCCGCCTCGTCGGCCTCACCGATCTCCGCGGCGGCCAGCGACAGCGCGTTCAGGCTGCGCAGGAACCCGCGGTTGGGCTTGTGTGACCACGGCACCGGGCCATGCCCCTTCCACCCGCTCTTGCGCAGCTGATCGAGCCCCCGGTGGTATCCGGTCCGGGCGAACGCATAGGCGGTGACGGTCTCGCCCCCAGCCAGCGCCCGCTGCGCCAGCGCTGCCCACGCGGCGCTGCTCGTGGGGTGGGCAGCGGCGACGGCCGCTGGATCCTGGCCCGCGTCGAGCGCGGCGGCGCCCTCGTCATCGGGCAGCAGGGTGGCGGGCGGTTGAGGCATCAGATCACGCATGGACCCATTAATACATACTCGAACGGTGCCCACGCCCTTGCCTGAGGTGATAACACCCATAGATCACAGCCCCGACGAGATCGAGTCGCTCAACGAGCTGGAGGTGCACCTGCGCCGGGAGAGCCTGGTCCAGCTCACCGTGCAGGGCCTGGATCTGACCCGGGTCGATCTATCCACCGTGGACGTGCGGCAGGCGCTGTTCGTCGGCTGCGCGCTGAGCGCCGGACAGTCGGCCGATCTGGTGCGGCGGGGCGCCCTCGTGGTGCCCGTCTTCCCGGACAGCCCTTATCCGACACAGCCTTCGCGCCTCTACACACCCGACGATCTGGCGAACGGGTTCGACACGGGCGGGTTCCACGGCATGTACGACACCGTGGTCTACAAACACTTCCTCGACCGTGGTGGGGCCAACCCGGATCTGCGCGAGGCGCTCGCCCAGTGCGTGCACGACCACGGGATCGGCAACGCGCTCGCCCAAGACACCCGCGAGTGGATCCGTGAACACGGCCCGTCGAGCATCGTCGGCATCATGGGCGGGCACGCCGAGCACCGCGGCGACCCTGGCTATCGCGACGCCGCCGAGCTGGCGTGGCTGCTGGCCCGCGCGGGGCGGCTCGTGCTCACCGGCGGCGGCCCGGGTGTGATGGAGGCGGCCAACCTCGGCTCATACCTTTCGACCCGCCCACTGGCCGACCTCGCCGAGGCCATCGGCATCCTGAAGGCCGCCAAGGACTTTGGCGACAGCCAGGCCTACACGGCCGCCGCGCTCGACGTGCGGGCCCGCTTCGCCCCCGCCAAACACACCCGCTGGGAACAGGCGGGCGGTCTTTCGGTACCCACATGGTTCTTCGGCCATGAACCGGCAAACCTCTTCGCCGCATCCGTCGGCAAGATGTTCAGCAACGCCGCGCGGGAAGAGACCATCCTCAAGCTTTCCCGCGGCGGCCTGGTGTTCGCGGCCGGGCGGGCCGGCACGGTGCAGGAGATCTTCCAGGCCACCACGATGACGTTCTATGGCACGGTGGACCACTCGGGTCCGTTCGTCTTCCTCGGCCGTCGATTCTGGACGGAGACCCTCCCCGTGGCCTCGCTGCTGACTCCGCTGCTCAAAACGTCACCCAAGGGCGACCTGCACGGGCTGATCCACATCACCGATGATCCGCAGGAAGCGGCGGCATTACTGATCGATTAGGAGTAATGTCCGTCTCATGCGGACACTCGCCAGAATGGGCAGCCTGCCGGTCGCGGTCGCCGTGCTGACCGCGATCACGGCGCTCTACTACGTGCTCGTGGCGTTCGGCAACATCACCGACTACCAGACCAACCAGGCCTTCGTCGATCACGTCCTCGAGATGGACACCACGTTCCAAGATCCCGACGTCATGTGGCGGCGCATCTCCAGCAATGTGATCGTCAACATCGTGTACGTGGGCATCATCATCTGGGAGATCCTGATCGCGGCCGTGCTGATCATCGCGCTCGTCCACTGGCTCATGGGCAATCACGCGCGCGGGCGCAGGCTCTCGACCCTCGGCTGGACCATGGTGTTCGTGCTGTTCCTCGGCGGGTTCGTCACCGTCGGCGGCGAGTGGTTCCAGATGTGGCAATCCCAGAACTGGAACGGGCTCACCGCCGCCATGCAAAACTTCACCATCGCGGGCATCGGCATGGTCCTGGCCAACCTGCCCTCGGGCACACCCCTAAACAATGGGGACGCGGCGCCAGAAGCCGACCGGTAGGTTCACCTCCGGCTCGCTGTCGAGCCCGTTCTCATCCATCGCGTTGAACAGGGCCAGCCGCAGATCCCCGAAGTAGAGCTCCAGCGCGTGCAGCACGGCCGGCCGCCACGCCGTCGGGCTGATCCGCTCGATCACGCTGGCCCGGGTGAGCGGCCTGCCCTGGGCCGCGCGAATCGCCGGGTGCGGGTCGGCCCACCAGTCCAGCCGTGCGCCCGGCCAGTCCAGGCTGGCCTGCATGTCGATGGTGTCCCAGCTGATCGCGCATTCGTCGAACTTGCGATGGGTCACCTCAAGGTTGGCGTCCGGGAAGCCGAAGACCACCGGCCCGCCCGTGAACCAGGCGTGCTCGTCCAGGTCCCACACCAGCCACGAACCGACCAGCGGCTGACCGAGCACGCGCTGGAACCGTGCCCGGTGCGCCGCGGCCAGCGTGTGGGCATCGTGATGCCAGACGGGGTCATAGCCCTCGATGCCTAACACGCCGACCGACCTCCGAAATGCCACATTCGTGACAACGAGGCGTTAACTACTTCAGCGACGTTCCCGCGGAACGCAGGTCCTCGCACGCCAGGACCACCCGCTTGGCCATGCCGGCCTCGGCCGACTTGCCCCACGCGCGCGGGTCGTAGGTCTTCTTGTTGCCCACCTCGCCGTCGACCTTGAGCACGCCGTCGTAGTTGGCGAACATGTGCGCCGCGACCGGCCGGGTGAACGCGTACTGCGTGTCGGTGTCGATGTTCATCTTCACCGTGCCGTAGTCCAGAGCCGCGCGGATCTCGCTGAGCAGCGAGCCCGACCCGCCATGGAACACCAGGTCCAGCGGCTTGGTCTTGCCGTACTTGGCGCCTACCGCGTCCTGGATCTCCTTCAAGATCTCCGGGCGCAGCTTGACGTTGCCGGGCTTGTAGACACCGTGCACGTTGCCGAACGTCAACGCCGCCATGTAGCGGCCCTTCTCGCCCAGCCCAAGCGCTTCCACCGTGGCGAGCCCGTCCTCGACCGTCGTGTAAAGCTTCTCGTCGATCGCGCCGACGATGCCGTCCTCCTCGCCACCGACGACCCCGACCTCGATCTCGAGGACGACCTTGGCCGCCGCGGCAAGCCCGAGCAGCTCCTCCGCGATCTCCAAATTCTCTTTCAGCGGTACCGCGCTGCCGTCCCACATGTGCGACTGGAACAGCGGAGCCTCGCCCCGCGCCACGCGCTCCTGGGAGATCGCGAGCAGCGGGCGGACGAACTTGTCCAGCTTGTCCTTCGGGCAGTGGTCGGTGTGCAGCGCCACGTTGATCGGGTATTTCTTCGCCACCTCATACGCATAGGCGGCGAACGCGACGGACCCGGTGACCATGTCCTTGATCGTCGGGCCGGACAGATATTCCGCGCCACCCGTCGACACCTGGATGATGCCGTCGCTTCCCGCCTCGGCAAAACCCGCGAGCGCCGCGTTCAGGGTCTGCGAGGAGGTGACGTTGATGGCTGGATAGGCGAACGCGCCCGCCTTGGCGCGGTCAAGCATCTCGGCATAGACCTCAGGGGATGCGATAGGCATCGATGGTGCTCCTCACTACTGTCAACTCGACTGGTGGAACCGCGCTGTCCTCCCTGCGATAACCGCAGTATGTCACGCAGCGTTTTGCGCTCTGTCGGGCACGAGCAGGCTCAGCAGCCAGCTCACCACACCCATCACAATCGCACCCCAGAACGCGGGCCAGAATCCATCGATGCTAAAGGGCAGCTTGAGCAGCCCGGCCAGCCAGTCGGTCAGCAGGAACAGCAGCGCGTTGACCACGAGCGCGATGAGCCCGAGCGTCACCAGGTAGAACACGCACCCGACGGTCTTCACGATCGGTTTGATGATCGCGTTCACCAGCCCGAAGATCAACGCGACGGCCAGGATGGTGAGGATGCCCTTCCCGGTCCCCTGCGCTGTCACGTCGATGCCAGGCACGACCAGCGTGGTCACCCACAGGGCGACCGCATTGATCAGCCACCGTATGACAAACCCCATGCGATCATCTTGTACCCGAAAAGCGCCCGATCGCTGGCAAATGCTCATGAACGGCCTTACGGTGAAGGGGTGACCGAGATCCCCGACGCCGACCGCGCTGAGCAGGAGCGGCCATTTGACCCCGAAGCCGAGGAGGACGTCGAGTTTCCCTCGCCTCCCTTGGACGCCCCCGAGGCGGACGTGGTCGAACAATCGATCCCCATCCCCTACGAAGACGACTACCGCTGAGCGAGCGGCGTGACCCATTGCGGGTGCGCGGCGGCAAACGCGCCGACCGTGTCCCCGCGCAGCGCCGCGAACAGCTCCTGCATGCCCGGATCCAGAAGCACATAGTGCACACCGTCGATTTGCGCGTCGCCACCGAAATGCGGCTGACCCAAACCGACCACATTGGACGGTCCAATCTCGCGCAGCCCCATGCCCAACTCCCACAGGTTTCCGTCCACCGCCACGCCGGCACCAGCCACCAACCTCGCCAACCGCACCGGGTCGGCATCCCGCGCCTTAGCCCACACCGCAGCAACCACCCGCTGCACGTTGCGATCCCGCTCGAACGCACCCAACGCCAGCCGCTGGCGCTGGCGCATCAAATCGGCCGCCTCCTCACCCGAGTAGTGCTTGCACCCCGGCGGATAAACCACACCCGGCCGATGCAGCGAGGGCACACCACCCGGCAAGCACACCCGCACGCCTCCGAGCCCGTCAACTATCGGCGCCACCGCTGAGAGCTTCACCGCCACAGCAGCATCCAGCCGCACGCCAACCAACCTCTCCACCACGTCATCGACGACTCCCGCGCGATAGGTGTCGTTCAACTTGCCCACACCACCACCTGGAAGATCCACCCGAAGATCTCGGGGGAGCGCGACCAACTGGATCGCCGACCTATCGCCCGGCACATGCACCAGCGTCACACTGTCCGCGAGCCCAACTTCATCGAGCCCCAACACCAACACATTGAGCGCCCCCGCAGGCACGCCCGCGCCATCTGCCACCACCACCGACGGACGCTCAACCATCCCCGGCACGACCAACACCGCAGCCATCGCGACCGCCGCCGCCGCACCCGGTACCCTCAAAAGACGCTTCCGCCGACGCTTGACGGCAGCCCGGTCGATCCCCTTTCGCAGCGCGGACAGATCGAAAACAGCCCCTTCACGCCGCGCGAAGGCGGCCCGCACCTCATCCTCAATCATCGATTGACTCCCGTGATCAACTCTTCGGCGACCTCGGCACGCAACGTCGCCAGCGCCCGGGAGATGTAACCGCGCGCGGTTCCCACCGTGCACCCGAGAATGTCCGCGACCTGCACATCCGCAAGATCCTCGTAGTACCTGAGCACCAGGGCGGCCCGCTGCTGCCGCGGCAGCCTGGCCAGTGCCCGCCACATCTGGTCCCGGTCCGCGCCATCTTCGGCATGATCATTCGGTACCGGCCGCGCCTCCGCCACGTCCGCCCGCAGGAACACCCGCTGAAACCACGAGCCGCGCCGCCAGTCCAGATACAGATTCACCATCATGCGCTTGACGTAGCTCTCCGGTGCGTCCGCCCGTGCCACCCTCCGCCACTTCAATTGCGCTCGCACCATCGTCTCCTGCACCAGATCCTGCGCCAGATGTGGATCACCGGTCAGCATCACCGCGTAACGCATGAGCGCCTGCAGCCGCGTGCCCACGAAGTCCTCGTAGGTCACCTGTCACCTCCTCCCACCTATAGACGGGTCCGCACGGGCGAAAGATTGTGCATGTACCCTTGGCGGGCGTGAACACCTTGCACGCGGCAGCCGACATCGTGAGCTTCAATCCGATCGACCCCATGGACTGGCTGAGGCTCTTCGGGTCCTTCGCCGTGTATGGGGTGTGGTTCATCCTCTTCGCGGAGACCGGCCTCATGGCGGGCTTCTTCCTGCCGGGCGACAGCCTTCTGTTCGTCGCCGGGGTGTTCGCGTCGGACTTCCTCGCCAGCGAAGGCATCCAGCTCAACATCGTCGGCCTGTTGATCGGCGGCCCCATCGCGGCCATCATCGGCGCCCAACTGGGCCACTGGCTCGGCGCCCGCTACGGCCGCAAACTGTTCGACAGGCCCAACTCGCGCTTCTTCCGCCAGGAATACGTGGCCAAAGCCGAGTATTACTTCCAGAAGTTCGGCCCGCGCCGCGCCATCGTCCTCGCGCGCTTCATCCCCATCGTGCGCACGTTCATGAACCCGGTCGCCGGCGTCCTCGGCATGTCAGCCAAGCAGTTCTTCATCTGGAACGTCATCGGCGCGATCATCTGGGTGGACGGCATCCTGCTCGCCGCTTACTTCGCCGCCGAGCAGATCGTCACCGCCATCGGCGGCGCCGACAAAATCGACAAGTACCTGCTCCCGTTCATCTTCGTCATCGTCTTCATCTCGGCGCTGCCCATCTTTATCGAAATCATCCGCGAGCGCCGGGCCAAGAAACGCGCTCCCCACGACACCCCCACCGCCCCGCACGCCACCACGGCCTCTTCCCCGCAGCGCGACTAACCGGTTCCCGAACCAGACGGCGCGCCTCCCACGGCAAGTGGGCAGGCGTTCTCGGGGGGTTGCTTGGGGGCGCGGGCAGTACTGCCGTGGGATTTCCCGTTGTCGACGCGGTGCCAACTTCAAGCATTTCCAGCGCCCCCAAGCAACCCCCCGAGAACGCCCCCACCTCGCG
>NZ_QJUG01000302.1 GCF_003426775.1 Allorhizocola rhizosphaerae | reverse complement strand
AACCCGGGGGTCGCCCCCGGGGCAGAATGAAAGCCCCCAAACAGCGAAGCCCGCCGAAGGCGGGCGAGCAGCTGTGGCCAGGCCAAGCCCGCACGCGGCGCGCAACCACAGATCGTGGGGAACCCGGGGGTCGCCCATGGGGCAGAATGAAAGCCCCCAAACAGCGAAGCCCGCCGAAGGCGGGCGAGCAGCTGTGGCCAGGCCAAGCCCGCACGCGGCGCGCAACCACAGATCGTGGGGAACCCGGGGGTCGCCCCCGGGGCAGAATAAAAGCCCCCAAACAGCGAAGCCCGCCGAAGGCGGGCGAGCAGCTGTGGCCAGGGGCGGGGTCGAACCGCCGACCTTCCGATTTTCAGTCGGACGCTCGTACCAACTGAGCTACCTGGCCGTGTCTCGTTGAAGACTAGTCCTCTTAAAGACTAAGCGGTCCTGACGGGACTTGAACCCGCGACCTCCGCCTTGACAGGGCGGCGAGCACTCCAACTGCTCCACAGGACCTTGCGTCGGTCACAGACTGTACCAGTCCGCAACTCGTGCCCCCAACGGGATTCGAACCCGCGCTACCGCCTTGAAAGGGCGGCGTCCTAGGCCGCTAGACGATGGGGACGCCTGACCATCATCGCACGATGGCCCGCCGGAGGCCCGCAAAGCATATGTGACCCAGCCCCCTTACGCCAAATCCAATCGGGGTGTTCTGCCGAGCGCGACGTCCGTCACACCCGCCAACCAGGGCGCGAACGCCGATGGGGTGGTCGCGAGCTCGGACAGCAGATCGTTCGGGCCGATCCAGCGCAGGCCGGCGACCTCCTGCGGGTCGGGCCTGGCAGGGGCGTGGTTTTCCGGGAGGATGCCGAGCAGCACGTGGTCGTATTCGTCCTCGACCAACCCGCTGTCCTCGTCCAGCGCGCGATAACCGTAGACGCCCACCTCCGTGAGCTCCACCGAGTCCACCCCGATTTCCTCGGCCAACCGTCTCGTCGCGGCCGCCACCACGGACTCGCCCGGCGCCGGGTGCCCGCAGGTGGCGTTGGCCCATCGGAGCGCGAACCGGGTCTTCACCGCCGCCCGCTGCTGCAGCAGCATCCGCCCGCCGGCGTCGAAAAGGTGTACCGAGAAGGCGCGGTGCCGCATGCCGGGGGCGGTGTGCGCCTGCGCGACCGTCGCGGTCCCGCACGCCTGCCCCCGCTCGTCCACCAATTCAACCATCATCGATTCGCGCGCTGTCCGTGTCATGATAAAGACCCCATGATCCAATGTGCGGCTCGCCGGCCACCCTGCAAGCCTGATCCCGAATACACCACATTCGCGAGGGCCGGATGCCGTCGCGTGTGCGAAGAGTCGCCAAACGGTATGCCGTAGGCCATGCCTTGGCGTGCCCAGTGTGCCGGTGTGACCACGTACGACACACTCAAGGACATTCCTAAGTCTAAATACCCGCGGGCCTCAAGCGTCGCGACGATCTCGCCGGCGTAGGCCCGCGCCGCGATCCCGTCCCAATCCATGGGTGCCAGGCGCAGATCCGGCACCGGCACCGCCACCCGATAGGCACCGCCCCCCGAATCCTCCACCGCGATCGTCGGATCCCGCATCAGCTCGCCCCGCACCAGCAACTCGTGCCTGCTGCGCCGCCAGGCCCGCCCGAAGTGCACGTTGCGCCGCGCGATCCGACCATACGAACCCGCCGCGCCCAGGTGCAGCATCAAGCATGACGGGCCCCGCCCGACCGTGCGCCGGGGCAGCACCACCGCGTCAACCGGCACGCTTTCCCCGCCATCGGTCACCACCGCGACGACCCGATCCCGCTCGGTCTTCCACTTTCCAACCCTCATCCGGTACCACATGGAAATCCCATGTTTTTCGCAGACGGACGCCATGATGCGAGCCAACGCGTCACCGCCACCGCGCACACATCGACTCTCCCCGATGGGATCATATCCGAACAGCGCGGCCGCGCCGAAGAGCCGTCTCGTCCGCGGATCGGTCAACCCGGCCAGCGCCCCCCACCGTCGCCATCGCAGGTAGGCACGGGCCTCCGCCCTGCCACACACCGCCGCGATCGCCTCGGCCGTCCGATGTGGATCGTCGAACACATCGATCGTCGCGCCGTCCGGATAATGTGCGCGGCAGACCGGGTCGAGCACCTGCACCTCGGCCCAATCGTCCAGGCGCTCGCCGACAACACCCAACACCGCCGACAGGTCCCGCAAAGCCGGAGCCCCGCCCGGCCCGACATCGAAACGGAATCCATCGATCTCCAGGGCACCGAACCGGCCTCCCGGGCCGGGCTGCCGCTCGATGATCGTCACCTCGTAACCGGCGGACCTGAGGTGAAGCGCGCCGGCCAACCCGCCCAACCCAGCACCCACCACAATTACGTGATTTGTCCGTTTCGCCACGACCTCAGGTTGTCACGCCACCACACCGACCGCACCCACCCGGCGCGTGTCAATTTTGTCGGATGTCGGACCTGATCGGCTTAGTAACGCGACAGATGCGCCCGCTCGGCCGGCGGCTCGAACTCCTCCGGCCAGAAGTCGGTGATCTGCCGGATCAGGCCGGCCCCATCGAGCAGAAAGAACGTGAGCCCCGGGGCCACCGCACCGTCCAATGTGAACGTAATCCAGGACGCCGCCTGGTCGCCGTCGACCAGACTCCGTTCGATCGCCACGTGCCAATCTCCCGGATATCCGGCGGCGAACCGCACCAGCTCTTCCCGCCCACGCGCCCGCTCGCGGCTTTGCGGCAGCTCGTAGACCACATCGTCGGTCACAACGGCGCGCAACGCATCCCAGTCGCGCTCCTCGATCGCCTTCCAGTACCGCCGCACGATCGTGTCCATAATCGCATCGTACGAACCCTGGTCAGGACGCGCGCGTGGATCACGATAGGGTCCGCGATCATGGAGGGGTACGCCGTACCGCAATCACCACCGCCGCCCACCGCCACAGATCCAGTGCGCAGAGCCGCTCACGATGGATACGTCACCCTCATCACGACCGTCCTGCCGGTCCTTCGCACCGGCAGCGAGTCGCGCCCCGGCGAGTTCGCCTCCGGCTGGCGTCACCTGACCGCCGCGGTCGAGGGCACGCGCTCCGGCGAGGCCAGAACGCTGCTCGCAAACCTCCCGGACCGGCCGACCGCGAACGACCTGACTCCGCTCACCCAGCTACTGGCAAGGATCGCGGGCGTGTCAAGAATGTGACCGCCGGCGTAGGGTCGCGGCCGTGGAACCGGCCAGGGTCATCAGGCACTCGGGCAGCTTGCCGTCGGCCACGGCCGCGCCGAACAGCGCTTCACCGGTGAGATCGTCGTGGTTGACGTAGGCGCTGACAAACCGCGCCACCCATCGGGTGTCGTAGTCGGCCTCGTCGATCCCCGGAAACTCCAGCCGCCACGGGCCTTCGCGCAGGCCGTCGCCGGCCATCGCGCCGGCCAGGCACAGCGCCACCTGGTAGGCGCCGTCGCCCTTGACCACCTCGGCGAGGGTGCCCGCGACCCCGGCCACGTCGTCGGCGAGCGCCTGGTCGAGCACGAGCGCCGCATCCTCGAATGCCTGGTCGGGTTCGATTGCCACGAACAGGAGCCTATCCAAACCACACAAGAGTCTAAGCCTGATGTTGGCCCAGATTCCCTCAGACCGGGGTCCGACGCTAAGGTGCCAGATGCACGCCCGGCCACGGAGGCACCCCTATGCGAATGTCGCGCGCACTGGCGCTGTTCACCAGCACTTCCCTGCTCCTAGCCATCACCGCATGTGGCGATCCAAACACGGATGGCGCCAACAATAGGTATCTGGGAGCTTACCTTTACGGCGCCGACGGAAACATGATCAACCCGTTCGGTGAGAAGTTCGATAAGCACGCCGGCCTCCTCGCCGGCATGAAGGGCACCCGCCCGCTGACCCCGCTCAGCGACGACTTCAAGGCCCGCGTCAGCGCCGTCCCGCCGGGCGGGCTCACCGACTACAACTACGCCGGAGAGGCCTACGACGCCGTGGTTATCGCGGCTCTCGCGGCTCAGGTCGCCGGCACCACCGACCCGAAGACCATCGCCAAGCACATCGTGGGTGTGACCACCGGAGACACGGTGTGCCAAGGGGTTTCCGAGTGCCTGCAGAGGGCCCGGGACCGGCAGGACGTCGCCTATCGCGGCGTCACCGTGCGCAGCGGCTTCACCGAGGCCGGCGAGCCGTCGACCACCAGCTACGGCACCGTCCACTTCGGATCGTCCAACCAGCTCGACTCGGGCAAGACTGAATACCTGCGCGCGGGCAGCGAATCCGAGGTGTCCAAAACACTCCCACCGCAGCCCGCCGCCGCCGGAGCCAGGCCGGCGGGCGCGCCGCTGACCATCGGCCTGCTGATGACCAAACCCAACCAGCAGCAGGCGGGCAGCAAGGCCCGCATCGCCGCCGCCAGGCTCGCGGTCGACGACCTCAACGCCAACGGCGGCATCCTGGGCCAGCCGGTCAAGCTGCTCGACGGCGAAGACGGGGCCAAGAAGGACGTGGCGATCGCCGAGATCGCCCGGCTCAAGGGGCAGGGCGTGCACGTCCTCATCGGCGCCAGCGGTTCCGGGGTCTCCACGGACGCCATCCCCGAGATCCGCAAGCACGGCCTGGTGATGATCTCGCCATCGGCCACCTCGGCGGCACTGTCCAAGGTGGAGGATGACAACCTGTTCTTCCGCACCGCACCGTCCGATGTGCTGCAGGCCCGAGCGCTCGCCGACATGATCATGCGGGACGGCGCCCGCAAGGTGGTGCTCATCGGCAAGAAGGACGCCTACGGCACGGGCCTGGTGGAGGGCGTGCGCAACGAGCTCAAGGCGGCCGGCCTGGACGAGGCGTCGATCAAGACCCTGGCCTATGAGATCGAGGCCGGTGAGGTCAAGGACAAAAATGAGCTCGCCGCACTTGCTCAGGAGGCGCGTCAGTTCAGCCCGGACGGGGTACTCGTCGTGGGCCTGACCGAATCAGCTGAGATGGTCAAAGCGCTCGCGAACGCGGGCCTGGGCATACGCCACTAATAAGGGAGTTTTCATGTCAGAGAACGTTGAGACCCGCGGCGACGAGCGCCGTGACCTCATCACCGGCGACACCAACCGCGACGGCAAGGCCGACCTGTGGGTGTCCGACACCGACGGCGACGGCAAGGCCGACCTGTTCCAGTTCGACACCGACGGCGACGGCCAGGTGGACGTCACGATGGTCGACCTTGACCAGGACGGCAACCCCGACAAGGTGGTCAGCGGCGACGGCGGCCACACCCCCGACGCCTAACCCCGCGCACCATCCCTACGCGTTGAACTTAGGTTCATGTTCGGCGGCGTGTCGCAACGCCAACTTCATGATCAGCGCGCGAGATTGACCATGAAGCCAACGCCTCGACACGTCGTCGAGATGGAACTGAGTTCATGATCAACGCAAAACCAACCGGCTAGGCGCCGTGCATGGCTTCGATTGCGCTCCAGATTAGTACACATAGGACGATCGCCGTGGTCGTGACCAGGACCACCACGCGGGGGACTGCCGGGCGCATGGGCGAGGCGACGGCCTCCTCATGCGCCAGGAACAGCAGCCGCCGGCGCTGGTTGAGCACCTCCCGCAGGGCGTGCGCCAGAATCGGGTCGTCCCAGGCGGGCACGGGCGCACGCGACAGCTCCACGGCGAGACGGGCCTGTGCGGTCTGCAGCTCCCGCACCGCGCGCCGGCCGGCCTTGCCCGCGCGCAGCTTGCCATAGCGCCGCGCGTCGGCCCGCAGGTGCCCGTGCCGCAGCGTGTGCAGCTCCTCGGGCGTGGCCACGCGCGGGTCGCGCAGCCGCGCCAGGTAGTCCACGTAGAAGTTGGCCTCCCGGTGCCGCGCCACGAACAGCAGTCCCATCGCGAGCAGCAGCGCGGGCAGGCCCTTGAGCAGCAGCCCGACCAGCAGGCCCACGCCCTGCTGGCCCAGGCCGTCGAGCAGCAGCGGGGAGTTCCAGATGAAGTGGATGCCCCAGGCCAGCCCGAGCCCGGCGGCCAGCCCACCCCAGCGTGCCCACAGCGACCGGTCGGTCCGCACCAGGAACCAAGCGATGCCCGCTCCGGCCAGCGCGCTGAACAGGGTGTGGCTCCACAGCCCGGCCAGGAACCCGCGCAGGAAGAACGTCGCGATCACCGGCCCCACCTGATCGCCGGAGTTGGCCATCTCGACCGAGTTCAGCGCGTAGAAGATGTTCTCCACGACCTGGAACCCGAGCCCGATCAGCGCGCCGTAGACCATGCCGTCCAGCACGCTGTTGATCTGCTTGCGCGCCACCAGCACGATCATCACGAACCCCAGCGCCTTGATCAGCTCCTCGATGACCGGGCTGGCGATCGCCGGCCCCCACGCCATCGCGAACTCGGGCGAGACCAGCTTGGCCGTCAGATCGAGCAGTGCCCGGTTGCCGGGCATGGCCGACGTGGTGGAGACCATGGCGCCCCAGGCGAACGCCGTGGCCAACAACAACGGCGGCTCCCGCTCCAGGAAGTCCATGGCGGAGATGAATAACCAGAACGGTACGGCATACAGCGCGAACAGCAGGACGGCCACCGTCGTCGCGACCGGGTACCGGGCCAGTGGCGAGCGCAGCAGGTCCAACAAGCGCACCGTGCACACCACCAACACCACGCCGAGGATCCAGAACGCGGGCAGCCGCAGCGACTTGAGCGGATGGGCAGCGCGCGGCGTGGGCTGCACCGAGGCGGGCGCGGTCACTCGCCGTCCCCGCCATACGTGATCGAGTTCACGCTCTCGTCGATGCTCAGCAGCTCGTGCTGGAAGTCGTGGGCCGCACCCGTGATCGTCACCTCGATCGACCGCCCCGGCGCGACGAACGCGGCATATCGCCCGCTGTGCCCGGGTGCGTTGAACGTGGCGCCGAGGCCGGGCAGCCCGCTGTCGGTGCGTATCGGGCTTTCCGCGGACGTCACCTGGTACCCCCGCATGCCCTGGATTTTGGTTTTGAGCCGCACCGACGCGGCGGGAAGGTCGCCGTCGAAGGGCGCGACGGCGACCACATAGCGCGCCGGTCCGACCAGGAAGAGGATCGAGCCGCCGGACTGCGACCGGCTCTGCCTCGCGATCAGCGAGCCAAGCGGCGGGATCACGGACACGCCCAGGCCGATCTCGTGGCGCTGGGTCGGGGCGGCATGGTCGGCGGGCACGGCCCGGTCCAGTGCGGGAAGCACGAAGACCACGGTGAGCAGGGTGGCAACGACCGATCCGCCGCCGATCAGGTTGTGCCACCATCGACTGGCCATGAGTTCGACGGTAGTTGACCATGCGGCCCGGGGCGGTGGGTTTGCCTACGATGGTCGGATGCCCGGGCATGTCCTCAACCGCCGCGAAACGCACAAGCAGCAGACGCGTGCGGCGCTGGAGGACGCGGCGCTGGCCCTGTTCGGGCGCAAGGGCTACGAGGAAACGACCGTCGAGGAGATCGCGGCCGAGGCCGGGGTGTCGGTGCGCACGTTCTTCCGGTACTTCGCGTCCAAGCGGCACGTGTTGTTCGGCGATGTCGCCTATCACCGGATCTCGCTGCTCGGCGAGCGGCTGGCCAAGCGCCCGCCCGAGGAGGATCCGCTCGACTCGGTGCGGGCCGTGCTGGAGGAGCTCGACTTCACCGATCCGGCGGAGCTCGCCCAGATTCGCACCCGCATGGCGCTCATGCAGGAGCAGCCGTCCCTGATCGGCACCTATCTGCTGATCAACCATGAGCTGCAGCGCCTGGTGGCCGCGTTTGTGGGGGAGCGGTCGGGGCTGACGCCCACGCACCCCTATCCGATGACCGTGGCGTCGGCGGCGAGCTCCGCATGGGACGTCGCGCTGTGGGCGTGGGCGGGCGGCAGCGGGGATCTGGTCGAGGTGCGCAGGCGCACCTTTGACCAGCTCACGCTCGGAGTGACCAAACCGTGACCTGAGCGCGCCAACCTAACCCGGCCGATAACTGCTCTTGCTTTCATGCTCGTATGGCGGCGTGCCAATAGCGCACGGGGTCTGCTGTTGGCGGCGGCGCTGGCCGCGCTGATCGCCACCGGCCTGCTCGCGGCGCTGGCGGTGCACGGCGATGCGGTGATCGCCCGGGGGGCGCGCGAGGCCGTGGCCGCCGCG